>NZ_LDRU01000016.1 GCF_001476285.1 Microbacterium testaceum | reverse complement strand
TCGACGGGCTCAGCCACCTCCGCCGAGCCCGTCGAGTGAGCGTCAGCCGCGCAACTCCCGCAGCACCAGAGCGGTACGGATCGCCGCGTCCGCGGCCTCCTCGCCCTTGTCCTCCTTCGACCCCTCGAGGCCGGCGCGGTCGAGACCCTGCTGCTCGTCGTCGAGGGTCAGCACGCCGAAGCCGACGGGCTTGCCCGCGTCGAGGGCGACGCGGGTGAGACCGTCGGTCGCCGCCGATGAGACGAACTCGAAGTGTGGCGTCCCGCCCCGGATGATGACGCCGAGGGCGACGACGGCATCCGCCCCGCCGTCGAACGCGGCTTTCGCGGCGACCGGCAGCTCGAAGGATCCCGGAACGCGCACCACGCGGTACGTCGCGCCCGTGGCATCCAGGACTCTCTTCGCTCCGGCGATCAGGCCGTCGGTGATGACCTCGTGCCAGGTGCCGGCGATGACGACGACGTTCAGGCCCGACGCGTCGACGCCGCCGGTCTCGGGTGCTCCACTACCGGCCATCAGGCGCTCTCTTCCTTCATGTGCGCGAGGGCGTCGCGCAGGTCGTCCTCGGCGATGATGTGACCCATCCGGTCGCGCTTCGTCTCGAGGTACTGGTGGTTGTTCGGGCCGACCCCGACGAGGAGCGGAACCTGCTCGACGACGTCGAGGCCGAAGCCGCGGAGCTGGTTCACCTTGTCGGTGTTGTTGGTCAGCAGGCGCACCTGTTCGACACCGAGGTCGGCCAGGATGCCGGCCGCGGCGGCGTAGTCGCGCGCGTCGGCGGGAAGGCCGAGGGCCAGGTTGGCGTCCACGGTGTCGAGACCGCGCTCCTGCAGGTTGTAGGCCCGAAGCTTGTTGATGAGGCCGATGCCGCGTCCCTCGTGGCCGCGCATGTAGATGACGATGCCGCCGTCCTCGTCGATGCGGTCGAGCGCCGCGTCGAGCTGGGGGCCGCACTCGCACTTCAGCGAGCCGAACGCCTCGCCGGTCAAGCACTCGGAGTGCACGCGGACGAGCGGGGCCTTGGCACCCAGTTCTCCCGAGACGACCGCGATGTGATCGGTCCCGGTGACGCGGTCCTTGTAGGCGAGGAAGCGGAAGGTGCCGTGCGTGGTGGGTACGTTCGACTCGGCGCGCAGGCTCACGCGGCGCCGCGCGGGGGTCGACGCAGGCAGGGGATCGGTTTCGTTCAGGTAGCCGATGAGCTGCTCGATCGTGATGACCGGGATGCCGTCCCGCTCGCCGAGCTCGAAGAGCCCGGGCAGGCGCATCATGCTGCCGTCTTCGGCGACGACCTCGGCGATCGCGGCGACCGGCTCGAGGCCCGCGAGCTTCATGAGGTCGACCGCCGCCTCGGTGTGGCCGGCCCGCTCACGGACGCCGCCGTCGACGGCTCGCAGCGGGAGGATGTGCCCGGGGCGGATGACGCTGGTCGGCACCGATTCGGGGTCGGCGAGGACGTTGAGCGTGCGAGCGCGGTCGGCGGCGCTGATACCGGTCGTCACGCCCGACGCCGCGTCGACGCTCACGGTGTACGCGGTGCCGCGCGCGTCCTCGTTGACCGCGACCATGGGCGGCAGGTCGAGGCGGTCGGCCCACTCGGCGGGCATGGGCGCGCACACGTACCCGCTGGACCAGCGGACCGTCCAGGCCAGGGCTTCGGGGGTCGCGAGTGCCGCCGACAGGATGACGTCGCCCTCGTTCTCGCGGTTCTCGTCGTCGGCGACCAGGATCGGCCGCCCGGCGCGCAGGGCCTCCAGGGCCTCGGGGATGGGGGACAGGCTCATCGGGAGCCCCTCTCGGTCGATGCGGCCGCAGCCGCGGGATTCTCTGATGTGCGGAAGGCGAGCATGCGCTGCACGTGGCGCGCGAGGATGTCGGTCTCGAGGTTGACCGGTGTTCCGGCCTCGGCTCGGCCGAGAGTGGTCGCGGCGAGCGTCTCGGGGATGAGCGACACCTCGAGCCACTGCTCCGCCTCGTGGGCATCGCTCACGGCGCTCACGGTGAGGGAGACGCCGTCGATCGCGATCGATCCCTTGTCGACGACGAGGGGAGCGAGGTGATTCGGGATGCCGATGCGCACGACGCTCCACTGAGCACCGGGACGCACCTCGCGCACCACGCCCGTGCCGTCGATGTGGCCCTGGACGATGTGACCGCCGAGGCGCCCGTGCGCCGCCGTCGCGCGCTCCAGGTTCACCGGGCGGCCCGGTGCGACGTCGGCGAGAGTCGACATGTCGAGCGTCTGCTTCATCACGTCAGCGGTGAACCAGTCCTCGCCCTGGTCGACGACGGTGAGGCACACGCCGCTGACCGAGATCGAGTCGCCGTGGCCGGCGTCCGAGACCGAAAGGGGAGCGCGCACGGTCACGCGCACGCCGTCGCCCGACGGTTCGACCGCGGTGATGGCGCCCATCTCTTCGACGATTCCGGTGAACATCAGTGATCTCCCTGCGTTCGGGTGGTGGGGTGGGCGACGATCAGCAGATCGTCGCCGAGGGTCTGGACGGATGCCACGGCCAAGCGCCGGGCCGCGTCGATGGTGGGGACACCCACGTCGCCCAGGGCGAGGCGCGAGCCGCCGAGCAGCACGGGCGCGACGTAGACGAGCAACTCGTCAGCAAGGCCTTCCCGGACGAAGGCGCTCGCGAGGGTGGGCCCGCCCTCGACGAAGACGCGCTGGATGCCTCTCCCAGCGAGCTCGGTGAGGACGGTCTTCACGTCGTGCGTCGCGAAGAACAGGGGCTCTCGCGGGTGCCGACGGACAGCGGCATCCGGAGGCGTCTCGCTCTTGCCGATGACGACAGGCTGGGGCTGGGCCGCGAGGAGCGTGCCGTCGTCGTCGCGTGCGGTCAGAGCCGGGTCGTCGGCGCGCACGGTTCCCGTGCCGGCGACGATCGCATCGGCGGCGGCCCGGCGGGAGTGCACGTCGCGACGAGCGGCCGGCCCGGTGACCCACTGGCTCGTGCCGTCGTCGGCGGCGGCGCGGCCGTCGAGGCTCTGCGCCCACTTGACGGTGACGTGCGGCCGACCGGTGCGCTGCAGGGCCACCCAGTCGTGGATGAGCTCCTCCGCGGCGTCCTTCTCGACGCCGCGCTCGACGTCGACCCCGGCTGCGCGCAGCCGGTCGGCTCCACCGGAGGCTGCCGCGGTGGGGTCGTCGAGAGCGAACACGACTCGGCTGACGCCGGCGTCGATGAGGGCGACCGCGCACGGACCGGTGCGCCCGGTGTGGTTGCAGGGCTCGAGGGTCACGACCGCCGTCGCGCCACGGGCCGCGCCGGGCGCGAGCTGCGAGAGGGCGTCGACCTCGGCGTGCGGGGTCCCCGCGCCGCGGTGGTACCCCTCGGCGAGGATCTCACCGGTCGGCGAGAGGATGACAGCGCCGACCTGCGGGTTGAGCCCGCGCGGGCCGCGCCGGGCGAGCTGGAGCGCTCGCCGCATGGCGTCGATCTCGACGGCGGATGCCATTTCCCTGTCCTTCCCGCGGTGTCGGGGCAGGGCCAGCGGGAAGGCGCGATGCGCCGTCCGTGCTGCCTCCTATCCGGACTAGCGTCGGTCACCCGTCGCATCACCGTCGGTCCCGGAATTCCACCGGATCGGCCCCACCGCACAAGCGGAGGGGTTCGCGGACTGTCACCGCCGGTTCGGATTCTCACCGACCCCGGAGCACGTTGTTTGCACTTCGAAGTGTAGTCAACGCGGTGTGGCCGGTTTCATTCCCCGACATGGATTGACATGCGGCGCCGGCCGCGCGGCTACTTCAGAAGCCGTGAAAGCCGCCGATCGGCGAGCAGCTTGCCACCGGTCTGGCACGTCGGGCAGTACTCGAGCGAGTTGTCGGCGAAGAACACGCTGCGCACCTCGTCGCCGCAGACGGGACACGCCTCGCCACGTCGACCGTGCACGCGCATGCCGCGCCTCTTGGCGTCCTTCAGCTCCGCCGGCGGCTTGCTGCGCGCGGCATCGATCGCCTCGGTGAGCGTTTCGACCATCGCCCGGAAGAGTCGATCGACCTCCTCGTCGGTGAGCGTCGCGGCGAGAGCGTAGGGAGACATCTTCGCCGCGTGCAGGATTTCGTCGGAGTACGCGTTGCCGACCCCGGCGATGATCGACTGATCGCGCAGCACGCCCTTGATCTGCGTGCGGCGACCGGTGAGCAGCTCGCCGAACGCAGCGCGGTCGAAGCCGTCGCTCAGCGGGTCGGGACCGAGCCGCGCGATGCCGGGCACCTCGTCGGGGGCGTGCACCGCGTACACGGCGAGCGACTTCTTCGTGCCCGCTTCGGTGAGGTCGAAGCCCGAGCCGTCGTCGAAACCGACGCGCAGGGCGATCGGGGTCTTCCCGGGCTTGATGACCGTGGAGGGCAACACGTCGTGCCAGCGCAGCCAACCCGCTTTCGCGAGGTGGAAGACAAGGTGCACCCCCGCGTCGGTCGAGACATCGACGAACTTGCCGTGACGATCGACGGCGGTCACTGCCGAGCCCACCAGGGCCGTCAGGGGCGGGTCGTAGGTCTTCAGGGCATTGATCGCCGACACAGTGGCCTTCGCCACGTGCAACCCCGTGACACGGCCGCGCAGGAACTCGACGAGCCCCTCGACCTCAGGCATCTCCGGCATGCGCCCATGCTGCCACGGGCTTCCGACATCGTCACGACCCTTGCATCGGCGCGCTGCGCCCCGGTTCGTCGAGGCAAGGGGGCGCCGGATTCGGAGATGCGTCGCGGATTCGGACGACGGTGAGCCCTGGCATCCGGATCTGCTGCCCGTTTCCGAATCCGCTGCGCGGCAGACCTCTCGTTCAGCCCCGGCGCAGGAGCCCGATGCGCTCGTACACGTCCGAGAGGGTCTTCTCGGCCACGGATGCCGCCCGCTCCGCGTTCGTCGCGAGCACGCGGTCGAGCTCGGCGGGGTCAGCGATGAGCTCGAGCGCACGCTCGCGCACCGGCTCGAACTCGTTCACCACCACCTCGGCGAGGCCCTTCTTGAAGTCGCCGTACCCACGGCCCGCGTACTCGTCCTCGATCGCCGTGATGTCGCGGCCGGTGAGGGCGGAGTAGATCACGAGGAGGTTGGAGACACCCGGCTTCTCGTCGCGGTCGAAGCGCACGGACCCCTCCGAGTCGGTGACCGCCCGCATGATCTTCTTCGCGCTGACCTTCGGCTCGTCGAGCATCCACAGCACGCCGGCGTCGGACTCGGCCGACTTCGACATCTTCGAGGTGGGGTTCTGCAGGTCGTAGATGCGGGCCGTCTCGCGTTGGATCATCGGCTTCGGCATCGTGAACGTCTCACCGAAGCTCTTGTTGAAGCGCTCGGCGAGGTCGCGGGTGAGTTCGATGTGCTGCTTCTGGTCGTCTCCGACCGGCACGACGTCGGTTTGGTACAGCAGGATGTCGGCGGCCATGAGGACCGGATAGGTGAAGAGGCCGACGTTGGTGGCATCCGCTCCGTAGCGTGCCGACTTGTCCTTGAACTGCGTCATGCGCCCGGCCTCGCCGAATCCGGTCATGGTCGACAGGACCCACTGCAGCTCCGCGTGCGCGGGGACGTGCGACTGGACGTAGAGCGTCGATCGCGAGGGCTCGATGCCCGCAGCGATGTACTGAGCGGCCGTGCGGCGGGTCTTCTCACGGCGCTCGGCGGGGTCGCCGGGCTGGGTCAGGGCGTGCAGGTCGACGACCGAGAAGAAGGCGTCGTACTCGTCCTGCAGCTGACGCCACTGCAGCAGCGCACCGATGTAGTTGCCGATCTGGAGGCTGTCGGCGGAGGGCTGCATTCCGGAGTAGAGGCGCTGCTGGGTCACCCCTCGATCCTAGGCGTCGAGCACACCGCGCCCGACCCGGCGGCGAGCATCGTGGCGAGCGCCGCAGCAGAGCGCGCGGCACTCTGCCCCCGCGCCCTGGACGCAGACGAAATCGCAGCGCGTGGCGCCCCGCTCCCGCGCCGTGGACGCGTGCCCGTGTTCAGCGCCCGAGCGCGTAGTCGACGATCACCGGGGCGTGGTCGCTCCAGCGCGTGTCGTACGAGGGGGCGCGGTCGACGCGGTACGCGGTGACCCGCTCCGCCAGCGCGGGCGTGGCGACGTGGTAGTCGATACGCCACCCGCTGTCGGTGTCGAACGCCTTCCCGCGCATCGACCAGAACGTGTACGGCCCCTCGACCTCGCCCATCTGTCGGCGCCCGACGTCGATCCAGCCGAGGCCCGTGCCCACCGAGCCGTCGACCCCCTCGACTCTTTCGCCGGCGGGCCCGAAGAAGCGGTCGAAGTAGGCGCGCTCGCGGGGGAGGAAGCCGGCGTTCTTGCGGTTGCCACGCCAGTTCTTGATGTCGAGCTCGCGGTGCCCCACGTTCAGGTCGCCCGTGACGAGTGCGAGCTCGCGCTCGGCCTTGAGGGTCTGGAGGCGCTGCTCCATGGCATCCAGGAACAACCACTTCGCGTCTTGCTTGGGGGTGTCGACCTCGCCACTGTGCACGTAGGCGCTGACGATCGTGACGGTCTCGCCGTCGATGTCGAAGTCGGTCTCGATCCACCGCCCGGACGCGTCGAGAGGCTCGGGACCGAGGTGCGTGCGGGTGTCGACGCCGGGGAGCCGGCTGATGATCGCGACGCCCGCGCGGCCCTTCTGCAGGGCCTCGTCGTTGACGATCTCCCACCCGGGCAGGGCCTCGGCGAGCTGGTCGGCGGTGGCGCGCACCTCTTGCAGGGCGACGATGTCGGCACCCGAGGCTTCGAGCCACTCGGTCATGCCCTTGCGGACGGCGGCACGGATGCCATTGACGTTGATGGAGACGATGCGTACGGAACGAGCCACCCCACGAGCCTAACGGGGGCGCCCGACATCGGGCCGGTCAGTCGGGGAGGAGCGACGTGCGACGCGGCGCGGGCACAGCAGCCTGCGCCTGAGCGAGGTTCCTCCGGGCCGCGGCGACCCGTCGGCGTGCCCGCCAGCGCCACGGCCAGCGGGCGGTCGCGGCCGCACGCTCGGCCTCGCGCACCCCCACCTGCGCGGCGATGACGAGAGCCGCCTGCTCCATCGCGAGCCTGTCCTCGGGCGAACGCAGGGGCACATCACGGTCGCCCGCCGCGACGGCGATCCAGGCAGCCGACACGAGGATGACGATCCCGATGAGGCGGAACCAGAGGAGGAAACCGATGAGGGCGGCGAACGTTCCGAGGAGGGGGTTCGTCGGGGTGTAGACGAGGAGGAATCCCGCACCGATCTGCAGCACGACCATTCCGCCGGCGCCGACGAGTGCGCCCGGCCAGGCCCGCCGCCAGCTCAGGCTCGTCCCCGTCAAGAAGCGGAAGAGCGCGGCGAGTGCCAGGGTGTTGACCCCGAAGGCGACCAGGGCCGAGATCGCCCGCGCACCGATCGTCCACCCGGGTGTCTCGCGATCCCACCCGAGGATGCCGAACACGAGGTCGACGGCGCCTGTGGTGATGGAACCGAGCAGGGCGCCGACCAGGAGCGCGAGCCCGAACAACAGCGATGCGACGAAGTCACGGGCCTTCAACAGCGCGTAGTTGCGCATGTCGAAGGGGAGGCCGAACGTGTCGCGTACCGCGCGGCGGGTGAAGGTCACGAACCCGATCGCCGTCCAGATGACGACGATCGCCGCGATGGCACCCGTGATGCCGAGCAGCTTCCCGCTCTCCTGCGCGACGGCCTCGACCTTGTCGGGCTGCACCAGGCCGTTCTTGCTGATGAGCCCCGGGATGTAGCTGTTGATGATGCCGATGAGCCCGTCGATCGCAGCCTTGCTTCCGCCCAGCCAGATCCCCACCGCCGCGAACGACAGATACAGCGCGGAGAAGACGGCGAACAGCCCCTGGTAGCTCATCCCCGCGGCGAGCAGGAAACCGTTGTGCTGGAGGAAGTGCCGCCAGACCCGGATCGGGAACCACTGCACGACTTTGGCCGCCCGTGCGAGCGGTTCGTCGAGGCGCTCCCGCACCGCCAGCTGAGCCGCGTCGAAGCGGTCGCGCAGCGTGCGCTCCTCCTCGCCGGCCGCGGGGAGCGGGCGCGGGTCGTGGCGGCTGTCGGTCACGCGTCGAGCCTAATGAATGGATGCCGCGGGGTCGGGCCCGCAGACGCCGAACGGCGGGTCCGCCTGCGCGCACCCGCCGTTCGAAGAGGGAGGGATCAGCGACCGCCGCGGAGGACGGCCTGCTTGACCTCGGCGATGGCCTTGGTGACCTCGATGCCGCGGGGGCACGCCTCGGTGCAGTTGAAGGTGGTGCGGCAGCGCCACACGCCCTCTTTGTCGTTGAGGATGTCGAGACGCACGTCGCCCGCGTCGTCGCGCGAGTCGAAGATGAAGCGGTGCGCGTTGACGATCGCGGCGGGACCGAAGTACTGACCGTCGGTCCAGAAGACGGGGCACGACGAGGTGCACGCGGCGCACAGGATGCACTTCGTCGTGTCGTCGAAGACCTCGCGGTCGACGATCGACTGGATGCGCTCCTTGCCGGGCTCGGGCTTGGAGTTCGAGATGAGGAACGGTTGCACCTCGCGGTAGGAGGCGAAGAACGGCTCCATGTCGACGATGAGGTCCTTCTCGAGCGGCAGGCCCTTGATCGCCTCGACGTAGATCGGCTGCGAGATGTCGAGATCCTTGATCAGGGTCTTGCAGGCCAGGCGGTTGCGGCCGTTGATGCGCATGGCATCCGATCCGCAGATGCCGTGCGCGCACGAGCGGCGGAACGACAGCGAGCCGTCGACCTCCCACTTGATCTTGTGCAGCGCGTCGAGCACGCGGTCGGTCGAGTACAGCTCCACGTCGTAGTCGACCCAGCGCGGCTCATCGTCGACCTCGGGGTCGAAGCGGCGGATGTTGAAGGTGACGAGGAACGACTGGATGCCGGTGTCCTCAGGAGTCTGCTCGACCTCGTCCGAGGTGTCGACCTGCTCGATGACGGTGGATGCCATCTCAGTACTTCCTCTCCAGCGGCGGGTAGCGCAGCTCCCCGGCCTCGTTCTTGGTGAAGACCACGGGCTTCCAGCCGAGCTCGATGTGATCGGCGGGGTGCGACGAGTGGGGGTCGCCCGACAGGTACGCCATGGTGTGCTGCATGTACTTCTCGTCGTCGCGCGTGGGGAAGTCGTCGCGCATGTGACCACCGCGGCTCTCTTCGCGGTTCTGCGCCGAGTAGACGACGACCTCGGCCAGATCGAGCAGGAAGCCCAGCTCGACGGCCTCGAGCAGGTCGGTGTTGAAGCGCTTGCCCTTGTCGTCGACGTGGATGTTCTTGTAGCGCTCGCGCAGGTCGGCGATCACGTCCATGACGTGGGCGAGGGACTCGTGCGTGCGGAACACCTGCGCGCCCTTGTCCATCTCGTCCTGCAGCGTCTTGCGGAGCACCGCGATGCGCTCGGTGCCGCTGTTGTTGCGCAGGCCCTCGATGAGCCCGCGCACCTCGGCGGCGGGGTCTTCGGGCAGCGGCACGAAGTCGGCGGTCTTGACGTACTCGACCGCGTTGCGGCCGGCGCGCTTGCCGAAGACGTTGATGTCGAGCAGCGAGTTGGTGCCCAGGCGGTTCGAGCCGTGCACCGACACGCACGCGCACTCGCCGGCGGCGTAGAGGCCCGGGACGACGGTGTCGTTGTCGGCGAGAACCTCGGCCTTGATGTTGGTGGGGATGCCGCCCATCGCGTAGTGAGCGGTCGGCATGACCGGCACCGGTTCGACGACCGGGTCGACACCCAGGTAGGTGCGCGCGAACTCGGTGATGTCGGGGAGCTTGGTCTCGAGCACCTCGGCGCCCAGGTGCGTGCAGTCCAGCAGCACGTAGTCGCGGTGGGGGCCGGCGCCGCGCCCCTCGGCGACCTCTTGGACCATGCACCGTGCGACGATGTCGCGGGGTGCGAGGTCTTTGATCGTGGGGGCGTAGCGCTCCATGAAGCGCTCACCGCTGGCGTTGCGCAGGATCGCGCCCTCGCCTCGAGCACCTTCGGTGAGAAGGATGCCGAGCCCGGCGAGACCGGTCGGGTGGAACTGGAAGAACTCCATGTCCTCGAGCGGCAGGCCCTTGCGCCACACGATGCCGACGCCGTCACCGGTGAGGGTGTGGGCGTTGGAGGTGGTCTTGAAGATCTTGCCGAATCCGCCGGTCGCGAAGATGACGGCCTTCGACTGGAAGACGTGCAGCTCGCCCGTCGCGAGGTCGTAGGCGACGACGCCGGCGACCTGCGTCTTACCCGCGGCATCCTTCACCGTGATGAGGTCGAGCACGTAGAACTCGTTGAAGAAGTTGATGCCGAGCTTGACGCAGTTCTGGAACAGCGTCTGCAGGATCATGTGGCCGGTGCGGTCAGCGGCGTAGCATGCGCGACGCACCGGGGTCTTGCCGTGATCGGCCGTGTGGCCGCCGAAGCGGCGCTGGTCGATCTTGCCCTCGGGCGTGCGGTTGAACGGCAGGCCCATGTTCTCGAGGTCGATGACGGCGTCGATCGCCTCTTTGGCGAGGATCTCGGCGGCATCCTGGTCGACGAGGTAGTCGCCGCCCTTGATGGTGTCGAAGGTGTGCCACTCCCACGAGTCCTCTTCGACGTTGGCCAGAGCCGCGGCCATGCCGCCCTGCGCCGCACCGGTGTGCGAGCGGGTGGGGTAGAGCTTCGAGATGACGGCGGTCCTCGCGCCGGGGCCGGCCTCGATGGCCGCGCGCATGCCGGCGCCGCCGGCGCCGACGATGACGACGTCGAACTGGTGGTAGTGGACGCCGTCCTTGACGATCGAGTCCGAGGAAGTCTGAGTGCTCACGTGTGCGATACCTCTGGTGTCAGGGGAGAGAAGGGATGCCACGGGCTTACGCCGCCTGGCACACGTCCCACAGGGAGCTGCTCTCGGTCACGCCGAGGCAGGGGTCGAAGGTGAAGACCACGAGGGTGCCGAGCAGGATGAGGAACCCGGCCGACAGCCACAGCGACCACACGAGGACCTTGCGGACCGTGGCGTTCGTGACGTAGTCGTTCACGATCGTGCGCATGCCGTTGGCGCCGTGGATGAGGGCCAGCCACAGCATCAGCACGTCCCACCACTGCCAGAACGGCGAGGCGAGCTTGCCGGCGACGAACGCGAAGTCGATCTGGTGGATGCCGTCGCCCGTCATCAGGTTGACGAACAGGTGGCCGAAGATGAGGACGATCAGCAGCACGCCGGAGGCGCGCATGTAGATCCATCCCCACTTCTCGAGGTTGGAGCCCTTCTTGCGCACGCTGGGGGTGCGCGGGGCGGGGATCGTGCTGGCTTCCTGGGCGACGGACATCAGTGGCTCCCGGTGACGGCGCTGAAGACGTTGATGAGGTGGCGCGGGGTGAAGCCGAGCATCGTCACGACCCAGAGGCCGAGCACGCCCCACCAGAGCTGACGCTGGTGACGCGTGGCCCAGGGCCAGAAGTCGACGAGGATGATGCGCAGACCGTTGAAGGCGTGGTACGCGATCGCGCCGACGAGGGCGACCTCGCCGAGGCCCATGATCGGGTTCTTGTAGGTGCCGATCACCGCGTCGTACGCCTCAGGCGACACGCGGATGAGCGCCGTGTCGAGGATGTGCACGAGGAGGAAGAAGAAGATCGCCACACCCGTGATGCGGTGCAGGACCCATGACCACATGCCCTCGCGACCGCGGTACAGCGTTCCGCGTGGCCTCTTCGAGGTGGTCTCTTTCACCGACGGCGTGGCACGTGCTGGTGCTGACACGGTCGTCCTCCCTGATCGAACACGGTGGGGGAGCCGGCAGAGGCCCCAGGCGTCACACGGGCGCGAGGAAATACTACGTCCGAGCTATGAATCGAGGGGATTAGGGCGGCCTAACACTCTCTCGACATCGAGATACTTTCGGCCCTGCTCCGTGGCGCGCGTCACGTGTCCGCACACCGCCCGACAAGGGAGGGAAACACGATGCCACTAGGGTCGGTGCCATGGCAGACCCCGCTATCGACGACTTCTACGCCGTGATCCCCGCCGGGGGGATCGGGAGCAGGCTCTGGCCGCTCTCGCGCGCCGACGCCCCCAAGTTCCTCCACGACCTCACGGGGTCGGGGCAGACGCTGCTGCGCGACACGTGGGACCGCCTCGCTCCGCTGTCGGGAGAGGGCCGCATCGCCGTGGTCACCGGCCGCGCGCACCGCGCCGCCGTGGAGCGCGAGCTCCCGGGCGTCCCCGACCACAACGTCTTCCTCGAGTCCGAGCCCCGGGACTCGTCGGCCGCGATCGGCCTCGCCGCCGCGATCCTCGTGCGCCGCGAGCCCGACGTCATCATCGGCTCGTTCGCGGCCGACCACGTCATCCGCCAGACGCGCCAGTTCGAGTTCGCGGTGCGCCAGGCCGTCGCCGTCGCGCGCGAGGGATACATCTGCACGATCGGCATCCAGCCGAGCGAGGCCTCGGTCGGGTTCGGGTACATCAAGCAGGCCGGCGAACTGATCGTCGACGGTGCCCCCGAGGCCTATATGGTGGAGCGCTTCGTCGAGAAGCCCGACCTCGACACCGCCAAGCAGTACTTCGAAGACCGGGCGTACCTCTGGAACGCGGGCATGTTCATCACCCGCGCGGACGTGCTGCTCGCCGAGCTCGCCGTGAACGAGCCCGAGCTCCATGCCGCGCTGCTCGAACTCGCCGAGGCCTGGGACGATCGAGATCGTCGTGGTCCCGCGGTCGATCGCCTCTGGCCGAGTCTGAAGAAGATCGCCATCGACTACTCGGTCGCCGAACCCGCCGCCGAGAAGGGGCGCCTCGCGGTCATCCCCGGTCACTTCGACTGGGACGACGTGGGCGACTTCGCGAGCCTGTCGAAGCTCAACTCCCACGGACGCAACGAACTGGCGATCCTCGGCGAGGGCGCGCGCGTGCTGGCCGACGCCTCCAGCGGCATCGTCGTCACCCAGACCAAGCGCGTGATCAGCCTCATCGGCGTGCGCGACATCGTCGTGGTCGACACCCCCGACGCCCTCCTGGTCACCACGGCCGAGAACGCCCAGCGCGTCAAGGGTGTCGTCGACGCGCTCAAGCTCACCGGTCGCGGCGACGTCCTGTAAGACACCGGATGCCAGGAGGCCTGGCATCCGGTTCCTCGCTGTGGAGCGCCGTGTGGCGGACGGATCACGCGAGATTGCGTCTTTGTAACCATTGCCGCGCACGGGGCCTCCCGGTGCACAAGCGGATCGTCACAGTGGGTAACGTGACGGGATCGTCCCCCGAACCCGTTGGGGGCCCCCGTCTTGGAGGACCATTCGTGAAGACCACGAAGAAGGCCGTTTTCAGCGGTCTCGCCATGATCGGCACCGCGGTGCTGCTCGCCGGCTGCGGCGCTGCACCCGAGAGCAACGGTTCGTCCGCGGCCGCCGGTGCCAGCGACTACCTGCCCTGCATGGTGTCCGACTCGGGTGGATTCGACGACAAGTCGTTCAACCAGCTCGGCAAGGAGGGCCTCGACGCCGCCGCCTCCGAGCTCGGCTCGAAGAAGCCCATCGAGGTGCAGTCGCAGTCCGAGACCGACTTCGCGTCGAACCTGCAGAACCTCGTCGACCAGGGCTGCAACACGATCATCACCGTCGGCTTCCTGCTGGCTCCCGCCGCTCTCGAATCGGCGAAGGCCAACCCCGACCTGCAGTACGTCTCGATCGACGACACCGTCGACCAGGACTTCGACGGCAAGACCGACGCGCCCAACATCAAGCCCATCATCTTCGACACCGCCCAGGCGGCGTACCTCGCCGGCTACCTGGCCGCGGGCACCTCGAAGACCGGCGTCGTCGGCACCTTCGGCGGCATGAACATCCCGACCGTCACGATCTTCATGGACGGCTTCGCGCAGGGCGTCGAGAAGTACAACGCCGACAACGGCACCTCGGTTCGCGTCGTCGGTTGGGACCGCACCGCGAAGGACGGCTCGTTCACCGGTGGCTTCGAGGCCAACGACACCGCGCGCCAGACCGCGCAGGCTCTGATCGACCAGAACGTCGACGTGCTCCTGCCCGTCGGTGGCCCGATCTACCAGTCGGCCGCTGTCGCCATCCAGGACGCCGGTCGCGAGATCGCCATGGTCGGTGTGGACGCCGACGTGTACGAGACCGACACCGACCCGAACGTCCAGAAGATCCTGCTGACCTCGATCCTCAAGGGAATCGACGTCGGCACCAAGGACGCCATCGTCGCCGCGGGTGAGGGCAACTTCGACACCGCTCCGTTCATCGGCACGCTCGAGAACGACGGCGTGGGCCTCGCGCCTTACCACGACTGGTCCGACCGCGTGTCGTCCGACCTGACCGCGAAGGTCGACGCCCTCAAGGCCGACGTCATCAGCGGCAAGATCAAGGTCGAGTCCTACCTGGCCGGCTGAGAGAACCCACTCTCCGGGGGAGGTCGGCGTCTTGCCGGCCTCCCCTCCTCATGAAGCGGGCGGATCCCGCCCGCTTCGCCAGACTCCGATCCGCCCACAAGGCCGGTCGGTCTCGTCGGATGCCTCCCGCGTCCGATGCCACAGAACTTAGGATCGGGAACATGAAGCTCGAACTCCGCGGGATCACGAAAACCTTCGGATCCCTGGTGGCGAACGATCACATCGACCTCACCGTGGAGGCCGGAGAGATCCACTGCCTGCTCGGCGAGAACGGTGCCGGCAAGTCCACCCTCATGAACGTCCTCTACGGCCTCTATCAGGCCGATGGCGGAGAGATCCTGCTCGACGACGTCGTCCAGCACTTCTCCGGCCCCGGTGACGCCATGCGCGCCGGTATCGGCATGGTGCACCAGCACTTCATGCTCATCCCCGTCTTCACCGTCGCCGAGAACGTCATGCTCGGGCACGAGCCCACCAAGATCGGCGGGCGCCTCGACCTCGCCGCTGCGCGCGCCAAGGTGCGCGAGATCTCGGACCGCTTCGGGTTCGACGTCGACCCCGATGCCCTCGTCGACGACCTCCCCGTCGGCGTGCAGCAGCGTGTCGAGATCATCAAGGCGCTCTCGCGCGATGCCAGGGTGCTGGTCTTCGACGAGCCCACCGCCGTCTTGACGCCGCAGGAGACCGACGAGCTGATGGCCATCATGCGTCAGCTGCGCGACGCGGGCACATCGATCGTCTTCATCACGCACAAGCTGCGCGAGGTGCGCGAGGTCGCCGACCGCATCACGGTCATCCGCCTCGGCAAGGTCGTCGGAGAAGCCGAGCCCAGCGCATCCAACGCCGAACTGGCCTCGCTCATGGTGGGCCGCGCCGTCGAGCTCACGGTTCAGAAAGAGCCACCGACCCTCGGCGAGGTCGGCCTGCGGGTCTCGAACCTCACGGTCGTCGACGCGATCGGTCAGCTCGTCGTCAATGACGTCAGCTTCGACGTCCGTCGCGGCGAGGTCCTCGCGATCGCGGGTGTCCAGGGCAACGGACAGACCGAACTCACCGAGGCGCTGCTGGGTCTGCAGGAGCGCGTCGAAGGGTCCATCGTGCTCGATGGCTCCGAGCTGAACGGCCGGAGCGTGCGCGCCGTGCTCGACGCGGGCGTCGGCTTCGTCCCCGAGGACCGCAAGGAAGACGGTCTCGTGGGGGAGTTCTCCATCGCCGAGAACCTCATGCTCGACCGCGCCGACGGGGCGCCGTTCATCAAGGGCGGAGCGATCCAGCTCTCGACGCTCGCCGACTTCGCTCGCGAGAAGGTGTCGGAGTTCGACGTGCGGACGCCCTCGATCGAGACCCCCGTCGGGCGTCTGTCGGGCGGCAACCAGCAGAAGGTCGTGCTCGCGCGCGAGCTCAGCCGCGACCTGCGGCTCTTCGTGGCGGCGCAGCCCACTCGCGGTGTCGACGTCGGGTCCATCGAGTTCATCCACAAGCGCGTCATCGAGACGCGCGACTCCGGCGTCCCCGTCATCGTCGTCTCGACCGAGCTCGACGAGGTCACGGCCCTGGCCGACCGCATCATGGTCATGTACCGCGGTCGCGTCGTGGGCATCGTCCCCGGAGACACCTCGCGTGACGTGCTCGGCCTCATGATGGCCGGCGAAGCGCCCCAGAACGAAGGAGTCGCCGCGTGAGCGATTCGCGCAGCCCCCACGACCCGACCGCCGCACGCGCGGATCGCGCCGCCGAGGTCGCGGAGGCCGGTCAGGCCGACCTCGCGCTCGAGGGCAACGCCGTCGTCGATCCCGTCTCGGGCGCCCGCAAGGTCGCTCCGGAGCCGACCGCCGATGAGAACCGCTGGCGTCGCGCCTTCCGCGAGATCGCGACGGGCAACGCGATCATCTCGGTCCTCGCGGTGATCCTCGCCCTGATCGTCGGCGCGATCATGATCGCCGCCACCGACGAGAACGTGCAAGCGGCCTCCGCGTATTTCTTCGCGCGTCCCGGCGACACGCTCTCCGCCATCTGGACGTCGGTGTCGGGTGCGTACTCGTCGTTCTTCCAGGGCGCGATCTACAACTTCCGCCGCCCGGAGTTCGCCACCGGCATCCGCCCGCTGACCGAGACGCTCACCTTCGCGACGCCCCTGATCGCGGCGGGTCTCGGTGTCGCCCTGGCGTTCCGCGTCGGTATGTTCAACATCGGTGGCCGCGGCCAGATGCTGGTGGCGGCCGCCGCGGGCGGCTGGGTCGCCTTCGCGTTCGATCTGCCGTGGGGCATCCACATGATCGTCGCTCTCGTCGCGGGTGTCGTCGCCGGTGCGCTGTGGGCCGGGATCGCGGGTGTGCTCAAGGCGCGCACCGGCGCGCACGAGGTGATCGTCACGATCATGCTCAACTACGTCGCGTTCTACATCGTGTACTACCTGCTGCGCACCCCCGGTCTGCTGCAGGCCCCGGGCTCGAACAACCCGACGACGCCGGCGATGAAGGACACGGCGGTGTTCCCCGACCTGCTCGGTTCGGGCTACAACCTCCATTTCGGCTTCATCCTCTCGATCGTCGCCGTCGCGGTGGTGTGGTGGATCCTCGAGCGGTCCTCGCTGGGCTTCCGCTTCCGTGCCGTCGGTCTGAACCCCCACGCCGCACGCGTCGCGGGCATCAACGTCAAGTCGATGTACGTCTACGCGATGCTGATCTCCGGAGCCCTCGTCGGGCTCGCGGGTGTCGACCAGGTGCTCGGGACCGTCACCACCGGCTTCTCGAGCGGCATCGACGCCGGTATCGGCTTCGACGCCATCACCGTGGCGCTGCTCGGCCGCTCCACTCCCGTCGGCGTGTTGGTCGCCGGCATCCTGTTCGGTGCGTTCAAGGCCGGTGGCTTCGCCATGCAGGCCGCCAACGGCGTGCCCGTCGACATCGTCCTCGTCGTGCAGTCGCTGATCGTGCTGTTCATCGCGGCGCCGCCGCTGGTGCGCGCGATCTTCCGCCTGCCGACCCCCGGAGCGCGCCCCTCGAAGGCTCGCGTCGCCAAGAAGAAGGAGGCGGCCCGGTGACCACCACCGCCGCACAGCCCGAGGCCGCCGCGCCCGCGCTCGACAAGGCCGTCGTCGTCGGCTGGAAGGCGCCCATCGTCTACGGCGTGATCACGCTGCTGGCGCTCGTGCTCTTCGTCATCGCCCGCCAGGACGGCGACGCGGTCTTCCGCATCTCCAGCCCCGGCGAGTTCCTCCAGCTGCCCGAGGTCGTGCTCGGCGGCGTCGTCACCGGCATCGTCTGCACGGTGCTGCTCGCCGCGGTCACCGTGGTGAGCGCGCTGATGGTGCGCGCCCGCCGTCGTCCGCCCATCTGGCTCGCCGTCATCTTCGCGCTCGTCTTCATGGTCGGCTTCCTGACGTGGGCTGCCGCGGGTGCCACGACGGCGGTCATCCCGCTCACGGGCCTTCTCGCCGGTGGGCTCAGTCTGTCGGTGCCGCTGATCTTCGGTGCCATGGCCGGCGTGCTGAGCGAGCGCGTGGGTGTGGTCAACATCGCGATCGAGGGTCAGATGCTCGCGGGCGCCTTCACCTCGGCGGTCGTCGCCACCGCGACGGGCAACCCCTTCGTCGGTCTGCTCGCGGCTGCCGTGTCGGGCGTTCTCGTGTCGTTCGTGCTGGCGGCTTTCGCCATCAAGTACTTCGTCGACCAGGTGATCGTCGGTGTCGTGCTGAACGTGCTCGTCGTCGGCCTGACGAGCTTCCTGTTCTCGCAGGTCCTCTCGCCGAACGCCACCACGCTCAACTCGCCGCCGCGCTTCCCGCGCCTGCCCATTCCCGTGCTCGCGGACATCCCGATCATCGGTCCGATGCTCTTCAACCAGACGATCATCGTGTACCTGATGTACGTCACGGTCGCCCTGGTCTACGTCGGCCTCTTCCACACCCGCTGGGGTCTGCGCCTGCGTGCCGTGGGCGAGCACCCGCAGGCCGCCGACACCGTCGGCATCAACATCGCCAAGACCCGCTTCTGGAACGTCTCCCTCGGCGGCGCCATCGCCGGCCTCGGCGGCGCGTTCTTCACGCTCGGCTCCGTCGGCGCGTTCAACAAGGAGATGACGGCCGGTGCCGGTTACATCGCCCTTGCGGCGGTCATCTTCGGCCAGTGGGACCCGATCCGCGCGACGCTCGCGGCTCTGCTCTTCGGCTTCGCGTCGAACCTGCAGAACACCCTCGGCGTCATCGGTTCACCCGTGCCCAGCGAGTTCATGCTGATGCTGCCGTACGTGGTCACGATCTTCGCCGTCGCCGGTCTCGTCGGAAAGGTCCGCGGCCCCGCGGCCGCCGGTAAACCGTACGTCAAGGGCTGACCCAGCCCGCTTTCCCTTCACGAGAGGACCCCCTGCTCCACGATGACCGACATCGATTGGGACGAACTCCGTTCCGCCGCGACGGAAGCCATGCACCGCGCGTACGCGCCCTACTCCCGCTTCAAGGTGGGCGCCGCAGCGCTCGTCGCCGACGGCCGCATCGTCTCGGGGTGCAACGTCGAGAACGCCTCGTACGGCGTGACGCTGTGCGCCGAGTGCGGACTGGTGTCCGAGCTGCACATGTCGGGCGGTGGCCAGTTGGTCGCGTTCGTCTGCGTCGACGGTGAGGGGCGCACGCTCATGCCGTGCGGACGCTGCCGTCAGCTTCTGTTCGAGCACGCGATCCCGGGCATGCTGCTCGAGACCGTCAGTGGCATCCGCACGATCGACGAGGTGCTGCCCGACGCCTTCGGCCCGCGCGACCTCGAGGAGGCGGCGCGATGAGCACCGAGCAGTACGACGCCGTCGACATCATCCGCGCGCAGCGCGACGGGCGGGCGATCACCGAGGGCGAGATTCGCTGGCTGGTCGACGCCTACACGCGTGGCTACGTCATGGACGCGCAGATGTCGGCGTTCACGATGGCGGTCCTGCTGAACGGCCTCGGCCGTGACCAGATCCGTGTGCTCACCGACGCGATGATCGCCTCGGGCGAGCGCATGGACTTCTCCTCCCTCGGCAAGGTCACCGTCGACAAGCACTCCACCGGGGGAGTGGGCGACAAGATCACCCTGCCGCTCGCCCCGCTGGTCGCCGCTTTCGGTGTCGCCGTGCCGCAGCTCTCGGGCCGTGGACTCGGCCACACCGGCGGCACGCTCGACAAACTCGAGTCGATCCCGGGCTGGCGCGCGGCGCTCTCGAACGACGAGATCATGGCCCAGTTGCGCGACGTGGGTGCGGTCATCTGCGCCGCCGGCACGGGGCTGGCCCCCGCCGACAAGAAGCTCTACGCGCTGCGCGACGTCACGGGCACCGTCGAGGCGATCCCGCTGATCGCGTCGAGCATCATGTCGAAGAAGATCGCCGAGGGCACCGACTCGCTCGTGCTCGACGTGAAGTTCGGCTCGGGCGCCTTCATGCAGGACATCGACCGCGCGCGCGAGCTCGCTGAGACGATGGTCGCCCTCGGCACCGACTCGGGCGTGAACACCACGGCCCTGCTCACCGACATGAACACCCCGCTGGGTCTCGCCATCGGCAACGCCAACGAGGTGCGCGAGTCGGTCGAGGTCCTGGCCGGAGGCGGCCCCGCCGACGTCGTCGAGCTGACCGTCGCCCTGGCGCGCGAGATGTTGACGCTCGCCGGCCGGCCCGACGCCGACGTGGAAGCAGCGCTGAAGGACGGCCGCGCGATGGACGTCTGGAACCGCATGATCCGTGCGCAAGACGGAGATCCGGATGCCGCCCTCCCCACGCCGCGCGAGACCCACACGGTCGTCGCCGAGCGCTCCGGCGTCGTCACCCGCGTCGAGGCGCTGCCCTTCGGCATCGGAGCCTGGCGCCTGGGTGCCGGACGCGCGCGCGCCGAGGACGCCGTCGTGCACGCCGCGGGCATCGACCTGCACGTGACCGTGGGACAGTCCGTCACCGCCGGTCAGCCGCTGTTCACCCTGTCGGCCGACGACGGGTCGCGCTTCGAGCGTGCTCTCGGTGCCGTCGAGGGGGCGCTGGAGATCGGCGACACCGCCCCGGCAGCGTCGCCGCTCGTGCGCGAACGGATCACCGCGTAATGGCATCCGGGAAGAAGGGCTCGATGGCATCCGAAGAATTCCGCATCGGGCGGACGAAGATCGCCGATCTGCCCAAGGTCTCTCTGCACGATCACCTCGACGGGGGTCTCCGCCCGCAGACGGTGCTCGAGCTGGCCGACGAGATCGGTCTCGACCTGCCCGCCGACGACGCGAGGGGTCTCGAGGCGTGGTTCTCGGACCACATCGACGGCGGCTCGCTCGAGGACTACCTCGAGAAGTTCTCGGTCACCGTCGGCGTGATGCAGACGCGTGAGGGCCTCGTACGCACGGCGAAGGAGTTCGTCGAGGATCTCGCGGCCGACGGCGTCGTGTACGGCGAGGTCCGGTGGGCTCCGGAACAGCACCTCACCCGCGGCCTCAGCCTCGACGACGTCGTGGACGCCGTGCAGGAGGGTATCGAAGCGGGAGAGGATGCCGCCGACGCCCGCGGTCACGACATCCGCGTCGGCCAGCTGCTCACCGCCATGCGTCACACCGACAACTCGCGCGAGATCGCCGAGCTCGCCGTCGCGTGGCGCGGGCGGGGCGTCGTCGGTTTCGACCTCGCCGGAGCCGAGGACGGGTTCCTCCCGAGCCGTCACCGCGCGGCGTTCGAGTACCTCGCGGAGCAGTTCTTCCCCACGACGGTGCACGCCGGCGAAGGGGCGGGGCTGGCATCCATCCGTTCCGCTCTCATCGACGGACGCGCGCTGCGTCTCGGCCACGGCGTGCGAATCGCCAACGACCTCGACGTCGTCTCGCGCGAGGGTGAGGAGGTGCAGGTCACCTTCGGCGACCTGGCCCGCTGGGTGCGCGACCGCGAGATCACCCTCGAGCTGTCGCCGACGTCGAACCTGCAGTCGGGGGCCGTCACGGCCTGGGGCGACACGATGGACGCCCACCCGTTCGACCTGCTGTACCAGCTCGACTTCTCGGTCACCGTGAACGTCGACAACCGCCTGATGAGCGCGACCACGCTCACCCGCGAGCTGGGGCTGCTGGCGCAGGCGTTCGAGTACGACCTCGACGACCTCGAGGCGTTCCAGCTCAACGCCGCCGCCGGAGCGTTCCTGCCGGTGGAGGAGCGCGAGGAGCTGATCGAGATCATCTCGGAGGGCTTCCAGCGCTGAGTAGCGCCGTTAGAGGCGCGGACCGTTCTCGGTCCGCGCCTCTTCGCGTCCCGCGCTCCGGATCTCGGCTCAGGAAATGCCGCACGTGCCCGCGTGCGGGGCGGGCGAGGCCGTGTTCTTCCGGAGCGCGGGACGCCCGGGGCGAGATCCGGCGCCGATGCGGTGCTGCAGTGCGCTCCGTACTGTGGCGCGCCTGATGCGTCCCGCTCTCCGGATCAGTGGCCCCTCAGACGGCTTCCGCGTGCCTCAACTCGCGGACCACGACCGGATGTGCCGGAGCGCGGGACGGTCGGACCGCGATCCAGAATGCTCTGGAGCTGGAGGCGGACAGCGTCTGGGCGTGAGAGGACGTCCGCCGCGAGGAGACGGACTGTGCAGTAGCCCTGCGCCAGGGCCGCGGAGTCGCGGCGCCGGTCGCGGACGTGAGCCTCCCACTCAGAGTGGAACTGTCGGCTGTCGCACTCCACGATGAGCCACCCGTCGACGAGGAGGTCGACCCTCCCCACTCCACGGATGACGACCTGCAGTTCGGCTCGATGACCGAGTGTGCGCAGGATCAGTCTGACGAGAGTCTCGACTCCTGCTTCGCTACGGGGATCCAGCAGCGTCCGCAGCACCCGGAACGCTCGCGGCAGGCGACGGAAGACCTCGTCGATGCCCTCGACATCAACCACACCGAGGTGCCACGCGCTGTCGAGTGTGGCGATGGCGTGTCGCGCCGGTTGGCACAGGACAGCCTGGGCCAGTGCCTCCACCACCTCGACGGCCAACGAGGCGGAGGGCGCAGACGACGACCGCCAGTGGCAGCGCACGCGGGCCGGCCGGGGTGGCAAACGCGTCGCGTGCCGATCGACCTGTACATGCGGAGCGTCATGCGTGTGGACGAAGACTCCGAGATAAGACAGCAACGAGACACAGTCGACGCGACCGCCCCACCGCCCGGCGTCGATGAAGATGTCCGGAGTGTGGTCGGGCGCGTATCGACCCAGCCGGAGACGGATCAAGCGCCCCTGCCGCACGGCGGTCGCGATTTGTCGTTTCGTCAGGCCCGCCTCTCGCAGGTCACTCGTAGACAGAGCTCGCGGGAGGGGGGACGGGGTCTGCACCCGTCCAGGGTGGTCGGACACCCGGGCGCGTGGACTTCGTTTCGAGAAGACGTGGATCGTTGCGGGCCTGTGCAGGAGGAGTCAGCGCGGAGGTCGTCGCGTGCCGCGCTCCGGACGACTCCTGCCGATCCCCGCATACTCCGACCTCGCCGACGGTATGGAGCGAGGATGTTCCGGAGCGCGGGACCCGCGCGGGCGGCGGCGCGCGGCGCACCCGCCTACGGCTGCGGCAGGAAGCCGGCGAGCTCCTCGGCGATCACACGGTCGACCTCGGCAGGGTCCGCGGTGGGGGTGCCGTCGCCCGGCTGCGGGCCGTACGCACCGAACGACGCGTGTGAGGCGCCGGGGATCTCGACGAAGGTGGCGTTCGCGGGCAGTTCGGCCTTGGCATCCGCGATTTTCTGCGGGGTGCTCAGGCCGTCTTCGGAACCGGACAGGCTGAGTACCGGGATACCGGATGCCGAGAGGTCGTTCGCGCAGTACGAGGCGAACAGCACGAGCGCGTCGGCGTCGGTCGCGAGCTGGCACGCGCGCACCCCGCCCAGGGAATGTCCGCCGACCGCCCACACCGCGACATCCGGTGCGAGATCGGTGAACGTCGAGAGCGGGCGCGGGTCGAAGAACGCGAGGTTCAGCCACGGACGGGTGATGACCACCGTGACGCCGTCATCGACCACCGTGTCGGCGAAGGTCGCGATGTAGCCCTCGGCCTCCACCTTGGCGCCGGGGATGAAGACCAGGCCTTGGCCGGTCGCCCCCGACGTCGGCGAGAGCAGGATGCCTGCACCGGAGTCGGTGATCGTCAGCCCGAGATTCGCCTCGGCTTCGGCCAGCGGGCCCGCCTCGGGACCCATCACGCCGACCTGGCTGTAGATCAGGATGCCGCCGACGAGCAGGACCACGAGCGCGCCCAGGCCAGCGAGGGTCCACCGCAGCCAGCGCCGGCGCCGGCGACGGCGGGGAGCAGGGGCGGAGTCGGCGGGGGTCGCGCGGTCGGTCACGTTTCGAGCGTATCCCCGTGCGCCGGAACGATACCGGCGCTGGACACGACGCCGCCGACGTGGCCCGTGGGCGGCACGTCGGCGGCGATGTCCGAGCGGAGACGCGTCAGGCGCCGATCGCCGCCTGTCGTGCGGCGACGATCTCGACCACGCGGGCGAACAGAGGGTGCGAGGGCTCCAGGCCCGTCACCTCGGAGGTGAACGCCTCGGCATCGAGATCGCGCAGCATGCGCTGCAGGTCGACGGCCTGGACGTCTTCGGCATCCTGGAACTCGAGGGCGGCGGCCATCGCGGCGACGAGGGCGTCGACGGGGAGGCCGCGCTCGACCGCCTCGGCGGCGGGACCGACGAAGCGTTCGTGGCGCGAGAGCTTGCGCAGCGGCTGCCGTCCCACGCGCCACACGGTGTCGGGGAGAGCGGCGTTGCGGAAGCGGCGCAGGATCGTCGCGCGATACTCGCCCTGCACGTCGGCATCGAGCTCGTGCTTCTCGACGAGCAGGGCGCTCGTCTCCTCGAGAGCAGCCTCGACCTTCGCCGCGATAGTCGGGTCGGCCAGGGCGTCGGAGATGCGGTCGACTCCCGCCTGCGCACCGAAGTAGGCCGTGGTGGCGTGGCCGGTGTTGACCGTGAAGAGCTTGCGTTCGATGTACGGCTCGAGGTCGTCGACGAAGTGCGCGCCGGGGATGTGCGGCGGCGTGTCGCCGAACGGCGGACGCTCGATGGCCCACTCGTAGAACGGCTCGACGGTGACGTCGACACCGCCCTGCGCCTGCGCGGGGACGATGCGGTCGACCGCGGTGTTGGCAAAGACGGCTCGGGACGCCAGGGCGTCCCAGGACTCGCCGGCGAGCTCGACCATGTGCTCGCGCAACTGGTCGGTCGCCCCGATCGCGTTCTCGCACGCCATGACCTGCAGGGGAGCGAGCGCCGGGTCGCGCAGGGCGAGGCCGGCGACGATGTGCGGAGCCACGAACTTCAGGATGGTGGGGCCGACGGCCGTGGTCACCACGTCGGCGGTGGCGATCTCGTCGACGAGGGCCTCGGCATCCACCGAGCTGTCGATCGCGCGGAAGTTCGTCACCTCCTTGTCGACGCCGCCCTCGCCCACCTCGTGGACCGTGTACGACGACGCGTCGTTAATGGCGGAGACGAGGGCGGCGGAGACGTCGGAGAACACGAGGTCGTACCCGCCCTCGTGGAGCAGCAGTCCGACGAAGCCGCGCCCGATGTTGCCGGCGCCGAAGTGGACGGCCTTCATGCGTTGACGGACCCGGAGAGCGCCTCGAACAGTTCCTCGGGCGACGAGGCCGCCTTCAAACGCGCGACGTCGTCTTCCTCCGAGAAGAGGATCGCGATCTGCGACAGGATCTCGAGGTGCTCGTCGCCCTTGCCGGCGATGCCGATCACGAAGGTGACGGGCTCTCCGCCCCAGTCGACACCGCCGTCGTAGCGGACGACCGAGAGGCCCGACTCGAGGATCGCCTGCTTGGTCTCGTTCGTGCCGTGGGGGATGGCGAGCTCGTTGCCCATGTAGGTCGACACGGTCTCCTCGCGTGCCTGCATGGCCGCGAAATACTCAGCGGTGACGGCACCGGTGGCCTGGAGCAGGTCGGCCGCTTCCTTCATCGCCTCCTCGCGGGTGGTGCTTCCGGGGTGGATGCGGACGGATTCGATGCGGAGGACGTTCGACATGGGTTCTCGCCTTTCTCGTCGTGCTGTCCAGCCTCGCAAACCGCGGGCCGGACGGGAAGACGGAGGGGCCGGGGTTGTGCCCCAGCCCCTCCGTGCTAGGGGATTACTTCGCCTGGTGCTGCGAGCGGACCATTTCGACGACCTCGTCGTACTTCGGCGAGTTCATGAAGTTGTCCACCGACACGTGCACCGCGTCGGGCGACTGCGCCTTGGCGCGGTCGGTGAGCTGGTTCTGCGTGATGATCAGATCGGCCGAGCCGTCGAGGTTCGCGATCGCCTGGTTGGTGACCGTGACGCCCTCGATGCCGGCCTTCTTGATCTTGTTGCGCAGGACGCTCGCGCCCATCGCCGAGGAGCCCATGCCGGCGTCGCAGGCGAACACGATGGTGTTCAGCTGCTTGGTGGCCACGCCGCCTTCGAGCCCGCCCAGGGCGCCGTCGACGTCGCTCTCGGCGGCGTCGGTCGTGCCTGCGCCCGTGGTGCCGGCCGCACGAGTGCGCAGGGCGCCGAGGGTCGCGGACTCCTTGCCCTTGTTCGCGGCGGTCTGGTCGATGGCCGCGGCGAAGCTGTCGCCCTCGGCCTCCTGGTCGCGCTTGCGCGAGGCGCGGAGGATGATGCCGGCGATGAGGAACGTGACGACCGCCGCGACGACCACCGAGAGGTAGACCACCAGGACGTTGCCCACGCCGCCACCGGCGGCCGCGGCCGTCACGGCGATGATGCTGCCGGGCGCGGCCGGGAAGGCGAGGCCACCACCGAAGATCATGTTCACGGCCACACCCGAGGCGCCACCGGCGATGAGGGCCAGGATCGTCATGGGCTTGGCGAGCGCGTACGGGAAGTAGATCTCGTGGATGCCACCGAAGAACTGGATGACGATGGCGCCCGGGGCCGAGGCCTTGGCCGCGCCGATCCCGAAGAAGGTGAAGGCGAGGAGCAGACCCAGGCCGGGGCCGGGGTTCGCCTCGATCAGGAACAGGATCGACTTGCCCGATTCGGCAGCCTGTTCGATGCCCAGCGGGGTGAACACGCCGTGGTTGATGGCGTTGTTGAGGAACAGCACCTTGGCCGGCTCGACGATGATCGAGAGGACCGGCAGCAGGTTGAACTGCACGAGGAACGCGACGATGCTGCCGAGGACCGCGCTGATGCCGAGGAAGACGGGACCGAAGGCGAAGAAGCCGACGATCGCGAGGACCATGCCGAGGATGCCGGCGGAGAAGTTGTTCACGAGCATCTCGAAGCCGGGGCGGATCTTGCCGTCCCAAAGCTTGTCCATCTGCTTGGTGATCCAGGCCGCGAGCGGGCCCATGATCATCGCACCGAGGAACATCGGGATGTTGGTGCCCACGATCACGCCCATCACGGCGATGGTCGCGACCACGCCACCGCGCGCGCCGTAGACGATGCGTCCGCCGGTGTTGGCGATGAGCAGGGGCAGCAGGTAGGTGATCATCACGCTGACCAGGCCGACGTAGCCCTGGTAGGTGCTGCCGTCCTCGTTCGCGGTGAGGGCGGTCATGGCGCCGGGCCAGTTGATGGTCGCGGCGTTTCCGCCGCCGCCGAGGATCTCCGCGACGGGAGCCCAGTGCCAGGCCTCGCCGAACGGGCTCTTCGCCCCGAAGAAACCGGCGGGGATGAAGAGCATCGTGATGAAGCCCCATGCGATGAACGCCGCGATGTTCGGCATGATCATGCCGGAGAGGAACGTTCCGAATCGCTGAACCGCGATCCTTGCCCCTCCCGGCTTCTTGGCGGGTGACGTCGTCGTCATTGCTGTGTCTCCTTGGTGTGGTGCACGGCGGGGGCCGCGCTGTTGGGGGATGACGGCTCGCGCCGTGGTGCAGGTGGGGGCGGCTGTCACCGCCCCCGGGTGGTTCACGAGGCCGCGGGAACGGCCTCACGGGTCGAGGAAGCGGCCTGGGCAGCTTCGCGGGCGGATGCCGCGTCGTCGGCGGACAGGGCGGCCTCGGCGATGCGCAGGGCATCGTCGAGGGTGTGGCTGAGGAGGGTGGCGCGAACGTCCGCGAGCGCGGTGGGGGCCATCGACAGCGTGGTCGCACCGAGCCCGACGAGGACGACGGCGAGCAGCGGGTCGGCCGCCGCCTCCCCGCAGATGCCGACGGGCTTGCCGTTCACGCGGCCCGCCGCGCCGACCTCGCGGATGAGGCGGAGGACGGCCGGATGCCACGGGTCCTGGAACGACGCGACCGAACCGAGCAGCCGGTCGGCGGCGAGCGTGTACTGCGTGAGGTCGTTGGTCCCGATCGAGACGAAGTCCGCGATCTGGAGGATGCGGTCCGCCATCAGCGCGGACGAGGGGACCTCGACCATGACGCCCGTGGTCTTCAGGCCGTAGTCGCGGGCCAGCTCGGTGAAGTAGCGGGTCTCCTCGACGGTGGACACCATGGGGGCCATGACCCACAGGTCGGCCGGTCCGGCCTCGGTCTTGCGGGTCGCGGCATCCGCCTCCGCCAGTGCGGTCAGCTGCTCACGGAGGATGTCCTCGCTCGCGCGGAGGGCGCGCAGGCCGCGGAGGCCCAGGGCCGGGTTCTCCTCGTGTGCGTCGTTGAGGAAGGGCAGCGGCTTGTCGGCGCCGGCGTCGAGCATGCGCACGACGACCTTCTTGCCGGGGAAGGCGCTGAGTAGCTCGGTGTACGCGGCGCGCTGCTCCTCGACGGTCGGGGCCGAGCTGGAGCTGAGGAAGAGGAACTCGGTGCGGAACAAGCCGACGCCCTCGGCCCCCAGCTCGACGGCCTCGGCGGCGCCGCCCGGCTTTCCGAGGTTGGCGAGCAGCGGCACCTTCGTACCGTCGGCCAGGGCACCGTCGGTGATCGGAGCCGAGGCCGCGGCCGCGCGTGCGTCGGCGCGGTTCTGCGCACGTGCCAGGTCGTCGTCGCTCGGGTCGACCGTGACGACGCCGGCGGCGGCGTCCACGATCACGGACTGTCCGTCGACGAGGTCCTTCGCACCTGCGGCGCCGACCACCGCGACGATCGACTTCTCGCGGGCGAGGATCGCGGTGTGCGAGGTGGGGCCGCCCTCGGTCGTGACCAGCGCCAGCACCTTGTCGAGGTCGAGCAGGGCGGTGTCGGCGGGGGCGAGGTCCTTCGCGACGAGCACGAACGGGTGGCCGGGATCGGGGATGCCGGGTGCCGCGACGCCGCGCAGGCGCGCGATGACGCGCTGGGCGACGTCGTCGAGGTCGGCGGCGCGCTCGCCGAGGTAGCCGCCGAGGGCGACGAGCTGCTCACGGAACGAGGCGAAGGCGTCGTGCACGGCGAACTCGCCGGTCTTGCCGGCGGCGAGACGGCTGTCGACCTCGGCTTCGAGGGTCGGGTCCTCGGCGATCATCGCCTGCGCCTCGAGCACGTCGCGGGCGGCGCCGCCCGCCTGCGCCCCGCGGGCCTCGAGCTCGCGCGCGACGGCGCCGATGGCCTCGCGCACGCGCGCGGTCTCGTCCTCGACGCTCAGCTCGCTCTTCGCGTCCTTCGGGGCGGGCAGGGGCTCCGCCATACGCGCGATGGGTCCCTGGGCGACGCCCAGTCCGATTCCGACTCCACGGAGTTCCGTCATGGTGCTGTTCTTCCTTTGCTGGGCGTCTTTACGCGGCGTCGTGGTCGGTGGTCAGCAGTTCGCTGAGGCGGTCGATGGTGGCCTCGGCGGTGTCGCCGTCGGCGGTGAGGGTGACGTAGTCGCCGTACTCCAGGCCCAGCGCGATGATGCCGAGGATGCTCGCGGCGTTCACCGGCGACCCCGCGTCCTTGGCGATGGTCACGGGGATGCCGGACTCCTTCGCCGCCTGGGCGAAGAGTTTGGCGGGGCGGGCGTGGAGGCCGTGCGACGATCCGATGCGGACCGTCCGGGTGAGGCGGGGCATGCGTCACTCCTTCTCGTGGGTCAGAAGCGGTCGGGCGCTGAGCGTTCCCTGGGCGAGCGAGCCCTGGACGAGCGCGAGCGTGCGGCTGCCGTCGAGGTCGGTGAAGACGTCGGGGGGCAGCAGCACCACGTGGACGCCTCGCGTCGCGGCATCCCGTCCAATTCCGTCGAGATCCGCTTCGAGGTGCGGACCGACGAGGACGATGTCGCACGCATCGAGGTCGATCGGGAGCGAACGCAGCGTTCCCGCGGAGGCGGCGTAGTCGAGGCCGCGCTCATGGGCCGCGCGGCGTACCCGCTGCGCGACGAACGTGCTGGACGCACCCGCACCACAGACCACCAGGATCCTCATCGAACCCGCCTCCTTACCTCTCGATTGTCCGGAAGCCGCTCCCAGCGGACAACCAGGTTCGTTTCCCACCCCCCGGAACGTGGATGCCGGTCGCCCGCGCCGCCACCCGGGTCGCGTGGTTGGATGGAGGGAGCGCTGCCATACCGGTCGCGGCGCGGAGGACGGATCGTGACGACGAAAGCTCGCCAAGACCGCCTGCTGGCCCTGTTGCTGCGCGACGGGGAGTGGTCGACGGCTGCGTCCCTGGCGGACGCCCTCGGGGTGACCCCGCGCAGCGTTCGCTCCTACGTGACCGCGATCAACGCCCGCGTCGGGGGCGTGAGCGCGATCGAGTCGGGACCCCTCGGCTACCGGGCCGGCAGCGACGCCGCCGTCGCGCTGCGGGCGAACGGGGGATCGGATGCCGGGACCCCCCGCGATCGCCTCCACACCCTGGTGCGGCGCCTCCTGGACTCGGCCGACGGCATCGACGTCTTCGAGACGGCCGACGCCCTGCACGTCAGCGCGGCCACGCTCGAAGCGGATCTCTCCCGCGTCCGGGGACTGCTCGGCGGGACCGAGCTGACGCTCGAGCGCTCGGCATCCCTCGCACGTCTCCGCGGGACCGAGGTCGCGCAGCGCCGCCTGCTGTCGAAGCTCGCGCACGACGAGATGGATGCCGGGCACTTCGACCTCGACGCGCTGCGGCGAACGCTCGGCGAGAGGTCGGTCGGCGCCCGGGCCTTCGGTCCCTTCAAGGCCGAGCTGGTCGCCGAGCTCGGCGCCCTGGGCTACTTCGTGAACGAGATCGGCATCGGCGACGTCGTCATGCACATCGCGATCGCCGCGGACAGGACCACCCGCGATCGCGCCCTCGGGTCGACCGGTGCGGACGTGTCGGATGCCACGGCTGCGGTCGCGGACCTGTTGGACCGTCTGACCCTCAAGCACATCGGGGTGCAGCTCGGGCAGGGAGACCTCCGTCATCTCGCGACCCTGGTGCTCACGCGGATCGTCGCTCCGGGCGCCCCCGCGGCCGACGACGTGCGTTCCCGCCTGTCGCCCGAGGTCGAGGCCGCCGTTCGCGCGGTCGTCGAGGCGGCGGCATCCCAGTTCCTCGTCGACATCGCGCACGAGGACTTCATCCTGCGCCTCGCGCTGCACGTGCAGAACCTGCTGCACCGCTCTCGTGAGCAGGCGTGGTCGCGCAACCCCCTGACGCGGTCGCTGAAGTCGACGTACCCGATGATCTTCGAGGTGGCGGTGTACATCGCGACCGGACTGCAGGATTCGCTGGGCATCCCGATCCTCGATGATGAGATCGCCTACGTCGCGATGCATGTCGGCGGGCGTCTCGAGCGCAGCCGCCGCGCCGATCAGCTCCTCACCGCGACGATCGTGTGCCCGGGGTACTACGAACTGCACGAGCTGCTGCGCTCCAGCGTCGACCGTTCGCTCGGGCAGGCGATCGAGGTCGTCGGCGTCGAGACGCGCATCGATCCCGTCTGGGAGGGCATCGACACCGACCTGGTGCTCACGACGATCGACCCTCCCCGCACCGGCGACCGGTTCGTCCGCATCCAGCCGTTCCTCACCGACACCGATGTCGAGCGCGTGCAGGCCGCTGCCGGGCGCGTGCGGCGGGGGAGGCGACTGGCGCGTCTGCGTGCCGAGCTGGAGCGCTACTTCTCTCCCGACGCGTTCGTGCGCGGTCTCGACGGCGCCGAGGGGGAGGCGGGCGTCATCCGGGACCTGGGCGCGCTGCTGACGAACCAAGGGGTCATCGACGACGACTACGTCACCCGGGCCGTCGAGCGGGAGGCCATCTCGTCGACGGCGTTCACCGACGCCCTCGCGGTGCCCCACGCGATGGGGATGACGGCGACCCAGACACGGATCGCGATCGGCATCGCCGACCCCTCGATCGCGTGGGGCGAGGGTCGCGTGCAGGTCGTGGCCCTCGTGGCGTTCAGCGAGGCCGACCGCGAGGCGTTCCAGACGGTGTTCGAGCAGTTCGTCGAGGTGTTCAGCGAGCGCGAGAGCGTGCAGCGCATCGTGCGACGCGGCACGGACTTCACGGCGTTCCTCGACGAGCTGGTCGCGGTGATCGACGGCTGACGCCCGCGTGACCCGTCGGTGCGCCGCGCCGATCCGCCCGACGGTGCGTTCCCGCCCATGGCGGATGCGCCTTCGGGGAGGCCATGGCTGTCGTCAGCCCGCCAGCGAGTGGGCCCGTGCCAGACCGAGCAGGCGCTCGATCGCGTCGGCCGCTCTCGGAGCGGCTCGCCCGTCGCCGTACAGCTCCCGGGCGCGTGACATGCGGGCGTGAGCGGCGGGATCGTCGAGCAGGGCCGCCAATTCGGCGGCGACCACCTCCCGGCGCGTGCCGATGAGCCGCGCAGCACCGGCTTCTACGCCTTCCCCGCGTTCGGTCGTGTCGCGGACCACCAGGGCAGGCACGCCGAGCGCGGGCGCTTCTTCCTGTACTCCGCCCGAGTCGGTGACGACACAGTGGGCGCGGGCGAGGAGGCGACCGAACTGCGCGTAGGGCAAAGGTTCGCACAGGATCACGCGGTCGGTTTCGCCGACGGCGGCGACGACCTCGCGACGTACCCGAGGGTTGGGGTGCATCGGGAGGACAGCCACCACATCGGATCGCGCTGTCACCGTCTCCGCCACCGCGGCCACGACGCGAGCGAGAGGTCCTCCCCACGACTCGCGACGATGTACGGTCACCAGCACCAATCTGTCCCAGCCGTGCACGACCTCTTCCATTGCGGGATCGTCGAAACGCTGCGGGTGGGTCCTCTGCCAGTGGAGGGCATCGATGCCGGTGTTTCCCGTGACCACGATGTCGTCGGGGGCGACGCCTTCCGCGCGCAGGTTCGCGGCCGCGCTGTCGGTCGGCGCGAGGTGGAGCGAGGCCACGGGGGCGATCAGTCGACGGTTGCCCTCCTCGGGGAAAGGCGATCGCAGGTCGCCCGATCGCAGCCCCGCCTCGAGGTGGATCACGCGTGACCCCGCGTAGTATGCCGCGACCGCCGCGAGCGCTGCGCTGGCGGTGTCTCCCTGAACGACCACGGCGTCCGGCGCGGCCTCCGCCCAGCGGTGCGCGAGGGCACCGAAGATCGCGGACGACGTCTCCGCGAGCGACGCGCCGCTGCGGAAGACATCGAGATCGACGTCGGGTGTGATCCCGAACGAGGCGTTGACCTCGTCGGCCATCTGCCGGTGCTGCCCGGTGACGGTGACGGTCGTGCGCGCGGAAGCACGTCGTCGCAGTTCCGCGACCAGCGGCGCGCACTTCACGGCCTCCGGGCGGGTGCCGTAGACGACATCGATCCATGGACGGCTCATCGGCGGTCCTTTCTGCCCGGTCGGGTGCCGGAGCGGTGGCGGTCGCGGCGAAGAGGGGCCGCGAGAGGATCGGTGGGGGATGCCTCACTCGCCATCGCAGACGAGATCGTGGGCCCGCCCGTTCCGGCCGAGCGGCGGGCATCGTCGGCTCGTGCCCTCCCGCGTCGTCGAGGGGCGGCATCCGAGATCCTCGTGCGAGAGGACTCGCGCAGGGCGATGCGCAGGACGAGGACGATCGCCGCGATGAAACCGGCGATGACGAAGAGCGACCCCAGGTAGCGATGCACGAGGTCGAAGCCCTCTCGTCCGTACTCGCTGTACGCCCACGCGGCGGTGCCGAAGCGGATCACATTGCTGGCCACCGCGACGATCACGCCGACGGCGAGACCCAGGCCGACGCGGGACGAGCGAGCGCGCGTCACGCCGAGCACGGCGACGGACAGGAGAACCAGCGGAACGACCAGGACGGTCGTCGAGCACAGGGTCGTGATCGACAGCCCGGTGACCTCGCGCGTTCCGATGCCGAAGTACACGATCGAGCCCGACGCCACGGCGCGACCGGGGGTGATCATGGCGACGACGGCACGCGCGAGCTGTGCCTCCGCGTGGCGTGTGTCGCCCTCCGCGACGATCAACACCACAGCGATCGCGAGAAGGAGCGCGACGAGGATGGTGCGTCGAGCTCGGCCGGCGCGCGGGCGGCGGGCGGCTGCGGCGACGCTCACGACTCGACCGCCAGCAGAAGACGGCCGGCCTCCGCGTTACGGCGTGTCTTCGTCCACCCGCGTCGCCCCGTCAGCATGCGTCCGAAGGCACGGATCACGCAGACGTAACTCTGATACATGTACAGCCAGTAGCCCACCCCCCACACCGCGGCGCGCCACAGCGGGTGCCGCTCCTCGCGCAGCACGTACACGAGCGGCCAGAGCGAGAACGGCAGGATGCCGGTGAGCACCCAGAGCGGCACGATCCACACGGACGAGGAGATCCAGCCGAGGATCCCACCCGGCGCGAGGGCTCCCGAGACGAGCATCGCCACGGCCACGCTCGGCCACAGCACCGAGCCGGCGAGCTGGATGTAGGGGATCGCGAGGAAATAGGCCGCTTCGAGGGCGCCGGCGTTGGTGAAGTTCCGGGACGAGTAGATCCGCGGGAGATAGCGCGCGCACTGCAGCCCGCCCTGGCACCACCGCGTGCGCTGCGTGAGGAGCCGACGCGCAGACGGGAGTGCCTCCTGCGAGACCCACGTGTCGTGGGCGTACACCGTGCGGTAACCGGCGAGCATGATGCGGAGCCCGACTTCGTAATCCTCGAGCAGTGCGTGGCCCCATGGCTCCCCTTGCGCCGAGGATGCCGCGCGGAGCGCGCTCAGACGGGTGAACTGACCGTTTCCGCCGAGGCCGACCGAGACGGTGCGCATCCGAAGGACCTGCATCGCCGCGATCGTGGTGCGGAACTCGATGTCCTGCATCCGCACGAGGTAGCGCGCCCACGCCTGCCCGAGACGACCCCGGCCCCGCAGAGGGGCGGGGTCGTCTCTATTGCTCATTCGAACCGCGACCTGCACGGCGCCGACGTCGGTCGAGCCGAAGGCGGTCGGGCCGGACGCCTGGCGAAGGGCGTTTGGGGCGAGGGATCCATCTGCGTCGAGGACGACGACGATGGTGCGATCGTCCCCGGTCCCGCTCTCGCCCCGCAGAGCCCGCCACTGCGTGAGCTGCGCGTAGGCGGCGTTGAGAGCCGCTCCTTTGCCCGTACGGGCATCGGGAAGACGGCGGATCACCGCGTGCACGAAGGAGTCGCCGGCGGCGATCGCCGCGACGATGTCGCCGGTACCGTCCGTGCTCGCGTCATCGATGATCCACACGTGCACGTCCGGGAATCGTTCGCGCATCCTCTTCAACGTCTCCGCGATCACCGTCGCCTCGTCCCGGCAGGGGATGAAGGCGTGCCACTCGAAGGCGCGGGGGTCGCCACCGCGCGCACGCCGGCGGCGCGCGAACGGGACGACGATGAGCGTGGTGTAGGTCAGGAACATCACCAGGAACACGAATGAGAGGGAGAAGAGGATGTCGAGCGGATTCACGGGTTCTGCTGGGCCTCTCGAGATGCCGACGCCTCGTCGCCGTGGCCGCGCAGCCACACGGAGCGCCACGCGAAGAGCGCCCCCAGTGCGGCCGCACCGGCCCCGACGACGACGAGGGTCGCCGTCGGGGCCGTCGAGCCGGTGACCGCGAGAATCGCGGCCCCTCCGCCCATCGCGCCGTTGCGGTACATCGCGTCAGCCCTGGACGGATGCCAGGCGGGTACGGCGACGCAGCGCGATCCCGGCCAGAACGAGCGCACCGATACCGAGGAAGCCGCCGGCGAGCGTCAACGACTCGGGCCCGGCGACCGGAACCGCGAGCTGCCCGGCATTCGGGCCGACCGTCGCGCTGGCGAGGTTCACGCTCGCCAGCGATCCGGACGGGCCGAGGCCGAGGCGCAGTGCGGTCTGCGTGAAGGATCCGTCGGAACCGGTGGACTGCACGTTGACCTGCATCTGCGCCAGCTGCGTCAATGCGTTGCTGAGCGGGGTGACGAGGGTGTTGCTGATCCCGTTCAGCACGGGGACGATCGTGGCCTTCGCCGTGTCGACGGCCGCTTGCAGGGCGATGCCCGCAGCCGCAGTGAGGAAGTTCGACTTCAGCTGCGTCGCAAGGGTGCTCGCGGCATCCAGGACGCCGTTCACCTGGCTGATGATCTTGTCGGCGACGGCCTGCGGGACGTAGGACAACAGGTCCGTGCCCGGGGGCAGATCGTTGACGCTGGCGACTCCGGCAGCCGAGGTGAGATCGTCGAGCGTGAGCTCGATCTTGCCCGACGAGAAGGGGTTCGTCAGCCCTGCGCCACTCGTGTTGGCGAGCGCGATCAGCGTGTCCAGCGCCGGGTTGACGATGGCGAGCGTGCCGGAGACGAGCGTGCCGTCGACGGTGAAACCGGCATCGGACAGAACGTACTGACCGGTTTGCGTGCCGTCCGCCGCTTGCTGGGCCGAGGCGGCCAGCACACCGAGATCCACCTGCATACCGACAGGTGCCGACGACGACCCGAGGCGGAAGGTCGCCGACTGGTTCGCGGTCGGCGAGCCGACGCTCGACGGAGTGACCGTGCCCACGCCGATGAGGCTGGGAGCGGCGGAGACAGCGCCGGAGAACGCAGATGAACTCCCGTCGTCGCGGGCTTGCGCGTACTGGCCGACGCCGCCGAGCTGGATGATGCCGTTGTCGCCGAAGAGGTTCGTCGACCCGGCGGAGATCCCGATCAATCCGGCGAGGGCGGAGGCATCGAGCGGCTGGTCGACGGTGACATCTCCGCTGGCGTCCGGGTTGACGGCCGACGCGCCGCGCAGCGCGAGAATCGCGTCCGTGACGTTGGTGCCGCCGATCGAGGCGCTCACGAGCCGACCGTTGGCTTGCGAAACGACGTCGGCGGCGCGAGCCGCCGTCGCCGGAACGGCCAGCGCGATGGCGACGGCCGTTGCCGCGGCAGCGCGAGCCAAGCGTCCCCGACGGGAGCGCGTAGGTGTGGTGTGCAATTGCGTACCTGATCTCTCTGGTCTCATCCGCATGCGTTCGACGCCCCCCTTGGGCGAGCGGACGGGTTGGAACCTACGAGCGGTGGTCGCCTCGCACATCAGTGGGGTGCACGGAATTCGATTTCGTGTCGGCTCCGCTTTCGGCGCTCCGCATACGGAGACGACTCAGTGACGGGTGCCGCATGTCAGTGCCGCAGACAGAAAACGCAACGGGGTGATAGAAGGGGTGAAGTCGTGCGTGCTGCGGGTGAGTGCGCCGTCAGGGCAGTCAGTAGTAAAGGAAGTGCTTCGGTGAGAACGGAACGTGTCTGGGGACGGAGCGATCTCATCCGGCGGGCGAACGATGCGCTCGCGCAGGGCAACAACGTGATCGTCGCGGGTGCGGTCGGAGTCGGAACCACCCGTTTTCTGAGTGCGGTGGAAGAGTCCCTTCCGGGACCGCCGATGGAGTTGGTCTGCCGGTCGGGGTCCTCTGCGGTCTGTCGCCTTGAAGGGGCGCCGGACGAGGTCGTCACCGACGCGGCCGGCGTGGACGCTGTCATCGCGAGGGCCGCGGACGAGGGGATCGTCGTCGTCGTCGACGACCTCGACGCCTTCGATGCGCCGCTCGTCGAGGGAGTGGTCGACGCGGTGCTTCGTCGCGGTGCGCGCCTGATCGCCACCATACGGACGTGCCCCGTTTCCTCGACGGCGGATGAGCGATTCTCCGCGCTGCAGGCCCTTTCCGCCGATCGCCGCAGCGTGAACATCACGCTCGGACCCCTGAACCTCGGGGATACGGCGCGGATGGCGGATTCACTTCGTGCCCGTCACTACGGGCGCGAACCCGCCGACGGTGCCTGGCATTTCGCGCTGCACCGCCTCACCGGCGGAAATCCGGCGCTGATCGAACAGGTCGTGGCCTTCGCTTTCGCGTCAGAGCGCATGGATGCGCTCATGCCTCTGGACCCGAGATTCGATCCGCTGCCCGGGCGCATCATCGACATCACGCAGACGATGCTCGCGCCCTTGACGGAGTCGCAGCTATGCGTCCTGGCCGTTCTGCGGCAGCTCGCGCCGATTCCGTTGTCGCATCTGCGAGCGACGGTCACCGCTCAGACCTTGGCGGTTTTGCGCGATCGCGGGGTCCTGACGGCCGCGACCGACAGGTCGGAGGTCATTATCGGCGAGATGGCCGCCCGAGTGGCTGAGGATCGCCTGAACGCCGAGCTTCTGGGCGCGGCGAGAGAACGCATCGCGGCCGGTCTCGTGCGGCTGGCCGCCACCGGCACGCCCTTGCGTCCGCGCGCCGACGCATTCTGCGCGCGCTACGCCCCCGAACCCGAGGACGACTACGCGCGAGTGGCGCTGCGGCGTCTGCGGCGTTCCGCCGTGCTGGCGGTGGCGCGGTCGTCACGTCCCGCCGAGGCCATCCCGATCGCCGATGCTGTCCTCACAGACCCCGAGCACAGCGAGTCGCCGGTGCGTCCTCTGCTGGCGCAGGCACTCGCGTACGACGCGCTGGGAAGGAAGGACGCTGTCACCCGCGTGCTTTCGGAGCTGCCCGCCCCCGCGGACAGGAAGGACGCGGAGCTGATCGTCCTGACGGGCGCGCACCTCCTCGTCTCACTCGACGAGGGAGGAGCGCCCCTCCGCGACTGTCTCGGCGCCGCGGCAGACTGGTTCCCCGGTGACACGTCGTGGCTGACGATCCTGGGGTCCGGACAGGCGATCTTCCGCGCGATGACGGATCCGTCCGTCGACCTCTCGACGCTGCGCGTTCCCTTGGCGCTGCCGGGCGCCGATGAAGATGCTGTCGCGTATCGAGACGCGACGGCGGCGGTGTTGACGGCCCTCCAAGGACGCGGGGCGGACGCCGTCGCCCTCCTCGAGCAGCGTCGGCGGAGCGTGGGCCTCGACGCGGAGCCGAACCTCGAGATCTATCTCCGTCATGTCTTCGCGTCGATCGCCCTGGGGCATGACCTCCCCGCCGTCCGGGCTTCGGTCCGAGAAAGGCTCCTGACCGCGCGATGGGATGACCGCCAGGACCTCGTCACCTCGTTCGCCGTTCTCGCCGCCGCGCTGGACGCATTCGAGCGCACTCCTGATGGGATCTTCGCGAACATCAGCTATCTGGGTGCCACCCCGTCGGTGAACACGCGGGTGTGGGTAGATCTGCTCCGGGTGGTCGGGTACGCGATGTCGGGTGATGTCGTCGCCGCCAACGGGGCGCTCGTTCGTCTCGGACGGGTCCCCGACTCGTGGGCGGGAGGCTCGTTCGGGCCCGTGCGCGCGCTCGCGCGTTCGATGACCGAGGTCGCGGCCGGTGCGCCGGAGGCCGCTCTTCGCCGTGTTCTCCGTGAGCTTCCGGCCGCGGAGCGGTCGACGCCGCTCCTGCTTCCCCTGTTCCTTGAGCTCGCACTCGCCGCGGGGATGCGTCCGACCGACGTCCTCGCCCGTGTGAGCGGGTACGCGCAGAGATTCGACCTCCCTCGGATGGGTGTCCTCCTCGAGCGGGTTCACGGTCAGCTCGGCTCGTTCTCGCCGCGGTCCCTGGAGGTCCTGACCGCACGGGAGCGCGAGATCGTTCTCCTGGCGATCTCCGGGGAGTCGAACAGCGAGATCGCGTCACGGCTTCATCTGTCGATCAGAACGGTGGAGTCGCACCTGCACCATGCCCGTACCCGCTTGGGCATGGGGCGCTCCGAACGCTTCGACGTGCTTCTCACGGTGGGGGCATCCGGCGCAGCGGCGAGCGGCCGAGCGTGATCGGGGCAGCGACCGTTCCCCCTGGTGACGGCCTCTGAAGATCCGCTCGCACGGGACAACGGGGACAGGCGTCGCCTCGACGCGAGCGGGAGCGTCGAGGCGACAACCGTGCGCCACGGGTCAGCGCAGCGCGGCCAGCAACCCCTCCGCGCCGGCGCGCAGTGCGGCCAGACGCCGGTTCGCCTTCTTCGCCGAGCTCGCCTGCACGTCGAGGTAGAGCTTGAGCTTCGGTTCGGTGCCGCTCGGGCGCACGATGAGGCGCGAGCCGTCCTCGAGCCAGATTCGCAGCACGTCGCCCGGGGGCAACCCGTCGACCCCGCGCATCAGGTCGTCGATTCTCGACACGGCGACCTCGCCGACCGCGGACGGCGGTTGGGCGCGGAGGGATGCCATGATCCCGGCGATCTCGCTCACGTCGCTGACGCGCACCGAGATCTGGTCGCTCGCGAACGCGCCGAACGTCTCACGGAACTCGCGGAGCAGGTCGGCGACGGTTCGGCCTTCGCCGCGTGCCTCGGCGGCCATGCCCAGAAGAGCGACCGCGGCCGAGATCCCGTCCTTGTCGCGCACGACGTCGGGGTTCACGAGGTAACCCAGCGCCTCCTCGAAGCCGAAGACGATGCCCGGGGCGCGCGAGATCCACTTGAACCCGGTGAGCGTCGAGCGGAAGTCGAGACCGTAGTGCTCGGCCACGGCCTGCAGCCCGGGCGACGACACGAGCGAGCACGCGAGTGTTCCGCCCGTCCCGGCGGCCGCCGCGGCTCGCGCTGCGCGCCAGCCCAGCAGCAGACCGATCTCGTTGCCGCTCAATCGGCGCCATCCGCCGTCGGTCTCGGCGTCCGGGATCGCGACCGCGAGGCGATCGGCATCCGGGTCGTTCGCGATCACCAGTTCGGCGTCGGCCGCGCGCGCGGTCTCGAACGCCAGATCCATCGCGCCCGGCTCTTCGGGGTTCGGGAAAGCGACGGTGGGGAAGCGCCCGTCGGGCTGGATCTGCGCCTCGACGACCACCGGCGCGGGGTAGCCGGCCTCAGTGAGCACCCGCGAAACGGTCTCCCACCCCACACCGTGCATCGCGGTGTAGACCCAGCGGAGCCCCTCCGCGCCCGCCGGCGCCGGGGCGACGGCGGCGGTCGCGGCGACGTACGCCTCCACGACGGACTCCGGGGCGTTGGCGTACCCCACCGACCGCGGCAGGACCGTGACGTCGCCGTCGTCTGCCACGCGCTGGATGTGCGCGGCGATCTCGGCATCGGCGGGCGAGACGATCTGCGCGCCGTCGTCAGCACCGCCGAGGTAGACCTTGTAGCCGTTGTCGTCGGGCGGGTTGTGGCTCGCCGTGACCATGACGCCGGCATCCGCGCCGAGGTGCCGCACGGCGAACGCGAGCACGGGCGTGGGCAACAGACGCGGCAGGAGGATCGCGTGCAGCCCCGCCCCCGCGAAGATCTCGACCGAGTCGCGCGCGAACACGTCGGAGTTGCGTCGACCGTCGTACCCGACGACGACGGTCGGCGTTGCGTCCGGCTGCTTCTCGCGGAGGTACGCGGCGAAACCGGCCGCCGCCTGAGCGACGAGCACGCGGTTCATGCGGTTCGACCCGGCGCCCAGGGTCCCACGCAGGCCCGCCGTCCCGAAGGCCAGGCGCGTCGAGAAACGGTCCGCGAGGTCGGCGGCTGCCGCGTCGTCGCCGTCTTCGACGCGGGTGATGAGCGCGGTGAGCTCCTCGCGGGTGACGGGGTCCGGGTCCTGCGCCAACCAGGCGCGGGCCGCGGCGAGGTACTCGCTCACAATGCGTTGACCACGCGGGCGAGCAGCGCCGAGATGACGGGCTCCGCTTCGCGACCGGCCTCGAGGACCTCGTCGTGGCTGAGAGGCGTTTTCTGGATGCCTGCGGCCAGGTTCGTGATGAGCGAGAGGCCGAGGATCTCCATGCCGGCCTGGCGGGCCGCGATCGCCTCCAGCGACGTCGACATGCCGACGATGTGCCCGCCGATCGTCTTCGCCATCTGCACTTCGGCGGGAGTCTCGTAGTGGGGTCCCCGGAACTGCGTGTACACGCCCTCGTCGAGCGTCGGGTCGATCGATCGCGCCAGGTCGCGCAGGCGCTTGGAGTACAGGTCGGTGAGGTCGATGAAGGTCGCGCCCTCGAGAGGGGAGTCGGCCGTGAGGTTGATGTGATCGCTGATCAGCACGGGCTGTCCCGGCTTCCACGTCTCGCGGATGCCACCGGCTCCGTTCGTGAGGATCATCGTGGTGGCGCCGGTGGCGGCCGCCGTGCGCACGCTGTGCACGACCCGGCGCACGCCGTGGCCCTCGTAGTAGTGGGTGCGCGCGCCGATCACGAGGACGTTCTTGCCGCCGGGGGTGCGGACGCTCCGGAGCGTGCCGACGTGACCCTCGAGAGCGGGCTTCGAGAAGCCGACGACCTCGGTCGCGGGGAACGACGCCGTCTCCTCGCCGATGAGCTCGGCGGCGCGGCCCCAGCCCGACCCGAGGGTGACCGCGATGTCGTGGTGCTCGACACCGGAAAGGCGGGCGATGTCGGCCGCCGCGGCCGCGGCGACCTCGAACGGGTCGACGGCCGGATCGTCGAGCGGGTGAGAAGTGCTGTTGGACATCCCCCCACTCTAGAAACTGCGGGGCTCGCGGGCCACCTGTGCGGCGCATCGGCATCCGCTGAGCGCTGACAGAATGGATGCCATGGTGCAGAGCTTCGAGCGCAAGCAGTCCGTCGCGATCGTCGGCGGTGGCCCCGGCGGCTACGAAGCGGCTCTCTCAGCCGCCCAGCTGGGCGCCGACGTGACCCTGGTGGAACGCGCCGGCGTGGGCGGTTCGGCCGTCATCACCGACGTCGTGCCCTCGAAGACGCTCATCGCGACCGCCGATGCGGCCGTCGCCATCCGCAACGCCAGCGAGCTCGGCGTGCAGCTGTTCGCGCGCGACGACCGGGGCAAGCCCCTCACCCCCGAGGTCGCGATCAACCTCGCGGCGGTCAATCAGCGCCTCCTCTCGCTCGCGCGGCAGCAGTCCGACGACATGCGGGCGTCGCTGCTCGAGGCGGGCGTCCGCATCATCGCGGGTCACGGGCGGCTGGACGGTTCCGGCGCCGTGGTCGTGTCCACCGAGGCGGGCGGCACCGACTTCGATCGCATCGAGGCCGAGACCCTCGTCGTCTCGGTCGGGGCCTCGCCGCGCGAGCTCCCCTCGGCCAAGCCCGACGGCGAGCGCATCCTCACGTGGACGCAGCTCTACAACATGAAGTCCGTTCCCACGCACCTCATCGTCGTCGGCTCGGGTGTCACGGGAGCCGAGTTCGCGTCGGCGTACATGAATCTCGGCGCGAAGGTGACGCTCGTCTCCAGTCGCGATCAGGTGCTTCCCGGTGAGGATCAGGATGCCGCTGCCGTCCTCGAGCGCGTCTTCCAGCGCGGCGGTATGACGCTGTTGGCGAAGGCCCGCGCCGATTCGGTCGTGAACACCGGTGACGGTGTCACCGTGACCCTCGCGGACGGCCGCACGATCGAGGGCAGCCACTGCCTCATGGCGGTCGGCTCGATCCCCAACACCGCGGGCATCGGCCTCGCGGAGGCGGGGGTGCAGATGACGCCGTCCGGTCACATCCGCGTCAACCGCGTCGCGCGCACCTCGGTGCCGAACATCTACGCGGCGGGCGACTGCACGAACTTCTTCCCCCTGGCATCCGTGGCCTCCATGCAGGGTCGTCAGGCGATCTTCCACGCGCTCGGCGACATCGTGATCCCGCTCGAGACGCGCCGGATCACGGCGAACATCTTCACCGCGCCCGAGATCGCGACGGTGGGGTTCAGCGAGCAGGACGTCGTCGACGGCAAGATCGCCGGCGTCGTGAAGAAGCTGCCGTTGTCGGCGAACCCCCGCGCGAAGATGCAGGGCATCACCGACGGGTTCGTGAAGCTCATCGCGCGCAAGGGCAGTGGCACCGTCATGGGCGGCGTCATCGTCGGACCGAAGGCGTCCGAGCTCATCTACCCCTTGGCGATCGCGGTCGAACGCCGGCTGACCGTCGACCAGGTCGCCCGCGTCTTCGCGGTCTACCCCTCGCTCACGTCGAGCATCACCGACGCGGCACGCGCGATGCACATCGTCGACCGCGACGATCCCGGCGAGGACTGAGCAGGGCGGATGCCGCGGCCTCGCGGCATCCCGCCGCCCTCTGTGTGTCCCACTTATGGCGGTGCATGTCCCGTTGGTGGGGGGTTATGGGCGGTCGGACCGGCCATAAGTGGGACGAGGGGTGAGGCGGATGCCGCGCGAACGACGGCGCCGCAACCCCGGAGGGGTGCGGCGCCGCGTTGAAGCGGGGCGTCAGCTGATCAGCAGCAGCTGGTGACCCGCCGACACCGTCGTGCCGGGATTCGCGTCGATGCCGGCGATCGTGCCGTCCTTGTGCGCCTGGATGGGCTGCTCCATCTTCATCGCCTCGAGCACGACGACCAGGTCGCCCTTGACGACCTGCTGTCCCTCCTCGACGGCGACCTTGACGATCGTGGCCTGCATGGGCGACTTCACCGCATCGCCGGTGGCGCCGGCGGTGGGGGAGGCCGCGTGCGACCGTCGCGACGGCGGGGCGGCGGCCGGACGCCCGGGCTTGGCCGCGGGAGCCGCGATGCGGTCGGGGAGGCTGACCTCGAGGCGCTTGCCGCCGACCTCGACGACGACGGTGTGCCGGCCCTGCTCCTCGGCGGGGGCCTCGAGCTCGCCGTCCCACGCCGGGATGTCGTTCACGAACTCGGTCTCGATCCAGCGCGTGTAGACGCCGAATCGGCCGTCCTCGGCGGTGAACGCGGGGTCGCGGACGACCTTGCGGTGGAACGGCAGCACCGTCGGCATGCCGGCGACCTCAAACTCGTCGAGCGCTCGCCGCGAGCGCTCGAGCGCCTCGGCGCGGTCGCGGCCGGTGACGATGATCTTCGCGAGCAGCGAGTCGAAGGCCCCTGAGACACTGTCGCCCGCCGTCACACCCGAGTCGAGACGGATGCCGGGACCCCCGAACGTCTTGAAGACGTGGATGGGTCCGGGCTGGGGAAGGAAGTTGCGGCCCGGGTCCTCGCCGTTAATGCGGAACTCGATCGAGTGGCCGGTGGGGGCGGGGTCGTCGTAGCCCAGCTCCTCACCCTCGGCGAGGCGGAACTGCTCGCGCACCAGGTCGAGGCCGGTGACCTCTTCGGAGACGGGGTGCTCTACCTGGAGACGCGTGTTCACCTCGAGGAACGAGATCGTGCCGTCGGCGCCGATGAGGAACTCGCAGGTACCGGCTCCGACGTAGCCGACCTCCTTGAGGATGGCCTTGGATGCCGCGTACAGGATGCCGTTCTGCTCGTCGCTGAGGAACGGCGCGGGCGCCTCCTCGACGAGCTTCTGGTGCCGGCGCTGCAGCGAGCAGTCGCGGGTCGACACGACGACGACGTTCCCCGCGGCATCCGCGAGGCACTGCGTCTCGACGTGGCGCGGCTTGTCGAGGTACTTCTCGACGAAGCACTCGCCTCGACCGAACGCCGCGACGGCCTCGCGCGTGGCCGACTCGAACATCTCGGCGACCTCGTCGAACTCGCGGGCGACCTTGAGGCCGCGTCCGCCTCCGCCGTAGGCGGCTTTGATGGCGATGGGGAGGCCCACCTGCTCGGCGAACGCGATGACCTCGTCGGCGCCGGACACGGGGCCCGGGGTGCCGGGGGCGAGCGGGGCACCGACCTTCTCGGCGACGTGACGCGCGGTCACCTTGTCGCCGAGCGCTTCGATCGCGTCGGGCGAAGGCCCGATCCAGACCAGACCCGCGGCGATCACGGCGCGAGCGAAATCGGCGTTCTCGGCGAGGAAGCCGTAACCGGGGTGCACGGCGTCGGCACCGGAACGACGGGCGACCGAGAGGATCTTCTCGATCGAGAGGTAGGTGTCGGCGCTCGTGGAGCCGTCCAGGGCGTAGGCCTCGTCGGCCAGGCGGGTGTGCAGGGCGTCGCGGTCCTGATCGGCGTAGACGGCAACGGAGGCCTTGCCCGAATCACGGGCGGCGCGGATGACTCGGACGGCGATCTCGCCGCGGTTGGCGACAAGGACCTTGGCGATCTTCGGCATCCTCCCAGCCTAGCGAGGGGGTACCCCGGTCTTTTGACCCTCCTCGACAAGAAACGCCGAAAAACGTGTGCGAGACCCTACGAACGATTCCAGAGGCTCGTCCACGAGACCCCGAGCTCTCGGACGAGTCGGCGCACGGTGGACAGCGACATCCCGACAACGGTCGATGGATCGCCCTCGACTCGCTCGATGAAGGCGCCGCCGAGACTGTCCACGGTGAACGCCCCCGCGACCAGCAGCGGCTCGCCGCTGGCGACATAGGCGGCGATCTCGTCGTCGTCCACATCGGCTGCGAAGGTCACGCTCGCCTCGGCGACCGCGTGCGCCTCGGTGGGCGTAGCGCCGGGGGCCACGCGGAACACGCTGTGTCCCGAATGCAGGATCCCGGTGCGTCCCCTCATGCCGCGCCAGCGTTCCGTGGCGGCCTCGGGCGTGTACGGCTTGCCGAGGATCTCGTCGCCGAGCTCGAACATCGAGTCGCCCCCGATCACCACGCCGTCGAAGCTCGGGTCCTCCTCGTGCAGACGGAGGGCGACATCGGCGGCCTTGCGCCGCGCGAGGAGCAGCACGTGCTCGGGAGCGGGAAGACGTCGACCGCTCGCTGCCTCGACTTCCGCGATCACGGCCTCCTCGTCCACCTGCGGCGCCCGCGCCTCGGGCTCGATGCCGGCCTGCCGCAGGAGCATGAGACGAGCGGGAGAAGTGGATGCCAGGCACACGCGCATGCGTCCACGGTACTCATCCCGGCCCTGGCGGCGGAGGTGGCTGAGCCGGTCGAAGCCACCGGACCCTTGGACGGGCGCCGTGTCCTGGCGGCGGAGGTGGCGGAGCCGGTCGAGGCCGCCGGACCGGCGATATCACGGCCGCGTGTGACAGGCTCGGACCATGCACGACGGCGACCTCATCGATCTCGACATCACCGGCATCGCCCACGGGGGAGTGTTCGTCGGTCGTCACGAGGGCCGCGTGGTCTTCGTACCCGACACCCTTCCCGGGGAGCGCGTGCGGGCGCGTGTCACCGACACGCGCAAGAAGGCGTTCTGGCGGGCCGACGCCGTCGACGTGCTCGAGGCTGCTCCCGAGCGCCAGCGGCACGTCTGGGCGGCGGCCGACATCGACGTGGTGCCCGAGGATCGCCCCGGTGGGGCCGAGTTCGGTCATATCGAGCTCGGGCATCAACGACGGCTGAAGGAACGCGTCATCCGCGAGGCTCTCGAACGCGTGGGCAAGCTCGACCTCCCGGTCGACGTGCGCTCGGCGGGGACCGCCGACGATGTCGAGGCGGCGGACGGCACGGGCTGGCGCACGCGCCTGAGCTTGCACGTCGACGAGGGCGGTCGGGTCGGCGCGTACGCGGCGCGCTCGCACCGCGTCGTCGAAACCCCCGACCTGCCCTTGGCCACGGCCGAGGTCGCGCGGGCCGCTCTCGCCGTGCGCGGAGCGCGACCCGGACGCGTCGACCTCGTGCAGCCGGCCGACGGACGCGTGCGCGTGCTGGCGCGTCCGGACGGCGACCGCTCTCGTCCGACCCCCGAGGTCGTCGAGGAGCGGGTCGGCGAGCGCGTGTTCCGGGTGGACGCGGGAGGCTTCTGGCAGGTGCACCGGCTGGCCGCGCGGACCCTGGCCGGTCTCGTTCGAGACGAGCTGACGGCGGCCGGGGGAGTCGACCCCGAGGGGCTCCATCTCGACCTCTACGGCGGTGTCGGCCTGTTCGCGGCGACGCTCGCCGAGATGGGCGGTTCGTCGACGCGCGTGATCAGCGTCGAGTCCGACCCGCGCGCGACAGAACACGCCGGAGAGAACCTCGCGGAGTGGATCGGGGCCCGGGCCGAGACGGCCCGGGCGGATCGATTCGTCGCGGCGCTCGCCGCCGGCGCGTCGGAGCGAGAGCGCGAACGTCTGTCCCGCGGCGTCGTCCTGCTCGACCCGCCCCGCGCGGGCGCCGGGCGCGAGGTCGTCGAGGGCATCGCGGCGTTGGCACCGGCGACGGTCGTGTACGTCGCGTGCGACCCGGTGGCGCTCTCGCGCGACCTGGCCACCTTCGCCGAACACGGTTACGTCGCCGCGAACGGCATCCGCGGAGTCGATCTCTTCCCCCACACCCATCACGTCGAAGCGGTCGTCGTTCTGCGCCGATGACCCGCCGATCGGGGGATGTCCAGACCGTGCGCCGAGAAATCCCGTGGATACGATGAGGGGATGACGCGCGTCGCCCTCATCGATGATCACGAGTCGGTTCGTCTCGGTCTCGAGGCGGCGCTCACCCAGACCGCCACGACCGAGGTCGTGTTCTCGGGTGCGAACGTCGCCGCGTACCTCGACTGGCGTCGCGCAGCGGTCCAGTCCCCGGCCGACGTCGTGGTTCTCGACCTCACCCTCGGCGACGGTACGACCGTCTCCGAGAACGTCGACCGTGTCGTGCGCGACGGCTCGAGCGTGATCATCCATAGCGTCGCTGACCGCCCGGCGGCCGTGCGCGAGGCCCTGGCCGCGGGAGCGGCGGGCATCGTGAGCAAATCGTCCCCGACGCACGAGGTGCTCGGTGCGATCAGGACGGTTGCGCGCGGCGACCTGCTCGACAACGTCGAATGGGCCAGTGCCGTCGAGGGCGACCGTGCCTTCGCGGACGCGCAGCTGTCCGCCCGCGAACGGGAGGTCCTGCGCCTGTACGCGGCGGGACTGCCGCTGAAGGCCGTCGCCGACCGTCTGGGCGTGGCGTATTCCACCGCGAAAGAGAACATCACGCGCGTCCGCGTGAAGTACGTCGAGGTCGGCCGTCCCGCCCCGACGAAGGTCGACCTGCTGCGGCGGGCGATGGAGGACGGCATCCTGCAAGACGCCCCCGAAGCCGGGAACGATGTCTGACAACCTCCGCTCGGAGGCCCAGCGGACGGTTCTCGAGGAGGCCTGGGGGCGGATCCCGCACTCGCGCGAATCCCGTGACGACCCCGGCTCGTTCACCCAGAACCGCATCGAACGCGTCCTGACGATCTTCGTCGGCCCGGCGTCTCTCGCTCTGGGAGCCCAGGCGCTGGTGGCGGCTTTCGGCCGCGCCGACGAGCGCGACGGCTGGCACCTCCCGTTGGCACTCGGGGTCTTCGTCCCGCTCGCCGCGATGATCGTGGCATGCGCCGTCGGGCGTTTCGCGCGGGTGTTCACCGGACTGTTCGCCGTCGTCTTCATGGTCGCTCTGGCGCTCTGGCCCGTCGCGACAGCCGGAGGGCCACCCCCGTCGCCGTTGGAGAACCCCTGGATCTTCTACCTGATCAACGTGGCGACCGTGGCGGCCGTCGTCGCCTTCCCGATGTCGCTGCAGGTCGTCTGGACGGTTGCGGCTCCTCTTCTCTTCGGTGTGGTGCGGCTGATCCAGGCCGGCGGCCGCAGCGAGTTCTTCGTTCCGGTCGCCCTCGACGTGTCATTCGCCCTGATCCTCGGCAGCGTGCTGGTGACACTGGTCTGGATGTATCGCTCGATCGCCACCCACGTCGACGAGACGCGCGCGCAGGCGGTGTCGAGCTACGCGGAGGCGGCCGCCACCGCGGCGACGGAGAACGAGCGTGTGGCGGTCGCCGCTCTCATGCACGACAGCGTCCTGGGAGCGCTCCTCGCGGCGGAGCGGGCTTCGACGCCGCGGGAACGCACGCTCGCGGTGAGCATGGCGCGGGAGGCGCTGACTCGCCTCGCGAACGCTGAGAAGGATGCTCTCGAGGGCAGCGACGCGCCGGTGGATGCCGCGGGTCTCGCCGACGACATCGAGGCATCCGCACGCGATTTCGGCGTGAACCTCACCGTTCGACGGCGACTCGACGATGCCACGCCGCGTGTCCCGGGACGGGTTGCGCGCGCGCTCGTCCTCGCGGCCATGCAGGCGGTCGCCAACGCCGTCCAGCACGCCGAGGCGCGCGGGCTCGCCGTCGAGGTGTCGGGCTATGCCGATCCCGGAAGCGTCGTCGTGCGGGTGCGCGACGCGGGTGCCGGATTCGACCTCGACGCGATCCCGGCGGATCGCCTCGGCATCCGCGGATCGATCATGGCGCGCGTGACGGCGGTGGGCGGACGCTCGGACATCGAATCCGGGCCTTCGGGCACCACCGTGACCCTCGAGTGGGAGAGCGGGGACCGCTGGTGACCGTCCGCGCCGTGCTGTCCGTGATCGCGCTCGCCTTCACGGCGTATCTCGCGGCGCGCGGTCTGCTGTGGACGAGTCCCGAGACGGTGGAGCGGGGCTGGTTGATCATCGCCGCACTGGTGCTCTACCTGCCGATCGCGTGGCTGTGGATCCTGTTGCCCGGTTCGCGTCGTCCTGGCGCCCCGGTCGGAACGCCCGGCGAGCGATCGACGATTCCCGGGTGGGCCGCGGCCCTCGCGCTCGTGGCGTCGGCCGTGGTGCCGAACGCGGCTTTCCTCGCCGTCGTGCCCGACGGGCGGACGCAGCCCTTCGTCACGTGGGTCATCGGCGGTATCGGCGCCCTCATGACCATCGTCATGGTTCGGCACCGGCCGATCGTCGCGTGGATCGGCATGGTGGTGCTCGCCGTGTCCGCATCCGTGTGGCTCGGGGTGCTGTCCGCGCTCAGTCTCGGACTCGTCGGGTCGCTCGTCTGGGTCATCCTGGCCCAGCTCATGTCGATCGCCCTCGACCGCACCGCGCGCGACGCGGCCCAGTTGTCCGACCTGCAGCAGGCGGCGTCCGCGTGGCAGGCCGCGCAGAGCGGCCGCCAGCGGGAGCGCCGACTGCACGTCCAGCGCGCACTCGCGATCGCTGGACCGGTGCTCGCTCGCGTGATCGAGACCGGCGGCAACCTCCGCCCTTCCGAGAGGGATACCGCGCGCCTGGCCGAGCAGAGCCTCCGCGACGAGTTGCGGAGTCCTCGTCTGCTCGACCAGGGCGTGCGCGCGGAGATCGACGCCGCACGGCGCCGCGGCTCGGCGGTCACCCTGTTCGACGAGGGCGGCCTCGACGGTCTCGATGCGCCGGCGCTCGGGGAGATTCGGGCCGAGCTCGCCGACATCCTGCGCGGCGCCGTGTCGGAGCGGCTCATCATCCGCACGTCGCCGCACAACGGGATCGCTGTCACGGTCGTGGGCCGCTCGACCGGCGAGGGTGCCGGCGGCGACGACGACGAGGTCGACCTCTGGCGCGAGATCCGTCGCCCCCGTTGAACCACCCGGGGCATCCGCTCCTTGGGAATCGACCGTGTTGTCCGGCCGCGTGTCCGCAGGCCCCCGCACACCGAATACTCGGCATGCGTTCTGATCGCCGGTCGTCATCGCGCCGGAGTCGAACAAGCCAGGGGGATGGGGGTGAGGGGCGGCGATAGCGCCGGCCCCTCACCCATGCGGACGGTTACCCGAAAACCGGCCGCGGTGGCCGGAACCGGCTCGATGAGCGGCCCGGCCGAACGCACAAAGCGTTCCAGCTCCTCCAGTATCCGTGAGGTGCTCGAGCGCGTCTGTAGGTATTTCGGGGGACAGTCAGCCCGTGAACCCGCGCCAGCCGGCGTCGCGGTTCAGCGGGGCCCGCAGACCCCGCGCAGACAGCTCCCAGCTCGACCGTGCCGCGGCCTCGGGAGCCGTGGCATCCGCCCTCTCGCGGGCATAGGCTTCGCCCACCACGACGATCGCGGCCGCGAGTTCCTCGGGCGTGGGAGTTCCGCGCACGACGCGCGCGACGGCCTCGGGCGGGTCCAGCGGGGTGTCGCTCACAGCGGGATGTTCCCGTGCTTCTTGGCGGGCAGGCTCGCGCGCTTGTTGCGCAGCGCCCGCAGCGCCTTGGCGATCGACACGCGCGTCTGCGCGGGCTCGATGATGCCGTCGAGCTCGCCGCGCTCGGCGGCGAGGAACGGGGATGCCACGTTGTAGGTGTACTCGTTCGCGAGGCGCGTGCGCACGGCCGCGACGTCTTCGCCGGCCTCCTCGGCCCGCTTGATCTCGCCGCGGTAAAGGATGTTGACCGCGCCCTGGCCGCCCATGACGGCGATCTCCGCGGTCGGCCAGGCGAGGTTGATGTCGGCACCGAGCTGCTTCGAGCCCATGACGATGTACGCGCCGCCGTATGCCTTGCGCAGGATGACCGTCACCAGCGGCACGGTGGCCTCGGCGTAGGCGTAGAGGAGCTTCGCGCCACGACGGATGACGCCGGTCCACTCCTGGTCGGTGCCGGGGAGGTACCCGGGCACGTCGACAAGGGTCACGATCGGCACCGAGAACGCGTCGCAGAACCGCACGAAGCGCGAGGCTTTCTCGCCCGCGTCGATGTTCAGCGTGCCGGCCATCTGCGAGGGCTGGTTGGCGATGATGCCGACGGTGCGGCCCTCGATGCGACCGAACCCGATCACGATGTTCGGGGCGAACAGCGGCTGCACCTCGAGGAAGTCCCCGGCGTCCACGATCCCCGAGATCACCGTGTGGATGTCGTAGGGCTGGTTGGGCGAGTCGGGGATGATCGTGTTCAGCGAGCGATCGGCATCCGTCGTCTCGAACTCGAACGGCGTCTCGTACACCGGGATCTCGGCGAGGTTGTTGTCGGGCAGGTAGCCGATCAGTGTGCGCGCGTAGTCGATCGCGTCGTCCTCGTCGTCCGCGAGGTAGTGCGCGACGCCCGAGCGCGTGTTGTGGGTGTGCGCGCCGCCGAGTTCTTCCATGCCGACGTCTTCGCCGGTCACGGTCTTGATCACGTCGGGGCCGGTGACGAACATCTGGCTGGTCTTGTCGACCATGATGACGAAGTCGGTGAGCGCGGGGGAGTACACCGCGCCGCCGGCGGCGGGGCCCATGATGATCGAGATCTGCGGGATCACGCCGGAGGCGGCGGTGTTGAGACGGAAGATCTCGCCGTACTTGCCGAGGGCGACCACGCCCTCCTGGATGCGCGCGCCGCCGGAGTCCAGGATGCCGATGATCGGGATGCCGCTGCGCAGCGCGAGCTCCATGACCTTGATGATCTTGTCGCCGGCGACCTCGCCGAGCGAGCCGCCGAAGGTCGAGAAGTCCTGCGCGTAGACCGCGACGGTGCGGCCGTGGATCGTGCCCGTCCCCGTCACGACGGAGTCGCCGTAGGGACGGGACTTGTCCATGCCGAAGGCGGTGGTGCGGTGGCGCACGTACTCGTCGAGCTCGACGAAGGAACCCGGATCGACCAGCATCTCGATGCGCTCGCGGGCGGTGAGCTTGCCCTTCGCGTGCTGCTTGTCACGCGCGGCGGCTTCGGCGTCGACGACCGCCTCCTGGAACCTGTTGCGCAGGTCCGCGATCTTGCCGGCGGTGGTGAAGAGATCGGGCTGGTCGGTCACGCCTTCCACCCTAGCGACAGCCTCGTCGCCGACGTTGGAGGGTGCGCACAAGCGAATAGGCGAGGCGCTGTGGCATCCGTCCAGTCAAGCGTGTGGGCCGCTGCCCGCACCCGCCGGAACGATGAAGCGCAAGCGGATGCCGCCGCGCCGGCGATTGCCTAGGGTGTGGGCATGCCGATCCCTGAAGCCGGATACCCGCGCACCGCCGCCGTCAGCCCCCGCGTCCAGGTGGTCGAGACCACCGATTCCACGAACGCCGACGTCGTCGCGGCCGTCACGGCGGACCCCGCCGGTTGGCCGCACCTCTCTCTTCTGGTCACGCGCGACCAGCGTGCGGGCCGCGGGCGCCTCGATCGCACGTGGACCGCTCCCGCGGGAACCGCGATCGCCGTCTCGGTCGTCGTGGACGCCTCCCGGGTGCCGCTGCCGCTGCGGGGCTGGATCCCCCTGGTGGCCGGAGCGGCGATGACCCGCGCGGTGCGCGGCCAGCTCGGCGGGCACGGCGGCACGGTGGAGTTGAAGTGGCCGAACGACGTGCTCGTGGAGGGCGGCAAGATCTGCGGCATCCTGGCCGAAGCGGTGCCGGGGACCTTCGACACCGTCGTCGTCGGAGCGGGGGTCAACACCCGGATGAGCCGGGCGGACCTTCCCGTGGCGACCGCGACGTCCTTCGCGGCGCTCGGGGCGGAGTGCGACGAAGACGAGCTGATGGCGGACTACGTCTCGGGGCTCGCGGAGTCTCTCGCAGCTCTCGCGGCCGGGCACGAGGACCGCGTGCACGGCGACGTCGAAAAGCTCTGCGCAACGGTCGGCCGCGATGTGTCGGTCTCGATGCCCGACGGGACGACACTGTCGGGTCGCGCGACCCGGCTCGACGAGGCGGGTCGACTCGTCGTGGAGGCGGGAACGATCGTCGAGGCGGTGTCGGCCGGCGACGTGGTGCACGTGCGCTGAGGCGCCGGGCGTCCCGCGTGTGCGCCGCGGGCTGCGGCGCGCGACCCGCACAATGAGAGGGTGACCCAGCCGACCAGCTACGGAGGACGCCCGCGCATGCCGGCGCCCGGTGCCGCTGCCCCCGAGCTGCGCATCGCGCGGATCCACGCGCACGCGCGACGTCTCGCGTGGTCGGCGATCGTGCTGATCGGCGTCGCCGGGTCGACGGCGTACTTCTACGACAATCTGCCCGCACCTTTCGAGAACTGGATGCTGCTGAGCACGGCGGCCGCGCTCGTGCTGCTCCTCGTCGTGGTCCCCTACCTCGTCTGGCTGTCGCACACGTGGACGATCACGACCCGGCGTGTGATCGAGCGCTCGGGCTTCTTCGGCTCCCGCACCCAGGAGATCTCGCACGTGCGCGGGTACTCGATCCAGATGCGGCGCGGCGTTCTGCAGCGCCTCTGGGGTGCGGGGACGCTCACGCTGTCGAACGGCGTCGAGCCCCCGTTGCGGTTGAAGAACGTCCCGAACGCCGTGCTGTTGCACGAGACCCTGGTCGACCAGGTCGAGGTCAACCAGATCCTCGCGCACCGCGACTCCCAGGCGTTCGGTTCGGGCTCGGTCGGTCTCTGACGCGGGCTGCGGGCCCGGCGCCGGACATGGCCGTGCCCGTCGAAGCCACCGGCGTCCGAGGGAGTTCCGGTCGCTTCGGAAAGCTCAGGGACCCCCGGTTGCGTCGAGGTGGCTGAGCCCGTCGAAGCCACCGGGACCCCCGCGCCGGGCCGCCTCGGCTCGCGCCCCCGTGAGCAGCCCGACAGAATGGATGCCGACGAAGGGAGCGGCATGACGCTGCGAGTCGGAGTGATCGGTGGCGGACAGCTGGCGCGGATGATGATCGCGCCCGCCGTCGAACTGGGGATCGACATCCGTGTCCTCGCCGAGGACGAGGGGATGTCGGCCGCGCTCGCCGCGTCCGCGGTGGGCGACTACCGCGACGCCGAGACGGTCCTGGCTTTCGCGCGTGACGTCGACGTGATCACCTTCGACCACGAGCATGTCCCGCAGGACGTCCTCGCCGCCCTCGTCGACGCGGGGGTCTCCGTCCACCCCGGACCCGCTCCGCTCGCCGTCGCCCAGGACAAGCTCGTCATGCGGACGCGCATGGCCGAACTGGGTCTTCCCCAGCCCGACTGGGCGGCCGTCGCCGACGCCGCCGAGCTGCAGGACTTCCTCGACGCCCACGGCGGTCGCGCCGTCGTGAAGACGCCCCGCGGCGGCTACGACGGCAAGGGCGTGCGCGTCGTGGCCGCGGCGACCGAGGCCGACGATTGGTTCGCCGCCCTCGCCGAGGACGGCCACGGGGGATCGCTCCTCGTCGAGGAGCTCGTCGACTTCACGCGCGAACTCGCGCAGCAGGTGGCGCGCCGGCCGTCCGGCGAGGTGCGGGCCTACCCCGTCGTCGAGACCGTGCAGCGCGGGGGAGTGTGCGCCGAGGTCGTCGCGCCCGCGCCCCGCGCTGACGCGCGTGTCCAGCGGGTCGCCGCCGACATCGGCGTCGCCGTGGCCGAGGGCCTCGGCGTCACCGGGATGCTGGCGGTCGAGCTCTTCGAGACCAGCGACGAGCGCATCCTCATCAACGAGCTCGCGATGCGTCCCCACAACAGCGGCCATTGGACGCAGGACGGCGCGGTCACCAGCCAGTTCGAGCAGCACCTGCGGGCGGTCCTCGACCTCCCCCTCGGAGCGACGGATGCCACGGCCCCCTGGTCCGTCATGATCAACGTGCTCGGGGGGCCCGCCGAAGGCACACTCGAGGAGCGATTCCCCGCCGCGCTCGACGCGCACCCGCACGCGAAGATCCACACCTACGGAAAGGCCCCACGCCCCGGCCGCAAGGTCGGACACGTCAACGTGACGGGCGACGACCTCGACGACGCCGTGTACGAGGCACGCGCGACGGCCGCCTTCTTCGATTGAGCTGAGCGTCTGAGCGCGCCGTTCCGCCTTCTTCCAGCGAGCCGCCCTAGCCTGGACCGGTGACCCGGCCGCTGCATTCTTCCGAGACGCCCGTGGTCGGCGTCGTCATGGGCTCCGACTCGGACTGGCGCGTCATGAACGCCGCGTCCGAGGTGCTGACCGAGTTCGGCATCCCGCACGAGGTGGAGGTCGTTTCGGCCCACCGCACGCCCGACAAGCTCGTGCGGTACGGCCGCGAGGCCCGGAGCCGCGGGCTTCGCGCGATCATCGCCGGCGCCGGGGGAGCCGCTCACCTGCCCGGCATGTTGGCATCCGTCACCGCTCTTCCCGTGATCGGCGTTCCCGTGCAGCTGGCCACTCTCGACGGACTGGACTCGCTGCTGAGCATCGTGCAGATGCCGGCGGGGATCCCGGTCGCCACGGTGTCGATCAACGGGGCGAAGAACGCGGGGCTCCTCGCCGCACGCATCCTCGGGTCGGCGGACGCCGAGATCGCGGACCGTGTCGAGGCCTACGCCCGCGACCTCGAGAGTCAGGTCGAAGACAAGAACCGACGGCTCAAGGAGTCGCTATGACCCTCGCGCCCCCGCGCGCGTCGTCGCGCTCGCCGCTGGTGGAGCAGCGTCCGCTGCGCAACCCCGATCTCGGGTCCACCGCGGTGATGACGCGGCGCGGTTGGTGGCTCGTCATCGCGAACCTCCTGATCCCGGGCTCCGCGCAGGTGCTCGCGGGCAACAGGCGTCTCGGACGCTTCGGCCTCGCCGCGACCCTGGCGCTGTGGGTCGGGCTCGTGCTCGTCGCTCTCGGCGCGCTGTTGGCGCCGAGCAGCCTGTTCGCTCTGGCGACCGGCTCGTTCATCCCCGAGTTCCTGTCGTGGTTCCGGTGGGTTCCGCTCACCGTGGTGCAGGTGGTGCTCGTCGGCTACGCCGTGCTGTGGATCGTGCTGACCATCGACACGCTGCGTCTCGTCCGCCTCGTGCGGACCGGACCCTTCGCGCGCTTCGGGATCGCGATCGTGTCGATCGGCCTGACGAGCACGCTGGTGGCCGGAGCGGGCTGGGCGGTGCAGACCGCGGGGACGACCCGCGACGCCTTCGCCGACATCTTCGCGCAGTCGGCCCCGGTCGTCCCGCCTTCCGACGGCTACTACAACATCCTGCTGCTCGGCGCGGACTCGGGCGAGGGCCGGGACTCCATGCGCTTCGACAGTATCTCGGTCGTCTCGATCAACGCCGCTTCGGGTGCCGTGACGATCACCGGCATCCCGCGCGACATGCCCAACTTCCCCTTCGCGCCCGGACCCATGCAGGACAAGTACCCGAACGGGCACGAGGGCAAGTTCGACCCGGACTGCGGGTGGGGCAGCGGCATCAACCAGCTGCGCACCGAGGTCGAGGTCTGCCAGGACGGCAATGCCCTGTATCCGGATGCCAAGGCACACGGTTCCGAGCCGGGCATCGAGGCGACCAAAGACGCGGCAGAGGGCATCCTCGGCATCCAGATCCCGTACTACGTGCTCATCGACATGAAGGGCTTCGCCGACCTCGTGGACGCCCTCGGTGGAGTCGACATCACGGTCGACGAGCGCCTGCCGAAGGGCGGTCCCGCGTATGACGGGCAGCCCGTCGACGACTGGGCCTTCGGATGGATCGAGCCCGGCGCGCAGCACATGGACGGCGACACCGCCCAGTGGTACGCCCGTTCGCGGTACACCACGAGCGACTTCGACCGGATGCGGCGTCAGCGTCAGCTGCAGGAGGCGATCCTCGCGCAGTTCACCCCGCAGAACGTCCTCACCCACTTCCAGGACGTGGCGTCGGCGGGGACGAACATCGTCGAGACCGATCTTCCCCAGGGGCTCATCGCTCCGACGCTGGTGGATCTCGCCCTCAAGGCGAAGGACCAGCCCGTCTCGACCATCGAGCTCACGCCCGAGGGCGGGGTCGACGAGTTCGACCCCGACTACGCCCAGGTGCAGCAGATCGTGCGCGACAAGCTTCATCCCCCGACCGAAACGGAGAGCCCCGCGCCGTGACCGTCACCCTCCGCGTCGTGCTGGACCAGCTCGTCGCCCCCACGTCCCGCGACCTCGCCGAGGCGTCGGTCTCGCTGACGCAGGCGCTCATCGACACCGCCCCGCGTGGATGCGACGTCGCGAGCATCGTGCCCGCACCCGGGCTTCCCGACGACGCCGGGGTCACCGGTCTGTCGGCCGAGACGCGCCTCCCCATGCGGCGGCGCGAGCTCGCGGCGTCCTGGCAGTTGGGCGTCGCCCCCGGCGTCGGCAAGGGGCTGATCCACTCACCCACCGCCCTCGCGCCGCTGGTGCGCCACGACCGTGTCAACGAGACGCACCAGATCGTGGTGACCCTGTGGGATCTGCGCGCCTGGGAGACTCCCGAGGAGTTGCCCCGCGCCGAGGCGCTCGCCGCCCGCGCCCTGCTGTCGCGCGTCGCGAAGCACGCCGATGCCGTCGTCGTCCCGACCCACGCGATGGCCGCGCGGCTGGGCGAAGTGGCCAAGTCCAAGCTCGTGGCGAAGGTCCGCGTGATCGGGGGAGCCCCCGCCGCCGGGATGCGCGTCCCGTCCGACGTGGTCGGACGCCTGCGCGCCCTCGAGCTGCCGACATCGTTCCTCGCGCTCGCGGGCGGCCGTGCGCCGTCCGACGGACTCGCCGACGCGTTCGCCGCGGTCACGGCGGCCGGCTGGGCCGGCGACGTCGTCGTCCTCGACGTGCCCGAGGGGGAGGAGCCCGCAGTCCTCGAGATCGCCGTCGCCGCCGGGGTCTCCGAGGAGCGCGTGCACGCCCGCGGTTCGCTCGACCAGTGGGACCGCGCCGCGGTGCTCTCGCACGCCGCCGCGTTCCTGACCGGGTGCGCACGGACGGACTGGCCCTGGCGCGCCGTGGACGCTCTGGCCGTCGGCATCCCGATCGTCGCGGTCGACACCCCCGTCCACCGAGAAGTACTGGCGGACGCCGCGGCCCTCGCCCCCACGGACGCCCTCGGGGGTGCGTTGGAGAAGGCTCTCGGGGAGGACGGTGCGCGGCTTCGCGTGCTGGCCGGCGACCGCGCCAAGGGCTTCGCGTGGGCAGCGTGCGCTGACCGGATCTGGGCGCTGCACGCGGAACTCTGAGACGGGCCGCGTACCGCGTCCCGGCACCGCTCGGCCCCTATGCTCGAACGCATGTCTGCACGCGCCGGGATCGTCGTCCGCACCCGCCACCGCCCGGTGTTCCTCCGCCGGGCGCTGGGGGATGTCGCCGCGCAGCGGTTCGAGGACTGGAGGTTGGTCGTCGTCAACGACGGCGGTGACGCGTCCGAGGTCGACGCCGTCGTCGCGACCGCCGGGCTCGGCGATCGCGTCGAGGTGATCCACATCCCCGCGGGGGAGGGCGGGCGCTGCGTCGCGGCGAACGCGGGAGTGCGCGCCCTCGACACGGAGTACGTCGTTCTCCACGACGACGACGACCGCTGGCATCCCGCCTTCCTCGAGCGCACGGTCGCGTGGCTCGACGCGAACCCCGCGCATGCCGCGGTGTCGGCCGCGACCGAGATCGTGTACGAGGAGAACCGCGGCGGCGCGTGGGTCGAGGTCGGCCGAGCTCCGTTCTGGGCGGGCATGAACCGGATCTCGCTCGGCGAGATGATGAGCGTGAACCGGGCCGTTCCCATCTCTGTCGTCTACCGCCGCGGCGTGCACGACGAGGTCGGCTGGTACGACGAGACCCTGGATGCCGTCGAGGACTGGGACCTCTACCTGCGGATCCTGCGTACGCACGAGATCGGTTTCCTCGCGGGGGAGCCGCTGGCCTTTTGGACGCAGCGGCCCGATTCGGTCGGTCTGGACGCGAACAGCATGTTCGGTCTCGCGGCCGAGCACGCTCGCGACGACGCGGTGGTGCGCGACCGTGCTCTCGCCGAGTGGGTGCAACGCGAGGGCCCCGGGCTGCCGCTGTACCTGTCGTCCCTCCAGACGCAGCTGGCCGCGCACGTCGATGCGGCCGTCGACCGCCTGAGGGCCGAGCTGCGCGACGACATTCGTCGCGAGATCGACGCGCATCAGCCCCTGCTCTCGCGCGTCCGGCGGCTTCGGCGGCGGCTCGGGCGTCGATAACGGGGGTCTACCGATTGTCGGCAATATTCCCATCTGTCACTTAAGCCACGCATAATGAACGCGTGAAGCACCTACACGACGCCGCTGTCCCGTCTCGTCCGAGGCGGGCGCGCGTCGCGCTGCCCGCCCTTCTCCTCGTCGCCGGCGTCGTGACGCTGTCGGCCTGCGCGACGCCCGTCGCGGGCGCTCCGAGACCGTCGCCGAGCCTCTCGCCGTCGGCGTCGCCCACCGCCAGCCCCACTCCGATCGTGACCTCGACGCCCCAGCCCGAACCGAGCGAGAGCCCGACGTCCGACACGCCGTACAACGGCGAGATCCTCGTGGTGACCTCCGAGGTCCGTGACGGCGCCCTCGAGGTGACCGCGATGGTACCCGGGGTCGCCGAGTCCGGCGGCACGTGCACGCTCACGCGCGATGACACGCAGGAATCGGTCTCGGTCGCCGGAACGGAAGGCAAGGGCGTCACCTACTGCGGCCTGATGTCCATCCCCGTTGCGAGCGGCGAAGAGAAGGTGTCCTTCCACGTCGGATACGAATCCCCGCAGCTGCGCGCGCTCTCCGCGACCGCGACGATCGAGCCAGGGCAGTGATCGTCCGCACCCGCCGCCGCAGCGTCGCGGCGGTCATCGCCGTCTGGGCGTGTGTGATCGCCGTCCTCGTGGCCGTCCCTGTCGCACTGCCCGCGACGGTGAGCCCGGTGGGGGCCGCTGCGGCCGCCGACGCGTCGGACTGGAACGCCGGCAACATCATCGACGATGCGGTGTTCTACGACGGCGACGCGATGAGCTCGAACGACATCCAGGCGTTCATGGAACGACAGGTGCCCTCGTGCCGTTCCGGGTACACCTGCATCAAGGATTACCGCCAGAACACCGACAACCGACCGGCGGACAAGTACTGCAACGGATATCAAGGTCAGCCGAACGAGAGCGCGTCGACCATCATCGACAAGGTCGCGCGCTCGTGCGGGATCAGTCAGAAGGCGCTTCTCGTGCTCCTGCAGAAGGAGCAGGGCCTCATCACCTCGACCGCTCCGTCCGACTGGAACTATCGGGCGGCGACTGGGCAGGGATGCCCGGACACCGCCCCGTGCGATGACTCGACGGCGGGCTTCTTCTACCAGGTCTACTACGGGGCCCGTCAGTTCGAGGTCTACCGCTTGAACCCCACGTGGTGGGGTTACCAGCAGGGCCGCTGGAACAACATCCTCTACAACCCGGACGGCGGCTGCGGAACACAGCGCGTCTACATCGAGAACGCCGCTACCGCCGGCCTGTACATCTACACGCCGTACGTCCCGAATCGCGCCGCGCTCGACAATCTCTACGGCACCGGCGACGGATGCTCCGCCTACGGCAACCGCAACTTCTGGCGCACGTTCACCGACTGGTTCGGCTCGACACGCGCGGGTGGCCGCCCCTTCGGCAACATCGACGCCATCGAGGCGTACCCCGGTGGCATCCGTGTGCGTGGTTGGGCGATCGACCCGGATACCACCAGCCCCATTCAGGTGCAGGCTTCACTGGGCGGCGTCGTGACGACGCTCACCGCCGACGGCGATCGCGCGGATGTGGGTGCCGCGTACCCCGGGAGCGGCAACCGACACGGCTTCGACGCGCGTGTCCCGGTCACCCAAGGGGGCACGGGCCAGGTCTGTCTGTACGCGGTCAATACCGGACAGGGCTCGAACGTGACCCTCGGATGCCGCGACATGCCCTTCTACACGGGATCGCCGGTGGGTGCCGTCGACGTCGTGAAGGCATCGTCGGGATCGGTGACGGTGTCGGGGTGGGCCCTCGATCCGGACACGGCCTCGTCCATCGCCGTCCACGTCTACGTCGACGGGGTCGGCACCGCGTTCACCGCGACCTCGAATCGCCCCGACCTCGCGGGCCCCTATCCGGTCCACGGGACGGCCCACGGTTACAACGTCACGCTGAAGATCCCTCTGGATGCCAAGCAACTCTGCGTGTACGGCATCAACACGGGGCGCGGCGACAACGCGACTCTCGGGTGCCGCAACATCATGACCCCCGCAGCGCGGGACATCGGGCGCGCCCCCATCGGGAGCCTGGACGGAATCGATGTGGCGGGGACCTCCGCGCGCGTGCGGGGATGGGCCATCGATCCCGACACGAAGAAAGCCATCCCGGTGCACATCTACGTGGGCGGACAGGGCAAGGCGTACACCGCTGACGATGCGCGCAGTGACGTCGGCGCCGCCTACCCCGCGTACGGCAGCGCGCACGGCTTCTCGGAGGTCGTCGACCTTCCGACGGGGGACAGCACGGTGTGCGCCTACGCGATCAACACCGCGGGCGGCAACACGACCCTCGGCTGTCAGAGGGTGACGGGCAAGGACAAGGGGCAGGCTCCGGTCGGAAGCCTGGACTCGGTGACGGTCTCGGGGCGCAGCGCGACCGTGTCGGGTTGGGCGATCGATCCCGACACCGTCCGTCCCATCGCGGTTCGCATCTCGGTCGATGGGAAGAGCACCCGGGTGACGGCCAACGCGTCGCGACCCGACGTCGCCGCGGTTTACCCCCTCTACGGTGCGGCGCATGGATTCTCGCGAGCCGTGGACATCCCGATCGGACCGTCGAAGGTCTGTGTGACCGCGATCAACACCAGCGGCCCCGACACCGACCTGGGGTGCAAGTCGGTCGCCACGCGCGATGAGGGACGCACTCCGGTCGGAAGTGTCGACGAGGTGCGTGTGGCCGGTAACACCGCGACCGTCCGTGGCTGGGCGATCGATCCCGACACCGCCAAGCCGATCGCCGTGCACGTGTACGTCGGGTCATCGGCGACGGTGCTCACGGCGGACCGCAGTCGTCCCGACGTCGGCGCGGTCTTCCCTCTCTACGGTGCGGCGCACGGTTTCCAGTCTTCCGTGAAGATCCCCGTCGGCACCTCGAGGTTGTGCATCTACGCGATCAACACGGTCGGTGCGAATCCCCTGCTGGGATGCACCACCGTGACGGGCGCGGCGGGCGCTCCGGTCGGCAACCTCGATGCCGTCAGCGCGGGAACGGGATCGGTTTCGGTGCGCGGGTGGGCTTTCGACCCCGACGTGAAGGCACCCGTGTCGGTCCGAGTATCGATCGACGGCACGACCACTTCCGTCCGGGCGGACAAGTCCCGCCCCGACGTGGGCGCGGCGTTCCCCGCTGCGGGTTCGATCCACGGTTTCGAGCAACGGCTCACGGCGAAGAAGGGCAAGCGTCAGGTCTGCGTGAGCATCCCGGACGACAAGGGCGCCTTCAGCGTCGATCTGGGATGCAAAACGGTCACGGTGGGCTGAACACGACGAACCCCGCTCCACCCTCGGGTGAAGCGGGGTTCGTCGTGTTCACGGTCAGCCGCGCGCGAGGTAGGCCCGCAGGCTCTCCGTGGCATCGCCGAGTGCGATGCCGACAGCGGTCGTCCCCGTCGTGTCGAGGACACTGTTGTGCGGGCGGGGCGCGACGGGCGAGGTCGCGCCGGCGAAATACTCCGCGGTGCTCACGCCGGTGACCCGGGCGGGATCGTGGCCGGTGAGCTCGTAGACCTGACGGGCGATATCGCACCAGGAGGTGGGGGCGCCCTGCCCCGTCACGTTGTAGACGCCGAAGGCGGCAACCCCGCGCACCAGGGCGTGGATCGTCGCCGCGATGTCGGACGTGAAGGTGAGACGACCCACCTGGTCGTCGACGACGCGCGGATCGATTCCCCGCTCGGCGAGAGACGCCATCGTGCGTACGAAGTTCGCACCCTCACCGATCACCCAGCTCGTGCGCACGATGTAGTGCCGGGGGACGACCGAGACGATCGCGTCGCCGGCCGCCTTGGTCTGCCCGTAGACACCCAGGGGTGCGTACGGCTCGTCGGTGCCGTAGGCCCCGTCCTTCGCTCCGTCGAAAACGTAATCGCTCGAGACGTGCACGAGGGTGATCCCGTTCGCGGTGGCGATACGGGCGAGGGCGGCCACCGCGGTGACGTTCGCCGCCCACGCCTCGGTGCGACCCTCGGGTGTCTCAGCGACATCGACCTTCGTGTACGCGGCCGCGTTGACAATCGTCCCGTAATCGCGCCAGCGGCGCGCGGCATCCAGGTCCGGCGAGGTCAGGTCGAGGTCGGCGCGCGTGGCGTACTCGATCCACGGGTGGTCGCCGAACTCCTCACGCAGGGCCCGGCCGAGCTGGCCGTTGGCGCCGGTCACGAGGATCTTCTTCGGGGGCATGGGCACGACGTCGGCGAGGCGCGGGTGGTTCTTGTCCTTCGCGCTGATCTCCACGTCGTCGAGGGGGATCGGCCAGTCGATCGCGGCGGTCTCGTCGGCGAGGTTGAGGAAGGTGTAGGTGGCGTCGGGCGACCAGTGGTCGTTCACGAGGTACGTGTACGCGGTGTCGGGTTCGAGGGTCTGGTACGAATTGCCGACGCCTCGCGGGACGAAGATCGCCGTCGACGGGTCGAGCTCCGTCGTGAAGACCGCACCGAACGAGTCGCCCTCGCGGAGGTCGACCCACGCGCCGAAGATCCGTCCGGTCGCGACCGACACGTACTTGTCCCACGGTTCGGCGTGGATGCCGCGGGTCGTGCCCACCGCGTCGTTGAACGAGATGTTGTTCTGCACCGGACCGAAGTCGGGCAGGTCGACACCCGCGGCGGTCATCTTCTCGCGCTGCCAGTTCTCTTTGAACCATCCGCGCGCGTCGCCGTGGACGGGGAGATCCAACACGACGAGCCCGGGGATCGGGGTTTCGCGCACGGACAGCGCCTTGCCGAAATCGATCGACACCGCGGTCACTGCCCCTTGCTCGCGTAGAAGGCCTCGACGCCGTCCTTCGACGGAGCCCACCAGGCCTCGTTGTCGCGGTACCACTGGATGGTGGCCGCGAGTCCGGACTCGAAGTCGCCGTACGTCGGCGTCCAGCCCAGCTCGGTCCGCAGTTTGGTCGAGTCGATGGCGTAGCGCAGGTCGTGGCCGGGGCGGTCGGTGACGAGGTCGTACGCGTCCGCGGGCTGACCGGCGATCTGCAGAATCAGTTCGACGACGCTCTTGTTGTCTTTCTCGCCGTCCGCGCCGATGAGGTAGGTCTCGCCGATCTCGCCCTTGTCGAGGATCGTGAGCACGGCCGAGGAGTGGTCGTCGGCGTGGATCCAGTCACGCACGTTCTCCCCGGTGCCGTACAGCTTCGGGCGAATTCCGCGGATGACGTTGGTGATCTGACGGGGGATGAACTTCTCGACGTGCTGGTAGGGGCCGTAGTTGTTCGAGCAGTTGCTGATCGTGGCGCGAACGCCGAAGGAGCGCACCCATGCGCGCACGAGAAGATCGGAACCGGCTTTCGTCGACGAGTACGGGGATGACGGGTTGTAGGGCGTCGACTCGGTGAAGCGCGCCGGGTCGTCGAGCTCGAGATCGCCGTACACCTCGTCGGTCGAGATGTGGTGGAAGCGCACGTCGTGACGGCGCGCGGCTTCGAGCAGCGTGTACGTGCCGATGATGTTGGTGTCGAGGAAGGGGCGCGGGTCGTGCAGCGAGTTGTCGTTGTGCGACTCCGCGGCGTAGTGCACCACGGCGTCGGCCTCAGCCACCAGCGGGTCGACGACGGCCGCGTCCGCGATGTCGCCGACGACGAGACGCACGCGGTCCTCGGGGAGGCCCTCGAGCGACGCGCGGTTGCCGGCGTAGGTGAGCTTGTCGAGCACCGTCACCGTGTGGTCGGTGTGCGCGATGACGTGGTGCACGAAGTTGGAACCGATGAAACCGGCGCCACCGGTCACGAGAAGACGACTCATGGCCTCAAGATTACCGGTGCACCCGTCGCGCCGTCGGGCGCTGGATTGGCACCCGCTTGCGGATGAGGGAAACTGGTCTTCATGCGCGGAATCATTTTGGCGGGCGGCACGGGCTCCCGACTGCACCCCATCACTCAGGGAATCTCGAAGCAACTCGTGCCCGTCTACGACAAGCCGATGATCTACTACCCGCTGTCGACGCTGATCCTCGCCGGCATCCGCGACATCCTCATCATCACGACACCACAGGATTCGGAGCAGTTCCAGCGTCTCCTCGGCGACGGGTCGCGCTTCGGGATCTCGCTGACGTACAAGGTGCAGCCGTCTCCCGACGGTCTCGCGCAGGCCTTCCTCCTCGGTGAGGAGCACATCGGCTCCGACTCCGTCGCGCTCGTCCTGGGCGACAACATCTTCTACGGGCAGGGCATGGGCACGCGCCTGCGCCAATACACCGAGCTGGACGGCGGTGTCGTCTTCGGGTACCGGGTCGCGGACCCGACGGCATACGGTGTCGTCGAGTTCGACGCGGACGGTCGAGTGGTCTCTCTCGAAGAGAAGCCCGAGCACCCGAAGAGCAGCTACGCCGTTCCCGGACTGTACTTCTACGACAACGACGTGATCGAGATCGCGCGCGCCCTCAAGCCGTCCCCCCGCGGCGAACTCGAGATCACCGACGTCAACTCCACCTACCTCGAGCAGGGACGCCTGCGCGTCGAGCTGCTCCCGCGCGGCACCGCCTGGCTCGACACCGGGACGTTCGACTCGCTGAGCGAGGCGACCGAGTTCATCCGCACGGTCGAGAAGCGTCAGGGGCTCTCGATCGGCTGCCCCGAGGAAGTGGCGTGGCGTATGGGCTTCCTGTCCGACGACGAACTGCGAGAGCGCGCTGAACCGTTGGTCAAGAGCGGCTACGGCCGCTACCTGCTGACCGCACTCGACAATGCCGCGGACCGCTGACGCCGTGGCGCCGGTCGCCGCCGCCGCGGGCGTGAGCCCGGAGGCGACCGACCGTGCCGTGGTCTACGCCGTTCGCGCGAAGGGTCGCATCGAAGAGACCACCGTCCTGGCCCTGCGATCGCTCCGTGCTCTCGCCGCGACGATCGTCCTGACGCACCCTGGAACCCTGTCTCCCGAGCATCGGACACTCCTGGCGGGACTCGTCGACGATGTCCTCGAGACAGAGGCCGAACAGTTCAGCTCGACGTCCTACGCCGCAGCTGTCGAGCGCGTTCGTCGTCGCCGCGCCCAGACGACCGAGGTCGTGCTGACCGGCGACTCGTGGTTCGGCCCGGTTGCCGACCTGGACCCGCTCTTCCAGCGCATGGCGGACACCGGAGCCGACGTCTGGGACGTCGTTCCCCCGGCACCCCCTCGGGAGTCCTTCCCCGAGGAGGGATTCCCCGGCGTGGCGGACCGGCCCTGGTTCTTCACGGTCGTGCGACGCGAGTTCTTCACCGGGAGCGCCTGGACCCGCTGGTGGGCCGAACAGAGCCAGCCGGGTGAGAGGGAACGGTCCTTCGCGAGCTACGTCGCCGCCGCGGGGGCTCGTCATGAGCGGGCCTTCGACACCGAACGGCTACACGCGAACGACCCCGCGCTGTTCGCCCCCGAAGACCTCCTCGACATCGGAGTTCCGTTCGTCGATCGCGCGGTGTTCACCAGTTACCCGCCCTTCCTGGATCGCTTCGCCATCCTCGCGAGCGAGATCGCCGACATGATGGGCGAGCGCGGGTACCCCCTCGGGGTCCTGCGGTCGAGTCTCGCCTCCTGCATGCCGCCCAAGGCGCTGAACACCAACCTCGGCCTGCTCTCCGTCCTCTCGGATCACGCGGTCGATGCCGAGAGCGGATCGTCACTGTCGATCGCGGCCGTGGTGCACGTCAGCGACATCGACGAGGTCGACGAGGTCCTGCGTCGCCTGCAGTTCCTTCCCCCCGGCGCGTCCGTGTTCGTCACGACGACCGAGGGCGTCACAGCGGCGCGCCTGGAGCGCCTCCTCGAGGCGTGGGCGACGACGAACGCGCACACCTACGAGCTGCGCGTGACACCGCAGAGCCCGGGGCGCGACATGGCCGACTTCTTCGTCGGCTGTCGCGACATCCTCCAGTCCGACGAGTACGACCTCGTCGTCAAATTGCACATGCGCCGCGCGCCGTGGAAGACGATGAACCGTCTGCGCTACTTCCGCCGCTACCAGTTCGACAATCTCCTCAGCAGCCCCGGGTACGTCCGCAACCTCCTCGCTCTCTTCGAGAAAGAGGAGAAGCTGGGGGTCGTGTTCCCGCCGATGATCCACATCGGCTACGCGACCATGGGGCGAGGGTGGGCAATGCTGCAGCCGCACGCGAAGCGCCTCGCGAAACGGCTCGGCATCCGCGTTCCCCTCGACGTCATCTCGCCGCTCGCGCCCTACGGGGGGATGTGGGTGGGCCGGCCGGCCGCGTTCCGCGCCATGATGACGCGACGGTGGACCTTCGCCGACTACGACTGGCGGTTCCAGCGTCGGTTCGGTCATCTCGCGCACCTCCAAGAGCGTCTCGTGAGCGCCGCGGCAGGGCAGGCGGGCTTCTACTGCCGGACGGTCTTGAACCACGCACACGCCGAGATCAGCTACACCGCCCTCGAGTACAAGGTCGACCAGCTCTTCTCCACGACGCGCGGGTGGCCGGTCGAGCAGATCCGGTTCCTCCACCGCGCCGGTTACACCGGCTACGGCGGGACGGTCGCCCTGGCGCGCATGTTCCTCCGCGTGAACCATCCCGGTGTCGTCGACACCTTCCGCCCGTTCTACCGGCTCGCGTGGCGAGGGTTCCGGGTGGTGTCGGCGGTGCGCCGGTTCACCTCGCGGCTGCGCACGGAACGGGGAGAGAAAGACCAGGAGGCGTCGTCGTGAAGACCGCAGAGCTCATCGGCGACTGGACGCGCCCCGCCGACACGTTCCCGGAGGACGGCAAACGTCTGCTCATCTACGTGGTGTTCGACCGTCGGGGCGAGGTGGGCGACTTCGTCCTCTACGCACTCGAGCACCTGCGCGCCTTCTGCGACGAGATCGTCGTGGTCTCGAACGGTCCGCTCACCGCCAAGGGACGAGAGCGTCTCGAGACGGTCGGCGACCTGGTGCTGGAGCGTCCCAACGAGGGCTACGACATCTGGGGCTACAAGCACGGGCTGGATGCCGTGGGGGAGCGGGTCGCGTCGTTCGACGAGCTTCTGCTCGTGAACGACACCTGGTTCGGGCCGATCCGCCCGTTCGGACCGATCTTCGATCGGATGAACGCCCACCCGCTGCACTTCTGGGGCATGACGGACCACCTGCGCGTGGAACCGCACCCGTTCACCCCGGAGGACCAGGACTACCTGCCCTATCACCTCCAGTCGTACTGGGTTGCCGTCCGTCGGCGCATGTTCACCTCACCCGAGTGGCAGGCGTACTGGCGAGATCTGCCCGCGATGAAGACCTACTCGGACGCGGTCACCAAGCACGAGGGCATCTTCACGCAGCACTTCACTCAGCAGGGGTTCTCGGGCGAGGTGGCGTTTCCGACGCTCACCGACAAGATCGAAAACCACGCGGTCCTCTACGCCGAGCAGCTCATCGATGCGGGGTGTCCGACGCTCAAGCGGCGGCCGTTCTTCCAGTGGCCGGTGTTCCTCGATCGTGTCGCCGTCATCGGCAAGTGGACCCTCGAGGCGGCCGAGCGCAACGGGTACCCGGTCGAGCTGATCTTCGACGATCTCGCCCGAAACGTCGAGCCGCGCGTCCTGAACGCCGACGCGGCGCTGTTGCGCGTCCTGTCGCCGACGGATGATGCGTATGATCCCGCCAAACCGCTGCGCACGGCCGTGATCGCGCACATCTTCTACGTCGAGATGACCGACGAGATTCTCGATCGCGCCGGGTACCTGCCGGGAGACGTCGATCTCATCGTCACGACGCCCGAGCGAGAACGAGCCGACGAGATCGAGCGCATCGTCGCCGCCCGGAAGTTCCCGGGACGAGTGGACGTCCGTGTCGTCGCCTCGAACAACGGGCGTGACCAGGCGGCGTTCCTCATCGGATGCCGCGACGTGCTGCTCTCCGACGACTACGACCTCGTGGTCAAGATCCACTCCAAGAAGACGCCGCAGGACGGCGCCAACGTGGGACGGCACTTCCGTCGTCATCAGTTCGAGAACCTCCTCGCCGGGCCGCACGAAGCCGCCAACGTCGTCGCCCTCTTCCAGCAGCAGCCGGGACTCGGGCTCGCGTTCCCTCCCACGGTTCATCTCGGTCACCCCACGATGGGGCACAGCTGGTGGGCGAACCGACCCGGGGTCGCAGAACTGTGCGCCGAGCTCGGCATCCGCGTCCCCTTGGACGAGGTCTCGCCGCTCGCACCGTTCGGATCGATGTTCTTCGCCCGTCCGCAAGCGCTCCGGCTCCTCGTCGAGCGGGAGTGGACCTACGACGAGTTCGGCGGAGCCGAGGCCTACGTCGACGGGGGACTCGCCCACATCCTCGAGCGGATGCCCGTCTACGCGGCGGGCGAGCTGGGGTTCCACTCGATGACGATCGCCACGCCCGCGTACCTCGCCAAGAGCCACACGGCCTTCGATTACAACCTCGATCAGATGTCGGCGACGATGCCCGAAGACACCCAGCACCAGGTGCAGTTCCTTCGACGCGCCGGCTACATCGGGTGGGGACGGTTCCGCGACTTCGTCGACATGTGGGTGCGGCTCCACCGTCCGGACGCGGCGGATCGCGTCGACAGTCTGTTCGCGCGGACCGAAGGAGTGCGCGGCGGGTTGTGGCGCGCGCGGCAGCGTCTGCGACGTCGCTGAGTTCAGACGTCGTGCAGAATCTCACCACTAGAATCGGTCCCCATGCCCAGTTCTTCACCCGCCGCGGCTAACGCGCGCTTCGCACGCCTCGCGGAGATGCCGATGCGCTCCGTCGGCGTCACCCCCGGCCTGGGGTTCGCGTCGCTGTGGACCACGCTGCGCGACATCTTCGCGCGGCGCGAGATGCTGGATCTTCTCGTCAAGCGCGACGTCAAGGCGCGCTACAAGGACTCGGCACTCGGATTCGTCTGGGCGCTCATCCGCCCCCTCATCCTGCTGGGCATCTACTTCGTCGTGCTCGGACAGTTCCTCGGTGCGGCGCGCGGCATCCCCGACTTCGCCATCTTCATCTTCACCGGTCTGACCGCGATGAGCCTGTTCCAGGAGATCGCGGTGGGTGGCACCGGGTCCATCATCGCCAACGGCGGCGTGGTGAAGAAGGTCTACATGCCGCGGGAGATCTTCCCCCTGGCGGCCACGGGGTCGGCCCTGTTCAACTTCCTCATCCAGCTCGGCGTGCTGCTGGTCGCGACCGTGATCGCGGGCAAGCCTCCACTGCACTGGGAGATCGTGTACGTCGTGCCGTCGCTGATGCTGATCCTCGTCTACGGTGTGGCGTTCGCCCTGTTCTTCTCGGCGGTCAACGTCTACCTGCGTGACGTGCAGTATCTCGTCGAGGTCGTGACGATGCTGCTGATGTGGCTCTCGCCCGTGCTGTACGCCTGGCATCTGGCGAGCCAGATCATCACCAGCCCCACGCTGCTCGAGATCTACACCAATAACCCCCTGACCCTCGCCGTCCTCGGGTTCCAGCGTGCCTTCTGGCTGGGCGGCGACGGCCTGGAGCAGCCGGCGCACCTCGTGCTGCGCATGGCGATCGCCCTGGCGGTAGGACTCGTGCTGCTCGTGCTCAGTCACCGCGTCTTCGTGCGCCTGCAGGGCAACTTCGCCCAGGAACTGTGATCGATATGTCGTTTGACGTGGCCCCCGCACCGGCGCGCCCCGAGGTCGTCGTCCTCAACGACGTGTCCAAGCGCTTCGTGGTGCGCAAGGACACCTCCATCAAGGAGCGGATCGTCACGCTCGGCCGCGCGGGGCGTCGACACCGGCAGAACTTCTGGGCATTGAGCGACGTGAGCCTCGACATCCGGGCCGGGAACACGATCGGCCTGATCGGTCACAACGGTTCCGGCAAGAGCACGCTGCTCAAGGTCATCGGCGGGATCATCCAGCCCACGTCGGGTGACGTCAAGCAACGGGGACGCGTCGCCGCGCTCATCGAGCTCGGCGCCGGCTTCCACCCCGACCTGACCGGGCGCGAGAACGTGTACCTGAACGCCTCGGTCCTCGGCCTCAGCCGCGAGGAGACGAAGTCGAGCTTCGACGACATCCTCGATTTCTCGGGCGTCGGCGACTTCATCGACACGCAGGTGAAGTTCTACTCGTCCGGGATGTTCGTGCGCCTCGCCTTCGCGATCGCGGTGCACACGGATCCCGACATCCTGCTGGTCGACGAGGTCCTCGCCGTCGGCGACGAGCAGTTCCAGCGGAAGTGCCTCGACAAGATCAAGGAGTTCCAGCGCGAGGGGCGCACGATCATCATCGTCTCGCACGCCCTCGATCAGATCGAGGAGCTGTGCGACCGGGTGATCCTCATGGACAAGGGACGCGTGGCATTCGACGGCCTCGCCGAGGCGGCGGTCGAGCGCTTCCGTGAACTCCTCGAAGAGGGCTCCGGTAAGGTCGCGGACCGGCCGGAACAGGTCACGCGAGCCGCCGAGATCGTCTCGGTCGACGTCCGGTCGGCCGATGGACGCAAGACGAACGACTTCGAGTCCGGAGAGTCCTTCCGCGTCGGGGTCACGGTCACCGGTCTGCGCGCGCTCGACGAGTGGGCCCTCGGCTTCAGCATCGACACGGCCTCCGGGCTCCTCGCTCTCGCGTCGAACACGAGCATGCTGGGCGCATCGCTCCCGCCGCTCCGTGCGGGGGAGACGGTGACCATCGAGGTCGACGTCGACGGCGCCCGTTTCAACCCGGGGAGCTACTGGATCAACGCGAACCTGCACGGCATCAGCGAGTCGACGTCCCACTCCCTCATGCAGGGCGCGGAGTTCACAGTCCACGGTCAGTCGGACTCTCTCGGCTCGGTCCCCGCCGAGGTGCGTTTCCGCTGACGCGTTCTCACGCGATTGCGCGTTCGGCGCCGCTCGAACCGCGCGGCCGCGTCGGGTGGAAGCCGCCTGGTCGGGCGGATCAGACGGTGGACTCGAGCCCGCGGGCCCGCAGCGCGGCATCCAGAAGAGTTCGGGCGCGCGCATCGAAGGAGTGCTCGGCGCGGATCCGCTCCGACGCCGCCGCCAGGGTCGCGGTGTCGGGGAACACGGCATCCCGATCCCCCGACAGCATGTCGATGAGCTCCGGGACCGTGTCGTAGGTCGCCACCGCCCCGCCGAACAGGGCGTCGATCCCCTCGACCCGGTCGCTGATGGCCCGCCCGCCCGCGGCGACCACGTCGAAGAGGCGGTTGCCGATGAATCCGCGGCGCTGCATCGCGGGCCAGTGGTCGTTGAGCACGACGCCGGCGCTCTCGTACAGCGCGGGGAGCTCGTCGTTCGCGACGCCGGTCGCGCGGATGTGCGAGGCCGGGATCCAGCCGCGCCAGTCCGGTCCGATGACCGTGACGGGGATGCCGGCGCGGATCGGTTCGACCACGGACGGACGCAGGATGCCGCGAGCCGTGCCGACGAAGAGGATGTCGTCGCCGCGCGGCCGACCGGTCGGACGGAAACGGGTGGCGTCGGTGCACTGCAGGAGCGGGGCGATGTCGACCCCGAGCTCGGCTCCGGCTTCGCGGGCCCACGGGGCTGAGGCGGCGAACACGCGGTCGAAACCCCTCACGTCGGCGCGGGTGATCTCGTCGGGGTGGCTGATCACCCACAGGAGCGAGACGCCGTAGGGGGAGGCCTCGAGGGGTTCCGGGCCGCGCAGGGCGACGGTGACGTCGTCGAGGTGGCGGGTGGAACGCGCGCGCGCGGCGTAGGAGTCGATGACGACCTCCTGCCCGAGACGGCGCAGCGCGCCCGCGAGGGCGCGTGCGAAGTGCGTGTCTCCCCATCCCTCGGCGCGGGGCCCGACCGGGATGGCGGTGCGCAGCGCCCAGCGCAGGACAGGGACCTCCGTTCCGTCGGCCAGCGTCGTGCGGCGGGGCGGGCGTCGCACGCGCGGCGACGGCCCCTCGGACACACGTTCCCAGCCCGCGCGACGGAGCAGGTCGTCGGTCTCGACGGGCCGCACCGCGGAACGGATGCCGTCGAGGTCGGCACGCGGGGCGGTCGAGCGCGTGCGCGTCTCGAGGTCGAGCGCCACGATCGCGCGCTCTCCGACGAGGCTCGCGGCATCCGATCCGCGCAGGTCGGACCGGACGTCGTCGCGTCGCGCGGCGAACGTGAGACCGGCGAGACCGGGCACTTCGAGGTTCGTGTCGGTGCCGAGCGCGGAGATGTCTTCGATGGGGTGCCCCGCGAGGAAACGTCCCTCGGCGTCGGCACCGACGGCGGCGATGGTGCCGTCACCGTCGCGCCAGACCGGCGCCACGGCCGTGCCGACCGGCTCGGCCTCGAGCCGTTCGGCGAGACGGATCGCGTCCGCGGCGGTGAGCGTCTCGTTGGGTCCGCGAACCACGACGACCTCGGCCGCCGAACTGCGCAGGAGTTCGTCGAGAGCCCGGGCGGGATCGTCGTGGCGACGACGGCTTACGCGGACGCGCGGGTGCGAGGCCGCCATCATCGACGCGAGCGTCCAGTCCTCGGCGCGGCCGTCCATCACCGCGATGGCGACGCCCTGGTCGTCGCGATCGGCGAAGAGCACCGCCTCGGCGAGGGATTCGTCGAAGTCCCATTCGTCGGGTCCGAGCGCGAGAATGAGCTCGCGTTCGAGCGGGCGCTCCCCGGGGGTGGCCGGCACTTCGCCGCCGACGCGCGCCCGATGCGCGGCCCGTGTGATGACGGTCGAGAGTTCGGCCCACGACGCCGCGGCGGGTTCGGCTTCGGGACCGTACGGGAGCGAATGCGTTTCGCGGCGTCGCCACGCGTGCCCCACGGGGCCGCCCGGGGCGTCCCACGAGTCGGGGTGTCGGGCGCCGTAGGCTTGCGCGTCCCACAGCGGGCTCACCTGCAGACCCCGAGGGTCGGCGACGAGGTAGGCGTAGAGGGCCGGGACGCGCCACGCCTCGGGGAGGTGGTCGCCCACGGCGGTGTCGACGAAGAGAGGCGACAGGCGCAGGCCGGTGCGGAATCCGCCGTTCACGTATCGACGCACGGCCGCGGCCTCGGAGAGCGTCTTCCCGGTCTGCGCGCGGACGTAGGCGAGGTCGACGATGCCCGCGCGCCGGATGACCCGTGCCCACCAGATGCGATCGGCCCGCGCGACGACGGGGCGCAGGAGGGCGGAGTCCCGCGCGGCGCGCACGCGCGAGCGGAGAGCGGACAGCATCAGTCCGTCAGGACGGAGCGGAAGTACGCGATGGTCCGTTCGAGCCCCGGCTGCAGCGCGACCGTCGGCTCCCACCCGAGCTCCCGGCGTGCGAGGTCGATGTTGGGCTGCCGCTGCTTGGGGTCGTCCTGCGGAAGGGGGCGGTGCTCGATCGTGGACGAGCTCCCGGTGATCTCGAGCACGGCGTTCGCGAGCTCGAGCATGGTGAACTCGCCGGGGTTGCCGACGTTGATGGGGCCGGTCACGTCGTGGCCGGTGTCCATGAGGCGGACCATGCCGTCGACGAGGTCGTCGACGAAGCAGAACGAGCGGGTCTGCGAGCCGTCTCCGTAGATCGTGATCGGCTCGCCGCGGAGGGCCTGCACGATGAAATTCGAGACCACGCGCCCGTCGTTCGGGTGCATGCGCGGGCCGTACGTGTTGAAGATGCGGATGACCTTGATCGACAGGTCGTGCTGGCGGCGGTAGTCGAAGAACAGCGTCTCGGCGGCGCGCTTGCCCTCGTCGTAGCAGGAGCGCGTGCCGATGGGGTTCACGTTGCCCCAGTAGTCCTCGGTCTGGGGGTGGACCGCCGGGTCGCCGTAGACCTCGGAGGTCGATGCCTGGAGGATCGGCACGCGCAGGCGCTTGGCGAGGCCCAGCATGTTGATCGCGCCCATGACGCTGGTCTTGGTGGTCTGCACCGGGTCGTGCTGGTAGTGCACAGGCGACGCGGGGCAGGCCAGGTTGTAGATCTGGTCGACCTCGACGTACAGCGGGAAGGTCACATCGTGCCGGAGGAGCTCGAATCGCGGGTTGTCGAAGAGGTGCTCGACGTTGCGACGGGACCCCGTGAAGAAGTTGTCGACGCAGATGACCTCGTTGCCCTCGGCCAGGAGGCGCTCGGAGAGATGGGACCCGATGAAGCCGGCGCCGCCGGTGATGAGAACTCTGGATGACACGTTCTCAGCGTAACAGCGGGGTCTCGGGCGCTCAGCGGGTCGCGGAGACCATGCGCGCCTGGCCGAAGGTGCGCCCGAGGGTGCCCTCGAGGCGACCGAGGAACATCGGCCACCCGTCGCCGAGCGTGATCGGTCGCGGGTTGCGGACGCCGTAGAGCAGGCCCGCGGCCGTGAAGGCGAGCCGCCACCAGAGGGGGTATCCGTGGACGGCGAACGCGCGCCCCGTGCCGCGGCCGTAGGCGCGCAGCTTGCGCCTGCGGTCCGCCGTGCTCAGCCCGAAGCCGGTCGAGATCCCGTCGACGTGGACGTCGGCGGGGAGCCATCGGAACTCGTGGACCAGGCGCGGCTCGCGCGCCATCGCGCGCAGCAGCAGATCGGTGCCCTCGGCCACCTGCCAGGGCGACGCCGACCCGGGACCGATGTTCTCGTCGAACCCGCCGACGGCGTCGAAGAGCGAGCGGCGGATGAGGATGCCCATCTCGATGACCGACCACACGTTGTACTTGTCGAGCGGCGTTCCCGCGGACGGCAGCGTCGTCTTGGGACCGCGCTCATCCCAGGAGGTGAACCCGCCCGCGAGGAAGTCGGCCCCGTCGACGGCGGCGTGCAGGGCGGCGACGGTGCCCGCCGGGTAGGTCGTGTTGTCGTTGGGGAAGGTGACGACGGCGTCGCCGGCGGGGAGCGCGGCGACGCCGGTGTTCCGTCCCAGCGAGGCACCCCGGGCCGAGGTCGTCGCGGTCACCGGGACACCGCGGGCGGAGAACTCGGCGGCGAGGGCCGCCACGTCGTCCTGGGCGCCCTGCGCGACGAGGACGACGTGATCGCCCTCCCGCAGTTGATCTTCGAGGGAGGCGAGAAGCGCGCGGAGCGGCTCGAGCCGCCCCAGGGTCGTCACGACGAAGCCGATGGTCATGGGGCGTCCTCTCAGGGCAGGGCGTTGATGGCCGGGTAGGCCGGATCGGGAGCGGGGGAGCCGAGACGCCAGCCCGCTCGAACGTAGGCGGCACCGCGCCGATCTCCCTGGGCCAGGGTGAGCAGGACCTTCGCGCTGAGGCGGGCGAGGCCCGTGACGGTCGTGGCACCGCCGTGCAGGGTCAGGAAGTGGCGGAACGCCTGGCTCGAGTACGCGAGGATGCGCGAGCCCGCGCGGGAGTGCGACGACGAGACCGCGTGGGTGAGCACGGCGTCGGCGACCTCGGCGAACCCGATGCCCCGCTCACGCAGGCGGAAGCCGTACTCGACGTCCTCCCAGTACATGAAGAAGCGCTCGTCGAGGAGGCCGGCCATCTCGAGCGTCGAGCGTCGCAGGAGGACGCACGCCCAGGTGAGGAAGTCCGGCTGCTCCCCGGGGCGCGGCTGTCTGATTCCCCAGGTCAGGCGGTTCACGATCCCGCCGGCGGAGAAGCGCTGGCCGTCGGGGGTGACGATACGCGGTCCGACGACCCCGAGGGACGCATCCGCCGCCAGCGCCTCACGCAGCCGGTCGATGTCGTCGACCGGAAGGGTCGCGTCGTTGTTCATCACGAGCAGGAGATCGGTCTCGTCGTCGGCGAGGAGGACCTTCATCCCCGCGTTCACTCCGACCGCGAATCCGGTGTTGGCGCTCAGCTCGACGAACTCGATGCGGTCGTCGGGCGCGAAGGCATCCTGGATCGTCCCATCGGCCTCGTTGTCGACGACGACGACGCGGGTGACGGCCGGTGAGGCGAGGAGCCCGGTCACGCACTCCACGGTCTGGACGCGGTCGCGCCAGGTCAGGACGACGGCGCCGATGCGCGCGGTCGCGTCTCGGGGGGAGGGGGTCATGCGGTGCGGTCCTGTTCTCGTCGGGCCGGAGGGGACGCGATGTCGCGCATCGCGAGGGCACACGGTCGCCACAGCAGGAGGGTGGCCAGGCCCTCGGTGAGGGCGTAGCCGAGGGCTGCGCCGAGGGGGCCGATCACGATGGCCATCGCGACCATGGCGGGGACGCCGACCGCCGTCGCAACGAGCGTAACGGTCATCACCAGGCGGGCCTTACCCGCGGGGAAGAGCACGTGACGTGTCATGGAGGTACGGACGGAGAGGAAGAGGAAGACGAGGCCCATCGCCGCGACGAGATCGAGCCCGGCCGCGGCCGACTCCCCGAACATCACGAGGCTGACCCACGGTCCGAGGACGGTCAGGACGACGGCGCCCAGGAGGCCGAAGGCGACATGCGTGCCGAGGGCGACGCGTAGGCGGCGGCGGCGGTCGAGGGGATCGCCCTCGCTCACCCAGCTCTGGAACGCGCTCGCCAGGGTGAACGGCAGCACGCTGCCGAGCTTGAACATCTTGTCGGCCGAGGCGTATCCCGCTGCGGCCGAGGGCAGCGCCGTGACGTTCACGAGCGGCGCGGGGACGCTCGAGTACGCGCTCAGAGCGGCATCGTTGACCGCGACCGGCAGACCCGCGCGCAGGAGCCCGGGGATCTCGCGCGCGGGCGGCCAGGGACCCGGATGCCGACGCAGCAGCCGCGCGCTGAACAGCGTCGTGCCGCCCAGCGTGACGAGGATGCCCGCGATCGGGTAGAGCTCGACGATCCCGGTCAAAAGGATCGCTCCGGCGGCGAGGGCGGTGGCGACCACGCGCGGGACCGCATCGAAGAAGATGATCGTGCGCGGATCGCCCACCCCGGCGCAGTACCACGTGAACGACAGCGCGATCAGGGCGCCCTGGACGCCCATCAGCACCGTCAGCAGCTCGGATCCGGGCGACGCCACGAACCAGCACACCACCGCGAGGATGGGCAGCACGATCGCGGCGAGCAGGAGTCGCACGACGATCGAGTCACGGTACAGCCGCGCGCGCCGGTCGTCGTCGGGGGCGATCGAGATGAGGGCCGGGCCGACGGCCGTCCATCCGTAGCCGATCGCGATCGCGGCGAACGTACCGATGGCTTCGCCCGCGACCGCGCTCGCCCACCCGCCGTCGCCCGCGAGGCGTGAGATCAGCGGGAGGACGAGGAGTGGGGAGATCGCCGCGATCGCGGGGACCACCATGAACCCCACCAGGCGTCCGCGCAGCGGTGCCGGCCCCGCGGCGTCGGTCATCGCGGCTCCCCGAGAGCGCGATCGAGAACGGTCGCGACGCCGTCGGCCGTGTCGTCCCAGGTGAATCGCGAGGCCCACTCTCGCGCGTCCTCGCGCGTCGCGGCATCCGGTGGATCCGCGAGGACCGCGCGGATCGCCGCGCCGAAGGCCGTGGCATCCGTCGCATCGGCGTACCGGGCGGCCGTGCCCCCCACCTCGCGGAGCACGGGGACGTCGTTCGCGAGGACGGGAACGGCTCGCCGCAGGGCGTCGACGACGGGGAGACCGAAGCCCTCGACCAGCGAGGGACAGGCGTAGAGGTCGGCGACCTGGAACAGCGCTTCGAGCTGCGCGTCGCTCACCCAACCGGGAAGGACCACGTCGCGGGCGAGGCCCAGGCGATCGACGTCGGCGGCGAGAGGATCGGGCAGACGGCTGCCCGCGATGACCGTGACGGGCCGCTCGGCGGAGGGAAGGGATGCCACGGCCTCGAGCAGTCCGCGGAAGTTCTTGTGCGGCATCCGGTTGCCGACGCTGAGGACGATCGGCCGGCCGGAGGGGAGGCCCAGGGAGGACAGCACACCGGCGGGGTCGTCCTGCGGGCGCGGGTCGGTGCTGCCGTTATGGACGACCGAGATGCGCTCCGCGGGAACGCCGAGGTGGGCGCCGATGCTCGCGGCGGCCGCGTGCGAGACCGTGAGGACGTGGTCGGCGGTGCGGGCCGAGCGGCGCATGAGAAACGACGTGATGGCGCGCTGAGCGCGATCGGCGATGCCGCCGGGCACCTCGTCGTAGATCGCGTCGTGGACGGTGACCACCCGCCGGACGCCCCGGAACACGGGTCCGAAGTTCGCCGGAGCCCAGACGAGGTCGGCCCCGTAGCGACGAGCGAGCAGATCGGTCGACGTGACCGCGCCGAGCGCCCACGTCGCCGGGTCGGCCCCCACCCAGGGCACGATCTGTACGGCGCCCGGGAAGAAGGTGGCGACGCGCCCGCTCCCCGCGCGCCCCGTGAGGGCGGCGAAGCGGGCGTGCGGCATCCGTTCGGCGAGGCGCGGGAGGAGCTCCCGCACGTAGGTCTCGGTCCCGCCGCGTGAGCCGGTGAACCCGAGCAGGTCGACGAGGATGCGGCGCGCGGCCATCAGCTCTCGATGACGGCTTCGGGCCGCTGCTCGCGTCGCGGCGTGGTGAGGACGCCCGAGAAGAAGCTCATCATCACGGTCTGGAAGCCGAGGATGATCGTGAGGGCGCTCGGCACGGCGATACGCACCGCCTGGGCCGCGTTCTGCTGCCCGAAGTCGAGGCTTCCCCACAGCGTCACCTGCACGATGCCGATGACGATGCCCAGGAGGAAGAGCCCGAGCCCGATGAGCAGACCGCGCTCGGCGGACCACTTCGCGACGATGCGTCGATATCTCTCGCTCGTGGGGAGGAACCCCTCCTGCGTCGCGTACAGCTTGGTCAGCCAGAAGAACAGCAGGGATTGGAAGCCGATGACGCACAGGGCGCTGGCGTAGACCATCGTGGTGACGTCGAACCCGACCCCGGCGATCTCGACGCCGCCGAACGAGAGCACGGCGACGGCGATCGCGCCCAGGAAGAACGCGACCAGCCCGGGGTAGACGAACAGCCACCGCGGGGCGAACAGCAGCAGGAACCGGAGGTGGCGCCAGCCGTCGTGCCAGCTGCGCAGGTGCGGCGGGCGCGAGCGTCCGTCCTTCTTCAGCGTCGTCGGGACCTCTTCGATGCGGTACCGCGCGAGCGAGGCGCGCACGACCATCTCGGAGGCGAACTCCATGCCGGTCGTCTGCAGGTCGAGGTCGCGGATGCGCGCACGGTTGAAACCGCGCAGACCGCAGTGGAAGTCGCGGATGCCGGGACGGAAGAACAGCTCCCCGATGAAGGACAGCACCGGGTTTCCGAGGTACTTGTGCAGCGGCGGCATGGCGCCGGGGGCGATGCCCCCGCGGAAGCGGTTGCCCATGACCAGATCGGCGCCGGCGCGGAGGCGCTCGATGAAGGGCTCGAGGTTCTCGAAGTCGTAGCTGTCGTCGGCGTCGGCCATGATCACGAACCGGCCGCGGGCTGTCTCGATGCCGTTGATGAGCGCGGCTCCGTATCCGCGACGCGGGGCGTGCGAGACGCGGGCGCCGAGCCGCTCGGCGATCGCCTGCGATCCGTCGGTGCTGCCGTTGTCCGAGATGAGGACCTCACCGCGGATGCCGGTACGCGCGAGGAAGCCCTGCGCCTTGCGGATGCACACCTCGAGGGTCTCCGCCTCGTTGAGGCAGGGCATGAGGATCGTCAGCTCGACGCCGTCGCTCGAGGCGGGATCGCTCGAGGCGGGATCGGTTGGTACGGGACTGGTCAAGGCGTGTCTTCTTTCGTCTTCACCGTGGAGCGGTTCGGCAACGCGAGTGCCGATGCGATGCCCTCCACGGTGCGGCGGATGGTGCGGGTGCGGACGGCGGTGTCGTACCAGGCGCGCGCGGTGCGGCGGAGGTCGTCACCTCCGTCGGCGACGGCCCGGATGGCCCGGGCGAGATCGTCGGGGCGGGTGGTCGGGGCGACGACGCCGTTGACGCCCTCGTCGATGAGCTCGGTGGCGGCGTTGCCCTCGTGCGCGACGAGGACCACCGGGGTGCCGTGGGCGTTGGCCTCGACGACGACGAGACCGAAGCCCTCGCGGCGCGACGGGTGCACGAGCGCGAGTGCTCCGTGCAGGAGCGTGTCGAGCTCGGCATCCGAGACGAATCCGGGGAACTCGGTCCACTCCTCTCCGCCGACCCGGCGCACCTCGGCGCGCACGGCGTCGGAGCTCGGGCCGGTGCCCAGGATCACCAGGCGGAGGTCGGGGAGGCTCTCGCGCGCGGCGGCGACCGCGGCGGGGATGACCTCGACCTGCTTGTCGGGGATGTGGCGGCCGACGTAGAGGACGTAGGGAGGGTGCGCCGCGGGGCCGGGGGTCTCGACCTCGACGGCGTCGTCGATCAGCCCCGGGCTGACGAGAGGCGGACGGCGCAGCCCCTCGGCGCGCAGGCGCGTCGCCGTGAGCTGGGAGTGGCAGGTGGCGAGGGGGGTGATCGCGATCGCCGCGCGCTGCAGCAGCCACGCGATCGTCCCCGTGACCAGGCCCGAGTACTCGACCCACTGGCGTCGGTGCCAGACCTCGAGGTAGTCCACGACGACCCGGGTTCCCGAGCCGAGAAGGGCCAGACGGGCCGCGAAGACGTTGAAGATCGGCAGGCCGCTCACGATCAGCGCGGTGTAGCGACGGCGGCGGCGAACGAGCGCACGGAAGAGCGCGGCCGCGTAGCGCAGGGCCGCCGGGATACGCCGGACCCCGCCGGGGGAGTACAGGTTCAGGCGGCCCGTGAGAGGCCGGATGCGGAAGTGCTCCTCGGTCGGCGTCGGACCGTCCCACTGCACGGCCGTGAGGTAGTCGACCTCGAGTCCGCGACGGCCGAGCTCGTCGGCCTGCGCGCGATACTGTCGCTCGCCGCCGCCGGTGGAGTAGGGGAAAAGGCAGTCGTAGGCGACCGCGACCGTCGTCTCGCGCGCCATGATCAGCACCCCTCGATCCGGAACAGGCGGGCCTCCGGGCCCTGGGAGTCGATGAGGACGAGGTGCGACGAGGGTGTCAGGTCTTGGATGCCGTCGTACGGCACGGCTCCGTTGGGGTCGTCGATGACGTCTCGCCGACCGAAGTCGAGCACGTAGTCGATGCCGAGCTCGTCGACCGTGGAACACACGGCCGGATCCGTCTCGATGTCGCGAAGGTGCGTGTTGAGGAAGAGGAGCTCGGGGGACGGGGAGCCGAAGACGTGCCGCTGGGTGACCTCGCGGTCGGCGAGGGCGAGGGCGAGCGACGTCCCCGTGCGCGGGCTGCCGATGATGAGCGCGTCGGCGGGGGTCTCGTCGTCGAGGCGCTCGAGCAGGGCGTGCTCGTCGTCGGACAGGATGAGCGCGTCGTCGGTGTAGGCGTAGGCCTCGTGCACCTGGGCGAGCGCGATGCGGACGTTGGGGCCGACCACGACCGAGAAGACGGCGACGACCGCCACCACCGCGGCCGTCACGCGCGTCCATCGCGGCAGTGACCGGCGCGTCGCCCACCGTCGAGCCGTATCGACGATCGCGAGTGCGCCGAGGGTCGCGACGGGGATCGCGGCGAGGGGGAGGAGCGCGGCCAGACGATTCGAGTCGTTGTACCAGGGGTTCGTCAGCAGCTGGCGTACGGGAGAGTCGATGCGCAGGCCCGACACCACCATGAACAGCGCCACCGCGACGGCGAACACCGCGAGGACGGGGAGGCCGTGCGGACGACGGGCGACGGCGATGAATCCGGCCACGAGGAGCGCGACGACGACGATGGTCGGGCTGAAACCGCGGGGAGAGGCGAAGAGTCCCTCGCCCGCGGCCTGGGCGAGGTTCTGCCACGGCTCCCAGCGGGAGTGCTCGGCGCCCGTGCGGAACACGGCCCACACGACGGCCATGACGGCGCCGAACCCGACGACCGCCACCGCGACGCCGATCACCGATGAACGGGTGCGGGCATCGAAGGCGCGAATGGCCAGGATGCCGATGACGAGGGCGGCCGAGAAGGCGAGGAGCGAGAGGAACGCGTTCGGATGGCCGAGGAACACGCCCCCCGCGAGCAGCGCGACGAGCAGGAGGGCACGCGTGAGCGCTCGCGGACCGCGGTCGTCCAGCGCCGTGACCACCGTGGACAGCGCGGCCGGCACCATCGCGTAACCGATGAGGTTGGGGTAGAGCACCCCCCAGTTGAAGAAGAGGGCGGGGAAGGCCCCGAATCCGGCGGACAGTGCGGCGGCGGTGACGTAGGCGGTCCGCCGCTGCGCGAACAGGGCGCCGACGAGGGCCATGATCGACGCCGGCCACAGCACCGACACGAAGGCGAGATTCGCACCGTTGACGGCGACCGGCACGGAGGCGCCGGTGAGCTCGACCGCCAGCGTGGTCAGGGCGTGCCACCCGTTGGGATAGAACCCGATGTCGCTGGTCGCGCCGATCTGGAACCCGGAGGCGTCGCCGTTCTGGACGGCCAGGGCGATCGCGTTGAGGTGGACGATGTTGTCGAAGCGCTGCGCGATGTTGTCGGGGGAGCCGAACGCGCGAGCGAACATCACGGTCGTGACCGCGGCGGTCGCCGCGAGTGAGAGCACCACTGTGACAAGGGTGCGGCGCCCGGCCGGTGCCGGGTCGGCTCCGTTTCCGCGGCGCAGCAGCAGCGCGATGCCGACCACCACGAGGGTGAACAGCGCGAGGGGCAGGAGGCCCCACCGCAGCCCGACGAAGTGCGCGATCGTCGCGGCCGCGGCGGCGAGGGTCGCCGAGATCGCGGGAGCGAGCAGCAGGCGCTGCGGGTTGCGCACGCCCCATCCGGCCGCGACCACGGCGGCGCCGGGGAGGATCAGGACCAGGACGACGACGAGGTACGACGGAACGGCGCTGATCCAGTCACCCATACGATCCGTCTCCGTCAGTTCCGTTTTCGACACGTCATCGTATCCGACGGTCTCTGCGCGCCCGCTGAGCCGCCCCGTGCAACCGCGGAGGGGCCCGCGGGTAGGATGGTCGGCGTTCTTCCCCGAAACGAGAGTTGTTCGCGTACATGGATCTTCTGGTAGTCGGTTCGGGCTTTTTCGGTCTCACGATCGCGGAGCGGGCGGCTGCCGCCGGCCGTCGCGTCACGGTGATCGACCGTCGTGCCCACATCGGTGGCAACGCCTACTCCGAGGACGAGCCCGAGACGGGGATCGAGGTCCACCGGTACGGGGCGCACCTGTTCCACACGTCCAACCCGACGGTGTGGGAGTACGTCAACCGCTTCACCGATTTCACCTCCTACGTCCACCGCGTCTACACGACGCACAAGGGTGTGGTGTTCCCGCTGCCGATCAACCTCGGCACGATCAACCAGTTCTTCCAGGCCGCGTACACCCCCGATCAGGCGAAGGCGCTTGTTCAGGAGCTGGCGGGTGAGTTCGATGCGAAGGATGCCGCGAACCTCGAGGAGAAGGGGATCGCGCTCATCGGTCGCCCGTTGTACGAGGCGTTCATCCGCGATTACACGGCGAAGCAGTGGCAGACCGATCCGAAGGATCTGCCGGCCGAGGTGATCTCGCGTCTGCCCGTGCGGTACACGTACGACAACCGGTACTTCAACGACACGTGGGAGGGTCTCCCGGTCGACGGGTACACCGCGTGGCTGGAGCGGATGGCCGACCACCCGAACATCGAGGTGAAGCTGTCGACGGACTACTTCGACGAGTCGCAGCCGCTGAACAAGAAGGCCACCGTCGGTCAGGTTCCCGTCGTGTACACCGGTCCGGTCGACCGGTACTTCGACTACGCCGAGGGCGAGCTGTCGTGGCGCACGCTCGACTTCGAGCAGGAGGTCCTGCCGATCGGCGATTTCCAGGGCACGAGCGTGATGAACTACGCCGACGCCGACGTGCCGTACACGCGCATCCACGAGTTCAAGCACTTCCACCCCGAGCGCGCCGACCGTTACCCGACCGACAAGACGGTCGTGGTGCGCGAGTACTCCCGCTTCGCGACCCGCGCGGACGAGCCGTACTACCCCGTGAACACCGCGGACGACCGTGCGGGTCTGCTGGCCTACCGGGACCTGGCCAAGGGCGAGCGCGACGTGCACTTCGGTGGTCGCCTCGGCACGTACCAGTACCTCGACATGCACATGGCCATCGGTTCCGCCCTGTCGATGTGGAACAACCAGCTCGCGTGACGCATCCGTGCGTGTGACCCCGGGGTCCGAGGTCCGGTCGGCGAGCGCTGACCGGTCGGACGAGGGGCGCTGGGCGTATCGCCCCGACATCGACGGCCTGCGCGCCGTCGCGATCCTGCTCGTCGTGACCTACCACGTGTGGATCGGCCGGGTCTCGGGCGGCGTCGACGTCTTCCTCATGCTGTCGGCGTTCTTTCTCACCCGCGGCTTCGTCCGTCGGATGGACGGACCGACACCCGTTCGTCCGGTTGCGCACCTCATCGGCATCTTCCGCCGGTTGCTGCCCGCGGCCGCGGTGACGCTGGTGGGCGTTCTCGCCCTCGCCTGGACGTTCTTCCCGCCGGTCACGTGGCGCGCGATCTGGGAGCAGACCTGGGCGTCGCTCCTCTACGTGCAGAACGCCCTGTTGGCTGCGGATGCCGTCGACTACTACGCGCGGACGGAGGTGCCGAGTCCGCTGCAGCACTTCTGGTCGATGTCGGTGCAGGGCCAGGCCTTCGTGCTCTGGGTCGTCCTTCTGGCCGGGTGCCAGGTCGTCGTCCGCCGCTTCGGCGTGTCACCGGATCGCGTCGTCGGGCTCGTCTTCGGCGCGGTGTTCGCGCTCTCGCTGGCGTTCTCGATCGTCCGGACCGCGGCGGAGCAGCAGAGTGCCTACTTCGACACGGGCGCGCGCCTGTGGGAGTTCGCCGCGGGCTCGCTCCTCGTCGTCGTGCTGCCGCACGTGCGCCCGGGGCCGGTGGTCCGCGCGTTGCTCGGGTGGGCGGGGCTGTTCGGACTCCTGGTCCTCGGCCTCGTCGTCGACGTGCAGGGCGGGTTCCCCGGCTTCCTCGCACTCTGGCCCGTGCTGTGCGCGGCCGCGATCGTCGTCTCGGGAAGCGGCGTGGCCTCCGGGGGACCGGCGCGGTTGCTGGCATCCCGTCCCCTGCGGTTCCTCGGTCGCGACGCCTACGCCCTCTACCTGGTGCACTGGCCGATCCTCGTCACCTTCCTCGTCGTGACGGGCAGGGAAGGCGCCGGGATCGTCGGGGGAACGCTCGTCATCGTGCTCTCGCTCGCCCTCGCCCGGGCGTTGACCGCGGCGGTCGACACCCCCGTCCGCGAGTGGCGGAGAAGCGACCCCTCCCGGCTCGTCCCCATCGCGGTCGTGGTCGTCGCGACGGCGGTGGTCGTGCTGCCGGTGACCGCGTGGCAGGTCTCGAGTGAGCTCGAGGCGCGCGCTGTCGCGGCGCGCGCGGCGCTCGCCAACCCCGGTGCGGCCGTGCTGCACGATCCCACCCTGCCCGAGCCGCCCGCCGACGCGGTCCTGCTCCCGATGCCCGCCGCTCTCGAGGAGGAGTGGATGCAGCTCGACCGCCCCTGCACCGGCGATCGCGCGCCGACGGCGGAGATCCTGATCGGCACGTGCAACGAGACCACGCACACGGCCCGTGCCGGACGCACGATCGTCGTGGTCGGCGACTCCCACTCGCAGCAGATCACCGCGGCCCTCGTGCCCCTCGCGGAGCAGAACGGGTGGGGAGTGGTCATGCTCGTCAAGGGCGGCTGCTCGATGGGCCTCGACGAACCGGGGATGGACCCGACCTGCGACGCGTGGCGAGAGGCCGCGGTCGACCACGTCGAACGGATGCGACCGGATGCCGTCGTGACCGTCGTGACGCGGTCGGACCACGGCGAGTCCGATGAGGCCCTGCGGCCCGGCATCGACCGTTTCCTCGATCGCATGGGTGACGCCGGCATCGAGGTCCTCGGCATCCGGGACAACCCGCGGTTCGGCTTCGACATGTACAGCTGCGTCGCCGAGGCGAGCGACCCCCTGGAGTGCGCCGTGCCGCGCGCGGGCTCGCTCGCCGACGACAATCCCGCGGTCGTCCTCGACCGGGCGGGGGTGCAGCTGGTCGACCTCACCCCGTGGATCTGTCCCGACGACGTGTGCGTCGGCGTGGTGGGCAACGTCGTGCTCTACCGCGACGACAATCACCTGTCGCGCACCTATGCGGCGACGCTCGCGCCCCTGCTGGCCGAGCAGCTTCCCCCCAGCCTCGGATGACGCTCGCACGTAGGATTCTCGGGTGACCCCCGCCACCGTCGGCGCCCCCGGTTCGGTGCGGCGCTCCCTCCACTCGCTGTGGCTGCTGTCGTCGCGCGACCTGCGCGTGCGCTACTCCACCAGCGCTCTGGGGTACCTGTGGTCGGTGCTCGATCCGCTCGTCATGAGCGGCATCTACTGGTTCGTGTTCACCCAGGTGTTCCACCGCTCGGTGGGGGAGGACCCGTACATCGTCTTCCTCATCACGGCGCTGCTGCCCTGGGTGTGGTTCAACTCCGCGGTCACCGATTTCACGAAAGCCTTCAAGAAGGACGCCCGTCTCGTGCGCTCGACCTCGATCCCGCGCTGGATCTGGGTCAACCGAATCGTGGTCAGCAAGGGCATCGAGTTCCTCTTCTCCCTCCCCGTGCTCGTGCTCTTCGCGGTCTTCGGTGGGGCCCAGGTGTCGTGGGCGCTCCTCGCCTTCCCCCTCGCGGTGATCCTGCAGACGGTCCTCCTCGTCGGGCTCGGCCTGATCGTCGCCCCGCTGTGCGTCATGTTCGGCGACCTCGAGCGGACCACGCGGCTCGTGCTGCGCGCCCTGTTCTACGCCTCGCCGATCATCTACGGCGTGGGCAACCTCCCGGGTGTCTTCGCCGACATCGCGGCGTTCAACCCGCTCGCGGGCATCTTCACCCTCTACCGCGTCGGGTTCTTCCCCGACCAGTGGGACACGATGACGGTGCTCGTGGGGGCGGCGGTGAGCCTCGGCATCCTGGGACTGGGGCTGCTGGTGTTCCCGCGGCTGGAGCGTCCCGTGCTGAAGGAGCTGTGATGGTGGCCCCCGCTATCGATGTGCACGGGCTCGGCGTGCGGTTCCGGCGCAACCGGCGCGGCACGCGCAGCCTCAAAGACCTGTTCGGCGGCGCGGAGCGGCGCTCGCGGCCCGACGAGTTCTGGGCGTTGCGCGACGTGTCGTTCCGCGTGGAGCCCGGGGAGTCCATCGGCGTGGTCGGCCGCAACGGCCAGGGGAAGTCGACGCTGCTCAAGCTCGTCGCCGGCGTCCTCCTCCCCGACGAGGGCGGCGTCGAGGTCGACGGCGGAGTGGCGCCGCTCATCGAGATCACCGGCGGGTTCGTCGGCGACCTCACGGTCCGTGAGAACGTCCGCCTGACCGCCGGACTGCACGGGATGCCACGCGCCGAGGTCGCGCGCCGCTTCGACGACATGATCGCCTTCGCCGAGATCGGCGACTTCGTCGACACCCCGTACAAGCACCTGTCCAACGGCATGAAGGTGCGGCTGGCGTTCTCGGTCGTGTCGCAGCTGGACGAGCCGATCCTCCTGGTCGACGAAGTACTCGCCGTGGGCGACCGCGCGTTCCGCGAGAAGTGCTACCGCCGCATCGACGAGCTGCTCGCCGAGGGGCGCACGCTCTTCTTCGTCAGCCACAACGAGAAAGACCTGCGGCGCTTCTGCCGTCGCGGCCTGTATCTCGACGGCGGGCGGCTGCAGCTCGACGCGCCGATCGCCGACGTGCTCGACCGCTACAACGAGGACTACGCCACGCGCTGAGCCGCCCGGGCGGGCGGCCGTCGCGCGTGCGGCGTCAGCTGACGGGCTGTGCGCGCTCCAGCGGCGGCATCGGCGTCCACGACGCGTCCCGCAAGATCCGGCGGCCGTCGCGCAGCCCGCGGAACAGGTGGCTCGTTCCGCGCACCTTGCGCTCCACGACGACGAGGCGGATCAGCTCCTTGACGAACGTCAGCGCCGTGCCGGCGGAGAACGGGAGGGGCTGGTAGACGCCGAGCTCGCGGTAGTACTTCTGCAGGTACGCGCGGTTGCGCATGATGTAGTACCGGTACGCGTCGCTCGAGGCGTTCATGTGCCGGATGCCCATGTCCCACTGCTTGATCTCGCGGGTGCGGCGCAGCACGAACTCGTTCACGATGACCGACGGCGTCTGCCGCGAGGCGAGCCAGCCGTAGAGCTGATCGTCCCAGTAGATGAAGAAGCGGGGGTCGGGCAGGCCGATCTTCGCGACGATGTCGCGGTGGATGAACATGCCCTCGAAGCATCCGGAGTTCATCGGCTTGAAGCCGGAGTCGTCGAATCCGGCGGGGGCGAAGGGGATCGGGATCGCCATCGACTCGGCCACGCGGTACTGCCAGTAGAACTCACTGCCGTCGTAGTCGTAGCGCCGACCCTGGATGCTGCGGAATCGCGGCGTCCAGTGGCCCATGCGGGCGAGGCCGTCCGAGACCACCTCGACGTCGTCGTCCATGAGCCAGATCCACTCGGACCCGAGCTCGTACGCGACGCGCATGCCCTCGCTGAATCCGCCCGAGCCGCCCGTGTTCGTCTCGAGACGGCGGTAGACCAGCTCGGTGGGCAGGCGATCGCGGAACGACTCGACGACCTCGGTCGTGTCGTCGGTCGAGGCGTTGTCGATCACGACGAGGTGTCCCGGGGCGGGGTCCATGCGCTCGATGCTCTCGAGCAGACGCGTCAACAGGTGCGTGCGGTTGTAGGTGACGACGACGATGGTCGCGGTCTTCGGATCGAAGGATGCCATGCTCACGAACGCTCCTCGAAGGTCGCGCGCCACTGCGCCTCGGACACCAGGTCGGGCAGCGCCCGACGGTACTGCTCGGACAGGCGCGGCCACTCGCGCTGCAGGCGCCGGTGCAGCAGCAGGCTCTCGCGCAGCATCCGCCGGTACTGCGCCCGGTCGCGCGTGTAGATGTTCTGTCCCGACCCGTCGGCGGCGCTGACGAGGGCGCTGTCGTAGTGTGGCACCCGCCACCAGTGGGCGTCGCCCTTGCCGAACTCGACCTCGGGCTGCGCGACGTTCTCGGGCCGCGGGGTGTGGAACCAGTGCGAGAGCAGCGTGCGCAGCGTGAAGACGCGCAGACGCAGGCCCGTGGGGCTGTCGAACTCGTGCCGCTTGAGGCGACGGAACACCTGGCGTCCCCGGCGCGAGCGCAGCGGCACTCCGGAGTCCTTGTGGATGATCGTCTCGGGGTGCTTCTTGGCGATGGCGCGCGCCTCGGGCATCGCGGTCGCGAGACCGCGGCGCATGTGCGCGGGGCCGGACAGCACGTCGCGGAGCGCGCGGTGACGGAGTTCGACCGGGTAGTACTGCATCATCATGAGGTGCTTGAGGTCGAGACGTCGACTGTGCCGGATGAGGGTGCCGCCCTGCGGTGAGCGCGAGTGCAGGAGAGCCGAGACGATCCGGTTGCGGGCGTGGAAGTACGCCTGCCAGTCGATCGAGTCGTCCTTGCCGACCCACGAGACGTGCCACAGCGCGACACCGGGCATCGACACCGTCGGGTAGCCGGCATCCCGAGCCCGCAGGCAGAACTCGGCGTCGTCCCACTTGATGAACGCCGGGAGCGACAGGCCGATCTCGCGCAGGATGCTGGTGGGGATGAGGCACATCCACCAGCCGTTGTAATCGGCGTCGAGTCGCATGTGCAGGATCGGGCTCTGGCGGAGGTTCGCGACGCTGAAGTCGTGGGGGAGGCGCTCCTGGTACAGCGCCCGCCACATGAAGGGCGCGTCGTCGACGACCTCGGCCCAGGCGTGGAGCTTGGGGCGGTCGAGCAGGTCGAACATGTGCGCGCCCACGATCGTGGGGACCGAGGCGTAGCGGCCGAAGACGACCGACCGGCGGATCGACTCGGGCTCGATGCGCACGTCGTCGTCGAGCAGCTGCACGAAGTCGCTCTCGGGGCGCTCCAGGGTCTCGGTCATGGCGCGGGCGAAGCCGCCCGAACCGCCGAGGTTCGGCTGGCGGATCACCTGGAGAGTCTCGCCCAGGCGCGACGCGACCTCGGGGTATGCGGCCTGGTCGGCCACGAGGTCGGTGCCCTGATCGATGAGGAACACGCGGTCCACGACGTCGAGCACGTCGGGGGCGTCCGCGAGAGCCTGCAGCGTGTTCACGCAGTAGTCGGGCTTGTTGTACGTCGTGATGCCGATGCTCGCCTTGCCCGCGCGCACCGGCTCCTCGTCGGTCGTCCACGTCGCGCCCTCGAACATCGCGTCCGACCGGTCGGCGGCGACGTCGAACCAGATCCAGCCCCCGTCGCTGTACTGGTCGAGCACGAGGTCGAACGCGGTCTCGGCGGAATCGCCGCGGACCTCGCGGGTCTCGATGCGCTGCTTCGTCCCGGCGCCGTTGGAGCGGTAGACGAGGATCGTCGCGTCACCAGAGGTGCGCACGGTCAGGCGGACCTGACGGACGGCTGTCCAGTGCTGCCAGTACGACGCGGGGAAAGCGTTGAAGTACGTGCCGAACGAGACGCGGCGCCCCGCCACGATGCGGGCGCGGTGGCGGTCGAGCACGTTGCTCAGCTGCGCGACGTTGGTCACGCGCACCGGCTCTTCATCGATCGTCGACCACGTCTCGGGGTCGACGTAGAGGGGGAGAAGGTCGGGGTCGCGGTCGAGCGGGAGCACGGCGTTCTGCAGGGTGTACGTCACGAAGGGTCTTTCGTCGAAGGCGCAGGCCGTCGGGCGGCCGACCCGGAGTCTACCCGGCAGCGGTGGGCGGGCCCTGAACGCCCGGCCCCTCGTGCGGCGCCGGGGCCGGCGGCATCCGGAGTCCGAGGCTCTCTCGCCAGGAGCGGGACTGCCCGGCCCGTACCGCGCAGACGACCAGGAGGAGCAGACCGGCGCCGGAGAGCGTGAAGCTCTCGAACAACGAGAAGGTCAGCAGCGCGACGAGGGTCAGCGGGCCCCACGCGTGCACGGTCGAACGTCTCTCGGTCGCGACCAGCCAGCCCCGGGCGAGGGCGAGGGCGCCGAGGGTGAGGAACAGCAGGAGTCCCACCCAGCCCAGCTGCAGGAGCACGTCGAGGTAGGCGTCCAGCGCCGAGGTGTGCTGCTCGCCGAGGGCGAAGTTGAGCGACGCGAACGGGAAGGAATCGGGCGACCACGTCCCGAACCAGCCGAAGCCCTCGACCGGCCGGTAGGCCACGTAGGTCAGCAGGCGAGACCACAGGTCGGTGCGCAGGGAGAAATCGGCGCGCGCGTCGACCAGCGCCACGATCGCGTCGCGCATGCCGTAGCCGGCCGCGACGGCCGCGATCACGCCGATGCCGAGGATGAGCTGTGCGAGAGGGCGGCGCGGCGCTGAGAGGCGACGCACGAGCGCGAGCGCGAGGGTCGCGGCGCCCGTGGTCACGGCCACCGCGACCACGGTGGGCGAGCCGCTCAGCACGGCGAGGGATCCGGCCAGGACGACCGAGGCGATCGCCGTCCCCGCGCGCACCGACTGCGTGCGGTACTCGACGAGGAAGGTGATGAGGGCGATGACGGTGACGAAGCCGAGCACGTTGCGCGTGCCGAACAGCCCCTGCACGGGGCCGAGCGAGGCGATGTCGCCCTGGATCCCCAGGAACGGGATCGGAAGATCGAGCAGGATGCCGCTGAGGATCTCGAGCGTGAGCGAGGTGCCGAGGAGCCACCGGAGCACGTCTCCCAGAGCGCGCACCGTCTGCAGCGCGTCGCGCACGTGCCCGATCACCACGGCGAGGAACGACACCGCGACGAGCTCGGCCCAGCCGCCGAGACTCGAGAGGGGATCCGCGCTCCAGAGGACGCTCGCGCCGGCCCACGCGAGAAGAAGCACGAGGGTCGTGGGAGCGAGGCGGACGAGTTCGATCTCGCGCCGCCGGACGATGAGCACTCCCACGCCGAGGATGCACAACCCGAACACGATCGTCGCGAGGGTCACGTCGCCGGAGACCCCGCGGATCGCGGTCGAACCGAAGACGGCCGCGAAGACCGTGAGGGTGAAGGCTCGCGCGAAGCCCGCCGAGGCGAGCAGGGCGGGCGCCGCCCTCACGATCCGGGGCTCTGGGGCTCGCCGCGTTCGATCGCGATGCTCTGCTCGGCGGGGCCGACGCCGACGAGGGGCGCTTGCTTGATCTTCGCCCCGAAGAGCACCACGAACATCCAGCCCCACAGGAGCAGCGGCCCCGACTCGGTCAGCCCCTGCACCACGAGAAGCGCCCCGATGAGGGTCGGCAGGAGGGTGAGGGGGGAGTACGGGCGATCGGCGCGCAGATCCCACCGCGGGCGATCGATCGCGAAGAACCACGAGCGCCACAGGTAGGCGAGGTAGACGAGCGCGAGCAGGACGACCCCCACCCCGCCGAGTTGGAAGAACACGTCGATCCACACGCTGTGCGCCTGGACGACCGTCTGGCCGTGGTCGACGATCCAGCCGTCGATGAGCGGCTCCGAGGCGATCCAGGGCGTCGAGAAGCCCCAGCCGGTGAACGGACGCTCCGCCGCGCGGGCGAGGACATCGGCCCAGATGCCCTCGCGGCCGGTCAGGTCGGCTCCGCGCCCCAGCAGTCCGAACACCGTGTCGCGGCCGAACCACAGGGCCGCGCCGCCGCCGAGACCCACGACAGCGTAGAGGACGTACCACCGGGTCCGCTCGCCGGGACGCCGCGCGGTGCGCATCACCAGGACGGTCGCCAGCACCAGCGCCACGAAGGCCGCCGAGACGAGGGCGGTCGCCGACCCCGCGCGGACGAAGAGGAACGCGGCGACCACGATCCAGCCGAGCAGCCACAGGCGACGGGGAGCGCCGGCGGCGAAGCGGATCGCGAACACGATGATCGCCACGAGCATCACGGATGCCAGCAGGTTCGCGTTGCCGAAGATGCCCTGGATGCGCCCGCCGTCGAAGAGGTTGTCGCGGGACCAGTACACGATCGGGTCCATGCGCGAGGCCGGCAGCGCGAAGCCCGGCAGGATCGGTCCGCGCACGAACACGGACACCGCGAGCTCGAACAGCAGCGACAGGCCGACGATCCACTTCGCCGCCGACGCCACCGCGCGCACGACGTCGCGCCACGTGAGGACCGCACCGACGAACAGCCCCTGGAAGGTCGTGATCCCGAGCAGCAGGAGAGTGAGGACGGATGCCGCGGGCCAAGCGCTCCAGAGGACGGAGAGGAAGGCCCACGCGACATACCCGAACGCGAGCCAGGGGAGGCGGCGCCAGGCCACGGGCGGGCGGACGACGATCCACACGACGGCCGAGACCACCGCCGTCGCGACGACGATCACGGTGCTGGCGACCGGGCCCACGGCGTTGACGAGACCGACGCCGCCGAGCGCGAGGACGATGACGAACACGCACCACGCCCGCAGCAGCAGGTGCCCGGTGGTCTCGCGGACGGGAGCCGAGGGAGGCGCCGAGACCGGGTGGTTCGTGTACATGACCATGGTGGATTCAGGCTACCGTCCGGGTCCGGTCGGCGACGGGCCGGAACGCTAGGCTTTCGCCCGTGCTGGTTGCCCTCTCGAACACGCCCCGTGACTACGCCTGGGGAAGCCCTACCCTCCTCGCCGAGCTCGAGGGGCGTGTCCCCACGGGCGCCCCCGAAGCGGAGGTGTGGTTCGGCGATCACCCCGGCTCGCCCGCTCAGGTGCTCGACGGCTCGGGGCGCACTCTCGACGAGTGGCTTCCCACGACGCCCGGCGCCCCCGACCGCCTGCCGTACCTCTTGAAGCTGCTCGCGGCCGGCTCCCCGCTCTCGATTCAGGTCCACCCCTCGAAGGACCAGGCGGTCGAGGGCTTCGCCCGCGAGGAGGCCGCGGGTGTCGCGCGCGACGCCGGCTCGCGCAACTACAAGGACGACAACCACAAGCCCGAGGTCATCGTCGCCCTCAGTGACACCTTCACCGCGCTCGCAGGCTTGCGCGACCTCGATCAGACGCGGCGCCTCGTCGACGCGCTCGGCGACGACGAGGGCGTCCGGGAGCTCCGGCAGCGCCTCGCGGACGTCGACCCGGCCTCGGCCCTGCGCGCGGCGATCGGCTGGGCGCTCGGTGAGGCGAGCACGCCGCAGATCGAGCAGATCGTGGAGGCCGCGGCATCCGTGACCTCCGCGGAGTTCGCCGCCGAGGCGGCCCTCGTCCGCCACCTCCGCGCCGAGTACCCGGGGGACCCCGGCATCGTCGTGGCGCTGCTCATGAACCTCGTCGAGCTGCGCCGCGGCGAGGCGATCTTCGTTCCGGCCGGCGTGCTCCACGCGTACGTCGCGGGCCTGGGGGTGGAGATCATGGCGGCGAGCGACAACGTCCTGCGCGGAGGCCTGACTCCCAAGCACATCGACGTCGCCGAGCTGCTCGGCCTCGTCGACTTCCGCCCGGCGGCGCCGCCGCGCCTGGAGCCGCGAGCGGACGACTCCGGTGTCGAGCTCTTCGCCCCGGGCATCGCCGACTTCGCCCTCGCGCACGTCGCACCGTCGGCGGCACCGGCGCGGGTCGCCCTGCGCGGTGTCTCGATCGCGGTGGGTGTGTCGGGGGAGGCGACCGTCACCGGTGCGTCCGGGACGAGTGTCGCGCTCGCGCCCGGCCAGGCGGCGCTCGCCACGGCGGACGAGGGCCCCCTCGTCGTCAGCGGCGGTGAGGTGTTCGTCGCGATGCCGGGGGAGTGAGCCGCGACACGCCGATGGCCCGCGTGAAGGTTCAGGTCTGCCTTGAGGGTTTACGATCCGCGACTTGACCAATCCGAATGACACAGGTGTAATTACTCGTACGCGAATCCGCGTCACGAGGGCTCGACTGTGGGGGAGGACGACATGACGTCGCAGTACCGGTCCGGTGTTCCGGACAACTGGTTCGTCGATCCGATCGACCTCGGTGTCCCCGGCGTACGTCGCGACATCGACGCCGTCGAAGAGAACACGCTCGCGTGGCAGACCGATGCGCTCTGCGCGCAGACCGACCCCGAGGCGTTCTTCCCCGAGAAGGGTGGCTCCACGCGCGACGCGAAGCGCATCTGCACCTCGTGCGACGTCAAGTCCGAGTGCCTCGAGTACGCCCTCCAGAACGACGAGCGTTTCGGGATCTGGGGCGGTCTCAGCGAGCGCGAGCGTCGCAAGCTGAAGCGCCGCGCCTGATCCGTCGTCCGACGCGACGGTCCTTCCCGGGCGATCGCCCTCACCCCGGCGCGGCGTCCGCGAACGTGCGGGAGCGCGCTTAGGCTGACTGCGCCATGCCCGCCCGTGTTCACGCCATCCTCGTCGTCCGCCCTGAGGGCCGGACTCCCGCCGCGCACCATCTGAAGCGCACGCTCGCGGCGATCTCCGCGCAGAGCCGACCCGTCGATGCGCTCACCATCGTCCTGTGCGGGGCCGATCCCGAGCTGACGCAACTGGCCGCGTCATCCGGTGCCGAAGGCGTCATCACCGCCTCGGCCGGAACTCCGTTCGCCGTCGCCACCGCCCTGGCCACCCCGCGGCTCACGGGCGATGCGGTCTGGCTCCTCGCCCAGGACACGGCCCCCGAACCCGACGCCCTCGTCCGGCTCGCGGGGGCGCTCGAGCTCTCGCCGTCGCTCGCGGTCGCGGCTCCCAAGCTCGTCCGCTGGGACGAGCCGGAGGAGATCGTCTCCCTCGGTATCAGCCTCACGCGCCACGGGCGCACGGTCGAGCTGGCGGCGGGCGAGTTCGACCAGGGCCAGCACGACGGCGACGCCGACGTCCTCGGCGCGGACGTCCGCGGACTGCTGATCCGCCGCGAGTCCTGGACGGCGCTGGGCGGTCTCGACCCCGCCCTCGGCGGTGCCGACGAAGGCGTCGATCTGGGCGTCCGCGCCCGCCTGGCCGGCGACCGCGTCTCCCTCGTACCCGCGGCGCGCGTCGCGGTCGCCGGGGACGGCGTTGCGGCGATGGCCCGCGGACGCCGCCGCGCGCGCCGGCGTGCATTCGCCGAGCGGACCGCGCAGCTGCACCGCCGTCTCGTCTACGCACCGGCGGCGGCCGTCCCGTTGCACTGGCTGTCCTTCCTCCCGCTGGCGCTGTGGCGCACGATCCTCCACCTCATCGGGAAGGTGCCCTACCGCGTGCTCCCCGAGTGGGGTGCGACGATCCTCGTCATGGCCCGCGTCGCAGCCGTGGCGCGCGCGCGGCGCCGGATCCGCGCCGTCCGCTCGGTCGGCTGGTCCCGTATCGCCCCCCTGCGCGTCTCGCGCTCCGAGATGCGGCTGCGGTGGGAGGCCGCGGACGCCGGTGTCACCGATGCCCCGGTCCGCTCCGAACTGCGCTTCTTCGTCGGCGGAGGCGCGTGGGCCGTGCTCGGCGCGCTCGCGGTCTCGGCCGCGCTCTTCTTCCCGCTGCTGGCCTGGCCCGTGCTGGGAGGCGGCGCTCTCGCGCCCCTGCGCGCCACGGTGACGCAGCTGTGGCAGGACGCCGCGTGGGGCGAGCGCCCCCTGGGCCTGGATGCCATCGGCCCGGCCGATCCGTTCTCCGCGATCATCGCGGTCATCGGCACGCTGTCGCCCGGCGACCCTTCGCGCGCCCTCGTCGTGCTGTGGGTCCTCGCGCTCCCGCTCGCCGTCCTCGGCGGGTGGTTCGCCGCGACGCGCGTCACCGAGTCGTCGCTGCTGCGCATCACCGCCGCGGTCGCGTGGGCGCTCGCCCCGACGTTCCTCGCCGCGATCGTCGAGGGCCGCCCCGCCGCCCTGATCGCCCACCTGCTCCTGCCCTGGCTTTTCTACGCCGCGAGCGTCGCCCATCGGGCCTGGGCACCGGCGGGAGCGGCCTCCGTTCTGCTCGTTCTCGTGCTCGCGTGCGCGCCGTCACTCGCCCCCGCCGTCGTCGTGCTGTGGTCCGCGGCCCTCGTGGTCGTGGCTCTCGTCGCCGGCCGCGGGGTGGCACGCGTCGTCTGGCTCGTCGTGCCCTCGATCGTGGTGTTCGCGCCCCTCGTGTGGACGCAGGTGCGCACCGGGAACCCCTGGGGGCTGCTCGCCGACCCCGGCATCCCCTACGCGGGCAACGAGGTCTCGGCCGACCCGCTGGGGCGCGCGCTCCTCGCCGCGGGCTTTCCCAGCTCGGATCCCGGCGGATGGGCGAGCGTCATCGACGGCCCCGTCTGGTGGGTCGGCCTTCTGATCGCGCCGCTCGCCGTCCTCGCCCTGCTGGCCGTCCTCACCCCGCGCTGGGTGACCGCGTCGGCCCTGCTCATCATCGCGGCCGTGGGCCTCGCGACGGCTTTCGCGGCGGTCGGGGTCGCCGTGTCGTTCGACCACGGCACGGCGGTGCCGCTCTGGCCCGGCGCGGGCCTCAGCCTCGCGTGGCTCGGCGTGGTCGGCAGCGCGATGGTCGCTCTGGATGCCGGGATCGTCGATCGCGTGCGCGTGCTCCGGCCGATCGGCGCTCTCGTGACCCTCGCGGCGCTGCTCGTCGCCGTGAGCCCCGCGCTCACGGCATCCCTGGATCAATCGAACCCGCGCTCGGTGCTCACCAACGGTCCGACCTCGACGCTTCCGGCCTTCGTCGCCGCGGAAGGGAGAGGCTCGACCGCGATCGGCACGATCGTGCTCGACCCGCGCGCCGACGGTCTGCGCGTGGACGTCGTGTGGGGCGGGAGCGCCACCGTGGGCGGGCAGAGTACGGTCCAGGCGACGCGCATCGAGGCGCAGCCCGCCGACCGCGAGCTCGCCGCGTTGGCCGCCGACCTCACCACCCCCTCGTCGGACGATGCCATCGAGCGCCTGGGGGAGCGGGGCATCGGATTCGTCCTGCTCCAGTCCGCCTCGGCCGGCGAGAACGACGTCATCCGCGGCGCGCGCCTCGCGGCCGCGACGTCGCTCGACCAGCGCGACGCGCTCGACGGCGTCGGCACCACCTCGCGCGGCGACCTGTGGCGCGTGACCGCGCCCGTGCAGCCGCGGGCACCGCTCGACGACCACCAGGCGCGTCTGCAGAGCCTCGTGACCTTCGGGTCGCTGGGCGTCCTCCTGGTCGCCCTGCTGCTGGCCGTGCCCACCGGTGCCTCCCGCCGGGTCGCGCGCCGCACGCCCCGCATCGTGGGCCCGAACCCGGGAGGAAGCCGATGACCAGCGACCGCCGACTCGTCCGCTGGGCGACGACCAGCGCCCGCGTCGTCGCCGGATCCGTCGTGGCCGGTGCGGTCGTAGTGGGGACTGTTGCCGGGATCGCCGCGCCCTGGCCGACACTCACCGCGAGCCCTGTCCGCATCGAGGCCACGCCCGCCGCGTCCGACACCGTGCTCGCGTGCGACGGTCCGCTGCTGGCGCTCGGGCGCAGCGCCGAACAGGCGGGCGCGCTCAGTGCGGCCGCACCCCAGCAGGTCGTGAGCGGACCGGCCGACAGCGGCGCGGTCGACAGCGCACTGACCGGATCCACCGGCGACGGCTCGGGTGATGCGACGGCGCTTCGCGCCCAACCTCTCGGCGGGGCGCCCGCGCCGCTCGCCGCCGCGGGCTCTGCGACGGCGACCTCGGAAGACCTCATCGGGTTCGCGGCATCCGCGTGCCGTCCTCCGCTGGCCGAGTCCTGGCTGGTCGCCGGCGCGACGACGACCGGGGCGAACGATCTCGTCGTCCTGGGCAACCCCGGCGATGTGCCCGCGACCGTGCAACTGTCCGTCTACGGAGCCCAGGGTGTCTCGACGCCCCCGGGCGGCAGCAACCTCGTCGTGGCGCCGGGGACGCAGCGCGTGGTGCCGTTGGCCGGCCTTCTGCTCGGCGAGGAGAGCCCAGTCGTGCGTGTCACGGCGTCGGGTGCCCCCGTGCGCGCCTCGCTGCAGGCGAGCCTCACGCGTCTGCTCCTTCCGGGCGGCGTCGACCAGGCCGCCCCCTCCGCCCAGGCGGACACGCACCTGGTCATCCCCGGCGTGCAGATCCTGACGGCGGGCGGCGGCGACGCGGGGACCGTCCTGCGGCTCCTCGCCCCCGGTGCCGCAGCCACCGCGACCGTGACGCTCGTCCCGGTGGGCACGGCGACCCCGGGCACGCCGCGCACCGTTCCGCTCGAGGCCGGCAAGCCGACCTCGCTCGACCTGTCGGGGGTGGACCTCGGCGCGTACGCGGTCGACATCACCGCCGACCAGCCCGTGGTCGCCGGCGCATGGTCGACGACGGGGTTCGGCCAGGGCGCCGACTTCGCGTGGTACAGCCCCGCCCCCCGGATCTCGGTGCCCAGTGCGGTGGCGGTGGCGGCGGGCGCCGGTGCCGCACTCGTGCTCACGGCGGACGCCGGCAGCGGCGACGCCACGGTCACGCTCACCCCGGCCGACGGCAGCGCACCGCTGACCCTCGCCGTGCCCGACGGGGGCACCGTCTCGACAGCCGTCGCGGCGGGCGTCTACACGCTCGAGGCGAGCACTCCCGTGCGGGGCGCGGTGACGTACTCGTCGACCGGTGCCCTCGCGGGGTACCCGCTGTGGCCGGCGAACACCGCCGAGTCGGCGGTGACCGTCCTGCCGTAGGCCTGGCGTTCCGCGGCTGCGCGCGGCGTGGCTACGCGCGCGTGGTTACGCGCGGCGTGGCTACGCGCGCGTGGTTGCGCGCGGCGTGGGCGGCGGTGCGCGCGGCGGGGCGGCGGTGCGCGCAGGTCGCGTCGCGGCCCGCGCGCATAAACGCGATCCACTCGCATAAACGCGAGGAGCCCGTGTTTTCGTGAGCGAATCGCGTTTATGCGTGAGGGCGGGGGCCCGGCGGGGGCATGGCTCGGGTCGCGCGACGCGAAGGGTGCCTGGGGCGGGTCGGCGTCGTGGCGGGTGACCATAAACGCGATCCACTCGCATAAACGCGAGGAGCACGTGTTTCTGTGCGCCAATCGTGTTTATGCGTGCGGGTGGCGCGGTCGGGGGCGCATCGGCCTCGGGAGTGGCGGGCGACGGATGCCACAGACGTTGCGGCTGCGTCAGCGTGCGTTCCCGGCTTCCCGGCGCGGAGCGCTTCCCTGCGCCGGGCGGTTCTCCCGCGTTCGAGCGCGTTGGCGTCGCGGCAGGCGCCCCGTAAACGCGATCCACTCGCATAAACGCGGGGAGCACGTGTTTCTGTTCGCGAATCGCGTTTATGCGTGAGGGTGGGCCGGTCAGCGCCGAGCACGCGTGGGGCATGGGCCAGTCCGGCGCGGGTTCCTGGGGCAGCGCGGGGACGCGTGGTCCGGCGCGCGCGGGGCCCGCGGCGGCACCCGGAGCGCGCGGCCGCGCCGGGTCAGAAGTAGCGGAAGCGCTCGGGGCCGAGGTCCCACGGGTCGCGGTCGAGGTACTCGGCGGCGGCGCGGAAGACAGCACCCTCGATCATCATGCGGCGGTGCAGGTCGTCGTCGTGATGGGGGTGGCCGAGCCGCTCGATCGGGACGCGGTAGAGGATGATGCGCTTCTCATCGCGCAGAACCGTCCATCGAGGGATGCCATCGGTGGCGGCCGGGGGCATGATGCCGATCTCGAACGAGACCTCCCGCAGCTCGCTCCAGGCCGAGCGGAGGAACTCCGCCGCGGCGCCGACGGCGACGTCGAAACGTTCGACCCGGGTGTCGATCGGGGGGAGCGGCGGACGAACGACCGGGCTGCGGTTCTCGCGGCCGTGTCGGCCATGGCGAGACGGGCGGGCGACCGGCCGGGCTTCGCGGGTTCGTCGACGCACCATGCGCCCATCCTACGTTCGCCCGGCACGGCGAGGCCCTCGGTCGGGGTGGGCTCACGACGGCGCGGCGCGTCGGCGCCGGAGTGACGGCGGGCTAGTGTTGCCCGCGATGCGCGACAGACTCTGCTCGAAGGTGGGATGCGCCCGCGAGGCGATGAGCACGCTCACCTACGACTACGGCGACCAGATGGCCGCCCTGGGCCCGCTGGGGCGTGTCGACGACCCGCACGCCCACGACCTCTGCGCGATCCACGCCGACCGGCTCTCGGTGCCGCGCGGCTGGGTCGTCGTGCGCCACGAGACGCTGCGGGCCTGACGCCCCTCAGCGGTCGGTGAGCGCGGCCGCCCGCTCGCGCTCGATCACGAGCGCCCGGTACTCGCGATCGCGCCGCACCGCGGCGACCGCGCGGACGAACGCCTCGGGCTCGGCCGGCGGCCGCGGCGAGACTAACGGGGCGACCGCATCGGCCAGCGAGGCCGCGAGACGGACCCGCGCGGCAGGGTCGAGCACGTCGGCGCCCCGGACGAACTGCGACACCCGGGCGGCGAGACGATCGGGCAGGCGCGAGACGTCGGCCACCTGCGCCCACGACTCCCACCCTGCCGGAA
>NZ_LDRU01000159.1 GCF_001476285.1 Microbacterium testaceum | reverse complement strand
CCGCTCCGGCCGCCCGCCCCGCGCTTCCCGCGGGTTCCGCCCCGCGCGGCTTCGCCCTCTACGTCGGCATCGACGAGGCGAAAGCCGCGGCCGCCGGAGTGAGCCTCGGCACGCTCGTCGAGGCACTGCGTCGCACGCTCGGTGAGCTCGCCCCCGCCGCCGAGACGTACGCCACGGTCGCCCTCGCTCCGACCGGAGCCGGTGGCCGCGACGTCGACGTGGTGCGCCTCGCCCTGCACGAGCCGTCCGCCGTCGCCCGCACCAAGGACGAGCCCGCCGAAGAGGACCGCGCGCCCGGCGGTGTGGTCGTCGACATCTCGCGCAAGCGCGTGCTCATCGACGGCGAGTCGGCCGCGTTCACGTTCAAGGAGTTCGAGCTCCTGCAGTACCTCGTGCTGCGCGAGGGTCGCACGATCGAGCGCGCCGAGCTCGTGGCATCCCTCTGGGAGGGCTCGACCGATGACGACGCCCCCGGCGAGCGCACCATCGACGTGCACGTGCGCCGACTGCGCGCCAAGCTCGGCGCCTACGAAGACATCGTGCGCACGGTGCGCGGCGTGGGATACCGCTTCGACCGTCACGCCGACGTCTCGATCCGCTACGGTCACGGCACCCCCTCGCCTGACCGCTTCTGACCGATCAGCGCACCGCCGCGCGCGAAACAGCCCCGGATGCCGCGATGTCGGCGGGGCGACGTAGGGTGTCGGCATGAGATCGACCGGGGTGCGCACGCGGCAGACACCGCGCGAGCTTCCGGTCCCGACCGAGCGTCCGCTCGAGGGCGAGTACCGTCCCGCGCAGCCCGTCGACGTCGGTCGTGCCGTCGCCGCACAACGGCACGGACGCAACGACCCGACCTACTTCTCGTCGATGCCGCTGCGCGACGGCGGTGTCGTCTGGCGCGTCAGCCGCACCCCGCTCGGCGTCGCGACACTCGCCCTGCGCCAGAGCATCGGAGGCGCGGTGCGCGCGGCGGCGTGGGGACCCGGCGCCGAGTGGGCGCTCGACCAGCTGCCGGCACTCTGCGGCAAGCTCGACGACCCCGACGGATTCGATGCCTCGCGGCATCCGTCGGTCGCCGAGTGGCACCGGCGGCATCCCGACCTCCGCATCGGACGCACCGATCTCGTCTTCGACGCGCTGGTCAGCGCGATCATGGAGCAGAAAGTCACGAGCCTCCAGGCCTTCTCGGCCTGGCGCAGCATCGTCACCTGGTACGGCGAACGCGCCCCCGGTCCCACCCCGCGGCCGCTGTTCGCC
>NZ_LDRU01000158.1 GCF_001476285.1 Microbacterium testaceum | reverse complement strand
CGCCGCGCGGATCGGCGAGCTCCTCCCCGAGGATCGCATCGTCGTCTCGGACGGCGGGCACTTCCTCGGGTGGTCGAACATGTACTGGCCGGTCGCCTCGCCCGACCGGGTGATGATGGTCGGGACCGCGTATCAGTCGATCGGCCTCGGATTCCCCTCGGTCGCGGGCGCCATCGCGGCGCGTCCGGAGTCGACGGTCGTGCTCACCACGGGTGACGGCGGCGGCCTCATGGCGATCGCCGACCTCGAGAGCGCGGTGCGCACGGCCGCGGGACACGGCATCGCGGTGGTGTGGAACGACGCCGCGTACGGCGCCGAGATCAACCTCTACGGCCTGAAGGGTCTCGCGCGCGAGCCGATGCTCATCCCCGAGGTCGACTTCGCCGCGGTCGCGCGCGGGTTCGGCGCGGAGGGGGTGGTCGTCCGAGAGGTCGCCGATCTCGACGCGCTCGCCGACTGGACGGGGAGAGACCCCGAGCAACGCCCCTTCCTGTTGCTCGATCTGCGCATCAGCGGCTCCGTGATCGCTCCGTATCAGCGCGAGATCATCAAGGTGAACTCATGAGCGTCGACGGCCGGGGCACTGCACCGGCGTCCGTCGGCGCGGGGCGGGA
>NZ_LDRU01000157.1 GCF_001476285.1 Microbacterium testaceum | reverse complement strand
CGTCACGGCGAGTCGTCACGCCGAGCCGTCGGGCAGAACCTGGCACGACGGGCACCACTGGCCGGCGCCCTTCGTGCCGGGGATGTCCTCGATGACGCCGTCACCCTCGGGGCACGGCTCACCGGTCCGACCGTGGACCCGCATCGACGCGACCTTCGCCGCCTTCTGCTCGGAGATGGGCACTCCGCGACGCGCGAGGACGGCGGCGGTCAGCGTGTCGTGCAGCGCCAGGTGCAGCCTCGTGATGTCGTCCTCGCTCAGAGCCGAGGCGTGCGCCACGGGAGACAGACGCGCCGCGTACAGGATCTCGTCCGAGTAGGCGTTGCCGATCCCCGCCAGGGTCTCCTGCTCCTGCAGCAGGGCTTTGAGCTGCTTGCGCCGGCCGCGCACGACCTCCGCCAGCATCTCCCGCGAGTAGCCCGGGTCGATGGCATCCGGTCCCAGCTTCGCCACCGCCGGCACGTCGTCGGGCGCATCCACGACGTGGAGCTGCACCGAGAGCCAGTCGCCCGCATCGGTGATGCCCAGGATGCCGTGATCGAACACGAATCGCGCGATCTCGGGGGCGGGCGCCTCCACGTCTGCGTCTGACGACTCGCGCCACGTCGCCCACCCGGCGCGGCCGAAGCCGATCCCCAGGTGCACGCCGTCGAGATCGAGGTCGAGGTGCTTTCCGTGGCGGGTCGCCCCGGTGACGGGACGTCCGATCAGTTCGGTGAGCGGACGCGCTCGTGTTTTCAGTGCGCGACCTTCCACGAGGTCGACCTCGCGCACGATGTGGCCGAC
>NZ_LDRU01000156.1 GCF_001476285.1 Microbacterium testaceum | reverse complement strand
GGGTGGAAGCCGGCGATGAGACCTCGATCGACGAGGGAGCGCAGCCGGGCGTGGGCGGTCGACGCGGCGACGCCGAGGTCGTCGGCGATCGCGGCGTTGGTCATTCGCGCGTCGGCGGAGAGGAGTTCGATGATCCGCGCGTCGTGAGGGTGAAGCTCGTCGTCGGGCATCGCAGATCCTTCGGTCGACGGTGGCGTTTGGAGTATCTACGTTCGACAGTACGCCGATCGAGCGGCATCCATTCGAAGGATCAGCGGATTAACGTCACCGAAACACTCGTTTCTGCGATCCTCTCCGCAACGCTCAGTCGATCGAGGAGAAACCCATGCGCGTGTCCGTGCCGACCGAGATCAAGAACAACGAGAACCGCGTCGCGATGACGCCCGCGGGCGTGGATTCTCTCGTCCACCGCGGCCATGAGGTGCTCGTGCAGGCCGGTGCGGGCGAGGGCAGCGGGTTCAGCGACGACCAGTACCGCGCGGCCGGAGCCGAGATCGTCGCCACTGCCGACGAGACGTGGGCGCGTGCCGAGCTCCTCGTCAAGGTGAAAGAGCCGATCGCCCCCGAGTACGGCTTCCTCCGCCCCGACCTCACGCTGTTCACGTACCTCCACCTCGCGGCCGACCGGCCCCTGACCGACGCCCTGATCGCCGCTGGCACGACGGCCGTGGCATACGAGACGGTGCAGACGGCCGATCGGGCCCTGCCCCTGCTCGCGCCCATGAGCGAGGTCGCCGGGCGCCTGTCGATCATCGAGGGCGCGCACCACCTGCTGCG
>NZ_LDRU01000155.1 GCF_001476285.1 Microbacterium testaceum | reverse complement strand
ACGGTCGGGTGCCTGCGCGACGTGGTCGGCGATGAGGCGGTTCGCCTCGGCGGTCGTCCAGGTCGCCAGGCCCTCGTTCGCCCACGGGTAGAAGTGGTTCGGCGAGGGGCTGACCCACTGGCGGTCGACGCCCTGGGCGTCCATCGCCTCCAGGCGCGCGCGCACGTCGGTCAGGCGCGGGAAGCGCTCGCCGATCATGCGTCCCGAGGCCTGCAGGCTCGCGAGGCCGTTGCGCTTCAGCTCGAGGTCGGCCGCGGCCTGCACCTCGTCAGGCACGCGGCGCTCGACCTCGGCGTGGAGCCCGGGCATGAGCAGGTGGGCGTGGACGTCGGTGACCTCGTTGCGGTCGACGCCGTCGGTCGCGAGGCTCATGCGCGGGCTCCACGCCGAGGTCGAGCGCCGCGTGCCTGACGAGGTGCAGGCCGCGGCCGACCTCGAGCTGAAGCGCAACGGCCTCGCGAGCCTGCAGGCCTCGGGACGCATGATCGGCGAGCGCTTCCCGCGCCTGACCGACGTGCGCGCGCGCCTGGAGGCGATGGACGCCCAGGGCGTCGACCGCCAGGTGGTCTGCGCCTCGCCGAACCACTTTACCCCAGGG
>NZ_LDRU01000154.1 GCF_001476285.1 Microbacterium testaceum | reverse complement strand
AACCGGAGGGGGCGTTTACTGATGCGGTGGAGCTCGGGAGTGACGTGGTGAAGGTCTTCACGGCCTCGAGGTGATTCGGGGGGCTCGGTGAGTACCAGACGCCGCCACCGACGTTGCCGGTCACCTTGTCGCCGTCCGACCACGTGAGCGGAGCACCGGCGCCGATGGTGCCGGCGGTGTAGTTCAGGCTCTTCTCGTTGTCGAACAGCGCGCCCGCGTACCAGGCCGGGCCGGGGATGCCGACGAGCTTGTCCTTGTACTTCGACACGAAGTCGGCGCCGAAGACGCTGTCGGTCACGAGCGTGCCGTTGGCCAGCATGTGGTCGATCAGATCGGTCGCCTTCTTCGAGTTCGGGTCGGAGAAGTTCGAGGTGAAGGTGTTGCCGTCGACCTGGAAGATCGGGGCCTCGGCACCCCAGTAGTACACGTAGGGGGCCTGGAACGAGTCGCCGACCGAGCCGAGGATGTAGCCGGGGTGCTCGGCGGCGATCTTGTCGCTGAGCGCCTCGTAGTCCTCCCACGTCGTGGGGACGGAGTATCCGAACTGGTCGAGCAGCGGCTTGTTGTACCAGAACAGCACCGGCGCGAGGTCGTTGCGGAGGCC
>NZ_LDRU01000153.1 GCF_001476285.1 Microbacterium testaceum | reverse complement strand
CGCTCGGTGTGATCCCCCAGCAAGACAATCTGGACGCCGAGCTGAACGCGCGCGAGAACCTCTACGTCTACGGCCGCTACTTCGGTCTTCCCGGCAAGGTCTGCGCGCAGAAAGCCGAAGAGCTCCTGGCGTTCGCGCAGCTCGAAGACAAGGCGACGAGCAAGGTCGAGCAGCTCTCCGGCGGCATGAAGCGCCGTCTCACGATCGCCCGGGGGCTCATCAACGATCCGCGCATCCTGCTGCTCGACGAGCCGACGACCGGACTCGACCCGCAGGCGCGACACGTGCTGTGGGACCGCCTCTTCCGCCTCAAGGAGCGCGGTACGACGCTCGTGCTGACGACGCATTACATGGACGAGGCCGAGCAGCTGTGCGACCGGCTCATCGTCGTCGACAAGGGCCGGATCATGGCCGAGGGCTCGCCCGCCTCGCTCATCCGCCAGCACTCGAGCCGCGAGGTGCTCGAGGTGCGATTCGGCTCCGATCGCAACGAAGAGGCCGCCCGCGCCCTCGGGGGCATCGGCGACCGCGTCGAGGTGCTTCCCGACCGCGTTCTCGTCTACGCCCACGACGGCGAAGCCGCGCTCGAACGCGTCGTGGCCGCGGGGCACACGCCCCTGACGTCGCTCGTGCGGCGATCGAGCCTCGAAGACGTCTTCCTCCGCCTCACCGGACGGTCGCTGATCGAATGAGCACACCCCAGACCCCGGATGCCGTCCGCCACCCCTCCGCCAACGAGTTGCGCGCCGAGGCGCTCGCGTGGGCGCGCAAGCCGCGCCGATACGGCTCCTGGTACGTCACCGAGCACATGGTCCGCACGATGCGCGCCTACGGGTGGACGATCGTCGTCGGCGCCCTCGGCCAGCCGATCCTCTACCTGCTCGGTCTGGGACTCGGCCTCGCCGCGCTCATCCAGGGCCAGATCGACGACGGCGGGCGCGCCGTGCCCTACCTCGTCTTCATCGCGCCGGCGCTGTTGGCCACGGCGGCCGTGGGCGTGGCATCCGAGGAGTTCACGTACCCCGTCATGTCGGGCTTCAAGTGGCGTCGCTACTTCTACGGCTTCAACGCCTCGCCGCTGTCGTCGCCGCAGATCGCGAACGGCGTCGTCCTGGGCGCCTCGGCCCGCATGTTCGTCGGCGTCGCGGCCTATTACCTCTTCATCTGGCTCTTCGGCGCGGTCCCCGAGCCCGCCACGGGATGGCTGTCGATCCCCGTGGGCCTGCTCGCCGGGGTGAGCTTCGGCGCGCCCCTCATGGCCTTCGCCGCTTCCCTCGAAGAAGACAAGGGCCAGTTCGCTCTCGTGCAGCGGTTCGTCTTCGTCCCGATGTTCCTGTTCTCGGGCACGTTCTACCCCCTGTCGACGTTGCCGTGGTTCCTGCAGCCCATCGGATGGGTCTCGCCGCTGTGGCACGCGACCGAGGTCGGACGCATGCTCACGTACGGTCCCCTCGAGCCGCTTCCCGCGCTCGGACACCTGGCGTACCTGCTCGCGCTCGCCGCGGGAGGATACCTGGCGGCGCGACGCATCTTCGAACGGAGGCTCGCGGCATGAGCGCCGCCACGACTGTGCGCTCCACGCGTCGCCGCGGCGGCGTCGGAGCCCTCTGGGCCGGCAACCCGCAGGCGGTGCTCCAGCGCAGCTTCCTGGCGGCGCGCTCGTCGAACTGGGTCGTGGTGGTGTCGGGCTTCTTCGAGCCGGTGCTGTACCTGGCGTCGATGGGCATCGGCCTGGGCGCGCTCGTGGGTGAGGTCCAGACTTCCACCGGCACGGTCGTCCCCTACGCCGCGTACATCGCCCCGGCGCTCCTCGCCGTCTCCGCGATGAACGGCGCCGTCTACGACTCGACGTGGAACGTCTTCTTCAAGCTCAACTACGGCAAGCTCTACGAGGGGATGCTGTCGACCTCGCTGGGTCCGCTCGACGTCGCGCTCGGCGAGATCCTGTACGCGCTGATGCGCGGGCTGGTCTATGCGTGCGGCTTCATGGTCATCATGCAGCTGTTCGGGCTGAATCTCGCGCCGACCGCGATCCTGGCCCTTCCCGCGGTGGTGCTCATCGCGTTCGGCTTCGCGAGCCTCGGCATGGCGATCACGAGTTACATGAAGACGTTCCAGCACATGGACTGGATCACGCTGATCATGCTGCCGATGTTCTTGTTCTCGGCGACGTTCTTCCCGATCACGCAGTATCCCGAGCCGATCCAGTTCGTCGTCCAGGTGTTCCCGCTGTGGCACGGTGTCGAACTGATCCGCGGTCTCACGACCGGGTCGCTCTCGCTCGCGCTGCTCTGGCACGTCCTCTACTACGTCGTCATGATCGCGGTCGGCCTGTTCTTCACGACCAAGCGCCTGCGCGCCCTGTTCCTCGACTGACCGCGCGCGCGGGCCGCGGTCCCGTGCGCTCCCGCGCGCGCGGTCAGTCG
>NZ_LDRU01000152.1 GCF_001476285.1 Microbacterium testaceum | reverse complement strand
TCGCGGTGATCGTCGAGGCGACCGAGCCGCGCGGGCGTGCGCGGGGGCTGCGAGCGCAGCGCCTTCCAGTGGTGCTTGGTGCGCGGAAGGACGCACCCGATCAGCGAGATGAACAGCAGGATGTAGATCGCCGAGAACCAGGGCGACGTGTACACGTCGAACATGCTCAGCTTGTCGAGCACCGGCGCGAGGTCGGGGTTGTCGGTGAAGTACTGCGTGACGCCGTTGGGGTCGGCGCTGCGCTGCGGGACGATCGATCCGGGCACCGCCGCGATCGCGAGGAGCAGCAGCAGCACGAGCGCGGTGCGCATGCTCGTGAGCTGTCGCCAGCCCCATCGCATCCAGCCGATGACGCCCAGGCGCGGCTGCGTGATGTCGTCGCCCCCGTCGCCGGAGGGCGTGGAGTCGGCGTGATCGGACGGGCGCAGGACGCCGTCGGTCGGCTCGGTCACGGTGCCACCTCGATCAGAGCGGGAGCTGGACATTGAGCATCACCCCCTGCAGCGTCGACATCCACGTTCCCCAGACGCCGACGACCATGAGCAGGCCGAGCACGATCAGCAGCGCACCGCCGATGAGGTTGACCAGCCGGATGTGCTTGCGGACGAACGCGACGGAGCGCGTCGCCCAGCCGAACCCGAGCGCGAGCAGGATGAACGGGATGCCGAG
>NZ_LDRU01000151.1 GCF_001476285.1 Microbacterium testaceum | reverse complement strand
CGTTCTTCCTGGGCGCGATCGGAAACCCGACCCTCGGCTCGTGCGTCACCGACGCCAACGGCACCACGCCCGAGAACGACGCGTCGGTGCTCGGGACGAACGACCTCATCCCGTTCAGCGCCGCCAGCTGGATCGCTCAGGCCAACGGCGCCACCGGAGTCAACACCACGACGACCTCCGGTGTGAAGTTCGGCTCGCCCGTCAACCAGGAGCCCGCCTTCACGGGCACCGCGCCCAACCTCGTCCCCAACATCGACTTCTACAAGGACGCGACCTTCGGCCGCGACACCTACCTGGTCGTCGAGTACGCCCGCATCGTTCCGAGTGACGACAAGTACGACGCGGGCCTGGCCAACCTCGTCAACCCGTCGGTCACCAACAGCCTCACCAGCTTCGGTTCGCTGCCGACCTCCGTCGGCGCGGTGAAGAAGAAGTTCGGCTTCCTCGCCCCCTCCACCACCACCATCCAGCGCGCGTTCGCGACGCTGTGACCTCTGAGAACGGAAAAGGACTCCACCTCATGAACATCAAGAAGTTCGGGACGATCGTCGCCGCGGCGACGGCGGTCTCGCTTCTCGCGGGCGGCTTCTCGGCCACCGCGGCGAACGCGGCCACGGGTACGCCGCAGTTCTACCTCCTCGACGGCGGCGACGGTCACCTCCTCCCCGACGACACCGTCCTGCACTGGGATTCGCAGATCCTCGCGACGCCCGGACCGACCGTCGACGACATCTCGGTGCTGTTCCCCGGCACGGCCGACGCGACCGGTGTCGCGTACTTCATCGCCCCCCAGGGCAAGGAGACCACCATGTCGGCCTGGACGGCGTCCAGCGACGGCGCCCTGACCCCCGGCACGGTCGACATCATGGCCCCGAACCTGACGCTCTCGGGCTTCCTGTTCGGCAACTGGGCCCAGGTCAAGGCGAACGGCGGTGACTTCAGCCTCGGCTTCGCGTGGACCCGCAACAACGGTCTGAACATCGCGGATGCCGGCGTGAAGTACGTGGGCATCCACGTCAAGCCCGGCGGCGACTGGACGTTCGACCCGCAGAGCTCCGGCCCCTCGGCCACGGCTCCGACCATCACGACCACCGCTCTCGACTCGGCCAAGGTCGGTGCGGCGTTCTCGCAGACGCTCACCGCCGACGGCACCGCCCCGATCACGTGGTCGATCAAGGACGGTGGGGCCCTTCCCGCCGGTCTGACCCTCGACAGCGCGACCGGTGTCGTGTCGGGCACGCCCACCACGGCCGGTTCCTACAGCTTCACCGTCGTGGCCACCAACAGCGCGGGCAGCAACGAGAAGGCGTTCACCGGCACGGTGGACGCGGCCGTTCCGACCGCGCCGACGAAGCCCTCGGGCTCCTCGGCGAACAAGGTCGACGTGGCCGACCCCGCCAAGGGCGCGAAGACGATCACCGTTCCCGCGGGGGCCGCCAACAAGGGCAAGACCCTCGAGGCGTGGGCCTGGTCCGACCCGACCGACCTCGGTCAGGTCACCGACGACGGCAACGGCAACTTCTCGGTGGACATCTCGAGCCTGCCGGGCGGCGAGCACACCATCGCCCTGGTGGCCCCCGGCGACGCGACGTACACCGTCCTGGCCTGGGACACCTTCACCAAGCAGTCCGCTGCCGGTGACACCACCACCGACGCCGTCGACCTGTCGGCCGCGGTCACCGCGAGCGACCTGTGGTCGCTGAACGCCGAGGCCACCAAGGTCGACTTCGGCAGCGTGGCGCGCGACAAGAGCGTCACGAAGTCGCTCGGCAAGGTCACCGTCATCGACGACCGCAACGTTCTCAAGGGTTGGGACCTCACCGCCGCGTGGACCCCCTTCAAGAACGGCGCGGGCGACGAGATCCCCGCCACCGCGCTCGCCGTGGCGCCCAAGGCCTACACCGGCTACACCCCCATCACGGGCGTGACCGTCGGCACGGGTTCGAAGATCGCCTCCAGCACGGCCGTCACGACGCTCACCACCGGTGCGCTCTTCGACGCCGACCTCACCTTCACCGCCCCGAAGGACGCGCAGACGGGCGACTACACGTCGACCCTGACGGTCACGCTCACCTCCAAGTGAGCTGACCGGCGCCGGTGGCACGGGGGGATCCTCGCGATCCCCCCGTGCTGCCACACCATCAGCCCTCGTTCACCTCGGCGACACGCTCGTGTCGCCCCCACCTGCGGAGATAGAGCGTGTTCTCTTCGACCCTGCGGCACCGCCTCCCGGCTCTGGGTGCCGTATCCCTCGTCACCGCGGCGATGATCGCCGGCCTCGGGATGCCGTCCGCCGCGATGGCTGCCCCCGGCACCGCCGTCCTCGCGACCGACGATGCGCCCGCCGCCGAGAGCGAGTCGGCCGTCACCGTCGGCGTCGCCACCCGCCCGGCCGGAGAGGACGGGCGCCCCGACGGGCGGTCGCGCTTCACCTTCGCCGCCGACCCGGGCCAGACGGTCACCGATCGCGTGCTCGTCGGCAACACCGGTACGGCCCGCCAGGATTTCACCGTCTACGCCACCGACGCGTTCAACGACGACGCCGGCGAGCTCTCCCTGCTCCCGACGGATGCCACTCCCACCTCGGTCGGGTCGTGGATCCGCTTCGACGACGGCAGCGACCGCGTGACGTTCGGCCTCGAGCCGCAGGAAGTGCGCCTGCTGACCTTCACCGTCGCGGTACCGGCGGACGCGACCCCGGGCGATCACGTCGGCGGGGTCGTGGCATCCGTCCTCGAGTCGGGCGCGCAGGTCACCGTCGACCGCCGCGTCGCGACCTCGGTCTTCGCGCGGGTCGCCGGTGACCTCCAACCGCAGCTGTCGCTCACGAGCTACGAGGCGTCGTATCAGGGGGACTGGTGGAACCCGTTCTCCGGGCACGTCCAGCTCCACTACACCGTGAGCAACCCCGGCAATGTCGCTCTCGCCGCGAACCTCACGTCGGGCACGCGAACGTGGCTCGGCATCCCGGTGACGGGGGAGCAGGGCGGCAAGGTTCCCGTCGTGCTGCCGGGCAACAGCGCGTCGTACGAGTCGACGGTCGACGGTGTCGGCCAATGGCTGTACCTGAACCCGTTCACGACCCTCAGCCCCTTCGTGGAGTCGCCCGACGCGTCGATGCAGGTGGTGGTGACGCCGATCACGCGTGACGCGGTGGCGTTCGCGGTTCCGTGGACGGTGCTGATCCTGGGAGTGCTGGCGGCGCTCGCGGTCCTGTTCTCGCGCTGGCGCCGGCGTCGCGACGAGGTGCGTGCCCGTGAGTGGATGGACTTCGTCGCCGAGACCGCGGCCGCGGACGCGGCGGCGCTCGCGGGAACTCGGGCGGACGGTTCATGACGCGTCCCCGGCGATCGGCGCCGCGCGGGGCGATGCCCCCGGTCGCGTCGCGACGCGTCGCCGCCGCGGGGATCGCGCTCGCCCTCGTCGTGCTCGCGGGTTCGGGTGCGGCGAGCGCCTCGGCTTCCCCGACGGATGACCCCGGCACCCTGTCCGTGACGATCACCGACGGATCGACGGCGACACCGTCTCCTCCCGTGTCGCCGGCGGCGACCGGGGGGTCGAGCGTTCCGGGCGGGTCGGTTCCCGCGGGCGGCACGAGGCCGGTGCCCCTGCCCGCCACGGGCTCGAGCGGCTCCGGCGGCGGGGGCGTCGCCCCCGCGAGCGAGGTCAGCGTGGCCGGCATGGTCTACGTCGGGGGACTGAACGCCTCCGCGTTCCCCGAGCCCGATCCCACCGCCGGGATCGTCGACGTGTGGTTCACGGTGCGCAACGCCGCCTCGACCCCGATCGACGCGACGGCGGACTTCTGGATGGATGCCGGGATGTTCTCGCAGCGTCTGGATGCCGTCGACGGCGTCCAGGTGACCGCTCTGCAGCCGGGCGAGAGCCGGGTCGTCTCGGCTCGCCTCCGCCACGGGGGCCAGTGGACGCTGCTGTCGACCCACGTGACGCTCACCCCGCCGGAGACCGTCGACGGCGTCGCCCTGACGCCGGTGACCCGTGACGCCCTCACCCTGCTCTTCCCGTGGGTGATCGCGGCCGCCGTCCTCCTCGGCGGTCTCGTCCTCCTCGTCGTGCAGATCGTCCGGGTGAGCGGTCGGGGCGAAGCGACTCCCGTGGCGGCGACGACGTGACCCTCCTCAATCGTCCCGCGGGCGCCGGAGCCGGCACCGCCCCGCGCCGTCCGCC
>NZ_LDRU01000150.1 GCF_001476285.1 Microbacterium testaceum | reverse complement strand
CATGACACGGACGCTTTTCGGAGACCTCCGGGTGTTTTGGACACTCAACCGGGGGCGGGGTGGGGGTGCGAGCGGCGTGTCGAGGCGCGGGAGCGCGCGCCGGGAACGACGAAGGGCCGCCCCGGCACGGGACGGCCCTTCGTGCGAGGGTGCTTAGTTGTTGCCGCGCAGGATCGCGATGAGGCGCAGGATCTCGACGTACAGCCACACGACCGTGACCATGATGCCGAAGGCGCCGACCCAGCCGTAGACGCGAGCCGCGCCGTTACGCACGCCGCGCTGGATCTGGTCGAAGTCGAGCACGAGCGAGTATGCGGCCATGATGACCACGACGACACCGATGATCACGCCGAGCGGGATGCCGAGGATCTTGATGGTGCTGTACATGCCGAACGCGCCACCGGCGATCGGGGCGTTGAACAGCATCAGGACGATGTTGAGGAGGCCGAACACCATGTAGCCGACCATGGCGATCAGGAAGATCTTCGTGGCGCGGGCCGAGGCGCGCACCTTTCCGCTCGCGAAGAGCGCGAGGGTCACGCCGACGACGGAGAGCGTCGCGAGCGTCGCCTGGATGACGATGCCCGGGTAGATGAACTCGAAGAACGCCGAGATGCCACCGACGAACAGGCCCTCGAACGCCGCGTAGGCGAGGAACACGGGGACGGAGGGCTTCTTCTTGAAGATCGCGACCATCGCGAGCACGAAGCCGACGAGGCCACCGACGATCATCGGGGCGGCGCTGGGGCTGGGGTTCGCGACGCTGACGCCGGCCATCGACCAGATCCAGCCGACGACGGCGCCGACGACGAGCACGCCGAACAGCGCGAGCGTCTTGAAGACGGTGTCTTCGATCGTCATGCGATCGGTTTCGACGGCACCCGCCGCGGGGGCGGTGTACATGCCCTCGAGGTTGGCCGCCTCAGCAGCGGCCGCCGCGCTCGCGGCGGGAGCCGCGGGAGGGCTGTAACGGGTCTGGGCGCCGGCACGAGGGTCCTGGAACGCCGGGGTATTGAATGCCGGGTTGTTGAGGGCCACGGGGACTCACACTCCAAATGATGGTCATCACAGCACCGTGCTGTCACACAACACTAGCCGAGCGGGGTGCGAGATTCCTTGTGTTGACTGGGATTCCGCTATGAGCAAAGGAGCCGTTCACCCGCCCTCGATACCGTGGGCGGGTGCCGCTCGAACGCCCGCTCATCATCGGCCACCGAGGCGCTCCCGGATACCGCCCCGAGCACTCGCCGAGCTCGTACGCGGTGGCGATCGCCGCGGGAGTGGATGCCGTCGAACCCGACGTCGTCCCCTCGAAGGACGGCGTGCTGGTCGTTCGCCACGAGAACGAGATCAGCGCGACCACCGACGTCGCGACGCGGCCGGAGTTCGCCGAACGTCGCACGTCGAAGGTCGTGGACGGGGAGCGGCTGACCGGGTGGTTCGTGGAGGACTTCACCTGGAACGAGCTGCGCACGCTCCGGTGCCGCGAGCGGATCCCCGCCCTGCGACCGGGCAGCGCGGCTTTCGACGACACCGAGTTCGTGCTGTGTCTGCGGGACGTCCTCGACCTCGCCCGGAAGGGCGGCGTGGGGGTCGTTCTCGAGATCAAGCACGCGGCGGCGTTCGCCGCGCAGGGTTTCGACATGGCGGCGCTCGTTCGCGACGAGTTGCGCGAGGCGGACTGGCTGGACGACCCGACGCTGGTCATCGAGTCGTTCGAGCCCCTCGTTCTGGCGCGGCTGCGGGAGCTCGGCATCCAGGCGCCCCTCGTCCAACTCATCGAGGCGGGCGGGGCACCGTGGGACCTGCGCGAGCGCGATGGAGCCGCGGCCGTGACGTACGCCTCGATGCTGACGCCCGCCGGTCTGGACGCTCTCACTCGCGAGGTGGACGGCATCAGCCCTGACAAACGGCTCATTCTGGACCCCGGGCGGCTCGGACGCGCTCGCGGCCCCGCGCGGTTCGTCGCCGAGGCTCAGGACCGTGGTCTGCGAGTCTTCACCTGGACATGCCGCCCGGAGAATATGTTCCTCCTGCCGGGGTATCGCCGGCACGGCGGTCAGGCTGCGTTCGGTGATTTCCGGTCGGAGTGGGCTCATCTCCGCGACGCGCGGCTCGACGGGGTGTTCGTCGATCATCCCGACCTGGGCGTTGAGGTCTTCGGCGGCTGACGGGGAGCGCAACCCCTGCCGATCGGGAGGTCGGCCGCGTGAGGATGGCCGCATGACGGTTGACGTGACGGTGGTCGGCGGTGGCATCTCGGGCCTCGCGTGCGCGCGGGCGGTTCAGGATGCCGGGAAGACGGCGCGCGTGCTCGATCGCGGGCGCCGCGTCGGCGGGCGTCTGTCGAGCCGCACGTTCGAGGGGCGTCCGGTCGACCTCGGGGCGTCGTACTTCGTCGTCGGCGAGGCGGACCGATTCGGGCACGTCGTCGCGGACTGGGAGGAGCGTGACCTCGCGCGCCCCTGGACCGACACGTTCGTCGTCGTCGACGCGGACGGGAACCAGACGCCGAAGCCGGGGCCGATGCGATGGGCTGCTCCGCTCGGACTCCGCTCGCTCGCTCTCGACCTCGCCCAGGGGCTCGACGTGGTGTCTGAGCGGACGGTCGAGCGTGTGGAGCCCTACCGCATCGACGGGGAGCCCTCGGGCGAGGTCGTGCTCGCGATGCCGGGGCCACAGGCGGCGCGCCTCACCGATGCCCGTCTCGGCTCGGGGGCCGCGTGGGAGCCCGTCATCGCCGTTGTGCTGCGGTGGGACGAGCGACAGTGGCCGGCCGACCTGCACGGCGCCTTCGTCGACGGCGATCCGGACGTGTCGTTCATCGCCGACGACGGGGATCGGCGCGGCGATGGGGCTCCCGTCCTGGTCGTGCACACGACCGCGGACCGCGCCCGGCGGCACCTCGACGATCCGGACGCGGCGATCGAGCCCGTCCTCGCTGCCACCCGCCGCCTCCTGGGGATCGGCGCTGACCCCGTCTCGGCCTTCGCGCACCGGTGGACATTCGCGCGCCCCGCCGCGACGACCGGTCAGCCCTTCTTCCACTCGCCCGGCCTGTCCGCGTGCGGGGACGCATGGGGCGAGAGCGCTGCGGTGCGCACCGCGTGGTCGTCGGGCGACGCTCTCGGCCGCGCGCTCGCGGCATCCTGAATCTGTCTTCCCGAGGCGATGTCGGAAGGCCCCTCTAGGGTGGGGCCATGGATGTGGGGATCGACGCGACGGGGGTGCGGCGCTCGTTCGGGACCGTTCAGGCGGTGCAGGACGTGACGTTCGCGGCGTTGCCGGGCCGGGTGACGGGGCTCGTCGGTCCCAACGGCTCGGGCAAGACGACGCTCATGCTGATGCTCGCCTCGTTGCTCCAGCCCGACGCCGGTGAGATGCGGATCGGCGGCGTCGATCCGATCGCCGACCCCACGGGTGCGCGCCGTCTTCTGGGCTGGATGCCGGACTCTCTGGGCGCGTGGCCGAGCCTGACGGCGCGCGAGGTCCTCGTTGCGACGGCGCAGCTCTACGACATCCCCCGAACGGCGGCCCGCGCGCGCGCCGACGAGCTTCTCGAGCTCGTCGACCTCGCCCCGCTCGCGACGTCCGCGGCGCGGGTGCTCTCGCGCGGACAGAAGCAGCGTCTCGCGCTCGCGCGGGCGCTCGTGCACGACCCGAAGGTGCTGCTGCTCGACGAGCCGGCGTCGGGCCTCGACCCGCAGGCGCGCATCGCGCTGCGCGTGCTGCTGCGGCGCCTGGCGGGCGAGGGGCGCACGATCCTCATCTCGAGCCATGTGCTGTCCGAGCTCGAGGAGGTCGTCGACGACGCGGTCTTCATGATGGACGGCCGCACGGTCGGGACCGACCGCGTGGCCGCGGCGGCGACGCGCACGCGGTCATGGCGGGTGCGGCTGCTCACCGATCCGTCGCGCGGGGCGGAGGCGGGTCGTACCGAGGTGGCGGCGGCGCTGGGTCGTGCTCGCGACGAGATCGGAGTCGACCGTCGTGATTTGCTCGTGCCGTTCGCCGACGAGGCGGGGGCCGTCGCAGGGCTTCGCGCGCTGGTCGGTGCCGGCGTTCCGGTGGTCGAGTTCGCTCCGGCGGTGGGCGATCTCGAGCACGCCTTCCTCGACCTCAGAGTCGGCCCCGGCGGCGAGGGGAGCCCCGCATGAACCTCCACCGTCTCGGAACCGTCATCGGCATCGAGCTGCGTCAGCGCGTGCGCTCGGTCGGGTGGTACGTGCTGCTCGGGGTGTTCTTCGTCATCCTGATGGCCGTCCTCGCGCTGTCGTTCGCGTCGTTCGCGCTCGCCAGCGGGGGCAACGAGTGGTTCTTCTCTCTCGTCATCATGCTCGTGCTCCTGCTCGTGCTGCTCGTTTCTCCGACCCTCAGTGGCAGCGCCCTGAACGGGGATCGGGATGCCGCGACCCTCGCGCCCGTCCAGGTGACACTCGTGACGACGGCCGAGATCGTCATCGGGAAGTTCCTCGCCGCGTGGATCTCGGGGCTCGCGTTCCTCGTCGTGGCCGCGCCGTTCCTCGTCGTCGCCACCGCTGCGGGTGGCCTGAACCCGGGCGTGATCCTCGCCTCCCTCGGCATCCTGGTGCTCGAAGTCGGGGTCGTGGCCGCCGTCGGTGTCGGCTTCAGCGCCGTGGTCGCGCGGCCGATCTTCTCGGTTGCGAGCACGTATCTCGTCATCGCTGCGCTGTCGATCGGGACGCTGATCGCCTTCGGCCTCGGCGGACTCGCGGTGCGGAGCGAGCAGGTGTCGATCACGCGTGACTTCGACTGGAATGCATTGCCCGAGGGATGCGCCCCCGGCGCCCTCGACGGGTCCAGCCAGTGCCCCACATACGACGAGCTGCCCTGCATCGAGAACCGGTACACCTCGGAGGTGCCGCGCTTCGATCGCGTGTGGTGGGTACTCGCCGCGAATCCGTTCGTGATCCTGGCGGATGCCACGCCCCCGACCTACGTCGACGGCTATCCGCGTGACCTGTTCTCGCAGATCGCCTACAGCGTCCGTCTGGCGCAGAAGGCTCCCGAGACCGAGACGCGGTTCGACGGGTGCGTGGCTCCCCAGGATTCGTGGTCGAACGAGACGCCGGAGGATCAGCTCGAGGGCACGGTGCCGAGCTGGTTCGTCGGGCTGTTCGTGCAGCTGATCATCGCGGCGGGGTTGCTGACGTGGGGGATCGCGCGCACGCGCACTCCGGCGAAGCGCCTGCCGCCGGGGACGCGTATCGCCTGACGTCTCGGCCGATGTCGGGGCGGAGTGCCCGGGCTGACGACTCGGGATCGAGGGTCTCGGGACTGGGGGTCGGGGG
>NZ_LDRU01000015.1 GCF_001476285.1 Microbacterium testaceum | reverse complement strand
GGCGGGAGGGCAGCCGGGCGCGTGTGTAACGTGGCAGCGTGAACGCTCAGCGATCCGACGACGATGCCGTCCTGGCGCGAACCCTCCGCGGCGTCGCGCATCTCACCCTGAACCGCCCCCGCGCGATCAACGCCCTCGGGCTGGACATGATCCGCGACCTCGCCGCAGCGCTCGACCGGTGGAGGGACGACACCGACATCGAGCTCATCCTGCTCGACGGTGCGGGCGAGCGGGGCTTCTGCGCGGGCGGCGACGTGCGCGCTCTGCACGGCCTGGTGGTGGAGGGGCGCGTCGACGAGGTGCACACCTACTTCCGCGAGGAGTACGCGCTCGACCACCTCATCGCGACCTACCCCAAGCCCGTCGTCGCGATCGCCGACGGCGTGACCATGGGCGGCGGTATCGGTCTCGCCGGCCACGCCGCGATCCGTATCGTCACCGAGAATTCGCGTCTGGCGATGCCCGAGACCCGCATCGGCTTCACCCCCGACGTGGGCGGTTCGTTGCTGCTCTCCCGCGCGCCGGGACGACTCGGGGAGTACCTCGGTCTCACGGGAGCGACGATGGATGCCGCGGACGCCATCTACGCGGGATTCGCCGACCACCTGGTGCCCACCGCCCACCTGCCGGCGCTGTACGACGCCTTCCAGGTGCGCGCGGATCCCGCGAGTCCGACCGAGCTCGTGCTGCTGTTCGACGAGACCGCGGGGCCCTCGCGACTGGAGGCGGCGAGGCCGTGGATCGACGACGCCTTCGCGGCGGACGACGTGCACGGCATCCTGGAGCGGTTGCGCGCGCGTCCCGAGACCGAGGCCCACGAGACGGCCGAGCTCTTGGCCGACTCGGCACCGACCGCCGTCGCGGTCACGTTGGCGGCCGTGCGCCGGGCGCGCACCCTGCCCGACCTGCGTGCGGCGCTGGCGCAGGAGTACGGTCTGGTCATGTGGTTCGCCCAGACCCAGCCCGACCTGGTCGAGGGCATCCGCGCGCAGCTCATCGACAAGGACCGATCGCCGACGTGGTCGCCACGGCGTCACGAGGATCTCGCGCCCGAGGTCGTGGCATCCGCCCTCGCCTTCGAGCCCGCGCTCGCGCTCTGGTGAGACGCCCATGACCCGCCGGACACGAAGATGGTCGATCGGGCGTCTGCTCGACGGATTCTTCTTCGTGTTCGCCGGTCTCGCCGCGATCTGGCTCGCGTACCTGAGCTTCACGCAGGCGTTCCAGGTCGGCTGGGCGGGTGTGGTGTTGGCGGTGGCGTTCTGGGCGCTGCTCGCCTATCTGGTGCTGCCGCGCCTTCATCGCATCCTCACGGCGATCTACGTGCCGGACTACTTCATGGGGCGCACGCGCACCTCGGACGGGCTGCTCGGCGACCCGGTCAACCTGGCCGTGCTCGGCGAGCGGGAACAGATCGAGCGCGCGATGGCCGAGGCCGGATGGATCGCCGCCGACCCCGTCGGCTGGAGGTCGTCGTGGCGGATCATCGCGTCGACGCTGCGGCGACGCAGCTATCCGACGGCTCCGGTGAGTCCACTGTTCCTCTTCGGGCGCATGCAGGACCTCGCCTACCAGCAGGAGGTCGCCGGTTCGCCGGCGAAGCGGCATCACGTCCGCTTCTGGCAGTGCCCCGACGGGTGGCTGCTGCCGGGCGGACGTCGGGTCGACTGGCTCGCGGCCGGCACTTTCGACCGTGCGGTCGGGCTCTCGCTCTTCACGCTCCAGGTCACGCACCGCATCGACGCCGACACCGACATCGAACGCGACCACATCGTCGCCAGCCTCATGGCGGTGGCCGGGGTGGAGGTCGACGTGATCCGCGACTTCGCGACCGGGTACCACTCGCGGAACGGCGGGGGCGACAGCATCACGACCGACGGCGACCTGCCGATCCTCGACGTGCGCGCGGTGCGGATTCCGGATGCCGTGCCCCGAGGCTCCATCGACGCCGGGGTCGAGCCGTGAGCGGTCGCCGGCAGCCGCGCAAGCGGGCGGCGTTCGAGCCCCTCGCGGTTCCGGGGGAGCGCAACCCGCGGATGCGGCGCCCCGCGGCGACTGTCGCCGGGGGAGTGCTCGTGCTGCTGCGTGCACTCTCGGGCGCCGTGTGGGGCGCGGCGGTGCTGTTCGGGCTGCCGCCGTGGCTGCGCGCCTTCGCGGGTTTCGCGAACGGTGACAACACCATCCCCGCGGAAGACACCATCGAGGATCTCGGCCTGTCGACCGAGACCTTCATCGGGGTGCTCATCGTCGTGTTCCTCGTGCAGCTCGTGTTCGGCATCCTGCTGCTCTGGGGCAGCAATGCGGCGCGGGTCATCGTGATGATCGTGTCGACGATCTCGATCGTCGCGGCGTTCGTGAGCTGGTGGAACGTGGGTGACGAGATCACGGTCGGGACCACGCTGGTGACGCTCGCGCTCGACATCCTCGTGCTGCTCGCCCTGTCGAGTCGGGATGCCGCGGCCTACGCGCGGCGCAACGAGAAGCGCGGCTGAGCGGCTCGCGTCACGCGGCGCCCGAGGCCGTGCACAGGTGCGGCGCGTTAGCCTGAGAGACGCCGCGCACGCGCGCGGCGGAACGGATGACGCAGGTGTTCGACAGCCCGATGTCGGTCTCGGCCTACGAGGTGCTTCGCGTGACGGTCGACGTCGACGACGAAGCGCTCCGTCGCGCCTATCGCGCGCGCCTGCGCGAGACGCACCCCGACACCGGCGGCGACGCGGCGCTGTTCGTCCAGGTGCAGCGTGCGTGGGAGCTCGTCGGAACGCCCGAGGCTCGCGCGGCCTACGACCGTGGCCGCGGATCGGCCCCGGGCGAGTGGAGCGGCGGGGCGACGGCATCCACGCCCTCCCGACCCGCTGACACGCGCCCTCGCGCGCGGTCGCACGGGCAGCCCGGCGGCTGGCGGCGCGAGCGGTATCTGACGTTGATCCGCGAGTGGGTGGGGCGCGGGGTCGACATCGCCGATCCCTACGACCCGGCCCTCGTGCGCTCCGCGCCGCCGGAGATCCGACACATCCTCGCCGATGCGCTCGCCGAGGAGGAGACGGCGCGCCTCGTGTCCGAGCTCGGCATGGGCTACACCGTGTGGCACGACGTGTTCGCCGATCGCGACGGGCGCGACCCCGAGCAGAAGATCGACCACCTCGTGCTCGGCCCGAGCGGGCTGTACGCGATGCTGAGCGAGGACTTCGGCGGCCCGGTGGGTGTTCGGCGCGGTGAGATCTCGGGCGCGAACGTGATCGGATCGCCCGTGACGCAGCTCGTGTCGCGCGCCCGGGTCGTCGCGCGGTCGGCCGGGGTGCGCTTCAGCGGGGCGATCGTGGTGCTGCCCGACGATGCGGTTCTCGATGCGATCACCGACCTCGGCAAGGTGCGGGGGACGCCGGTTGCGCTCGTGACGCGCAGCGCGTTGACGACCCTGCTGCGGCGCGGGATCCCGGGCGCGCGAGAGGTCGGCGGCACGGAGCTGTTCGACATCCGCACGCGCCTGCAGCAGCGGGTCCGTCACGTCTGACGGCCTCGCGCGCCGTCGGGGGCATGCCTAGGGTGGGGACATGAGTACCGACGAGACCCCCTCCGACGACATGAAGCGCAAGTTCCGTGAGGCGCTCGAGAAGAAGAACGGTCAGCAGCGCGCGGGGCAGGCGCACCTCGACGGCAACTCCGCGGTGCAAGGGACGCACGCCGCCGTGACCAAGCGGGAGTTCCGCCGCAAGAGCGGGTGACCCGCCCGCGCGTTCACGACCGCTGCCGGAGCGGCGCGTCGAAGAACGCGAGTTCGAGCGCCATCGAGCGGTCGTAGGCTGCGGCCATCGCGGCCCGGACGTCAGGGGTGGCCGCTCTTGCGGCGGCATCCGTGATCCGGGCGGCGGTGGCCGACGAGGCCTCGAACCTCTCGTCGCCGTAGGCGGTGAGCCAGTCGGCGTAGGGATGATCGGCCTCGAACGTGCCGCGCCAGCGGACGCCGATGTCGGTGTAGAGCACGAAGCACGGCAGGATCGCGGCGACCAGGACCGCGTACGAGCCCGCGGCCGACGCGGCGTGCAGGTGCTCGGTGTAGTCGAGGGTGGATGCCGCGGGCTCCAGGTTCCCCGGATCGACGTGCGACTGGTGCAGCGCCGCCTCCTCCTCGAGGCACGACACGGACGCGGCCGCCCAGAAGCGCTGCTCATCGACGGTGGGGGCGAGCGCGGCGGCTCGGGCGAGCACGCGCGCGTACTCACGGAGGTACAGCAGGTCTTGGCCGAGGTACCAGGTGAAGGCGTCGCGATCGAGGTTCCCGGATGCCAGTCCTCGGACGAACGCGCACGCGTCGACGTCGGCGCGGGTCGAGGCGGTGGCATCCCAGCGCTGCGCGCTCCACGAACGGCCCAGGTCGATGTGCGGGCGAAGCTCGTGCAGGCGGTCGATGGGACCGTTGCCCCGGCCGACGTGGAGCTCGTCGGCGTGCTCGAGGGCGCCGGTGAGCCAGCGCTTGGCGCGCACCAGGGCGTCGGGCCACGACAGGCCGTGCGCGGCGAGGGTCGCCATGGCGGACGACAGCGAGCAGCCGGTGCCGTGTGTGTGGCGGGTGGCGACGCGCGGGCCGGTCACCGGGTGGACGCCGAGCGTGTCGACGATGGCATCCGGGCTCTGTTCGCCGTCGAGGTGTCCGCCCTTCAGGAGGACGGTGGTGTCGGCGCGCGTGGCGAGCGTCCGGGCCTGGGCGACGGCGGCGTCCCAGGTGCGGGCGAGCGGTTCGCCGACGAGGACGGCGAGCTCGGGCAGGTTGGGCGTGACGAGGTCGGCGCGTCGGCAGAGTTCGCGGACCGCGGCTTCGGCGTCGCCCTCGAGGAGGCGGTCGCCGCTGGTCGCGACCATGACGGGGTCGAGGACGACGAGCGGTGGACGCACGGCGGACAGCCATGCGTCGACGGTCGCCACGACGTCGGCGGAGCCGAGCATCCCGATCTTCACCGCGTCGATGACGACGTCGTCGCTGACCGCGCGCAACTGCGCGTCGAGGAATCCCGGGGGAGGCACGTGCACCTCGCGCACGCCGAGGGTGTTCTGGGCGACGAGCGCGGTGACGGCCGCCATGCCGTAACCGCCGAACGCGGCGATCGCGCTGAGGTCGGCCTGGATGCCGGCACCCCCGGTCGGGTCGGTGCCCGCGATGCTGAGGACGCGGGGGATCATGCGGCGGCCGCCCGGAGCGCGCGCACGACCGCGCCGGGATCGTCGGCCGCGCACACGGCGGAGACGACGGCGACACCCGCAGCTCCCGCACGGCGCAGGGGGCCGACGTCGTCGACGTCGATGCCGCCGATCGCGACGCACGGCAGGACGGTGGATGCCGCGAGCTCGGCGAATCCGTCGACGCCGAGCGGTCGTGGGTGGTCGGGTTTCGTCGCGGTGGCGCGGATGACACCCACACCCAGGTAGTCGAGCGTGCCGTCGGGGAAGGCTGCGGCGGCGGCAAGATGAGCGGGCGTGTTCGCGGTCCAGCCGACGAGCGCGTCGGGGCCGAGCAGGGTGCGTGCGATGTCGACGGGGAGGTCGCTCTGCCCGAGGTGGATGCCGTCGACGCGGGCGCCGTTCGCTCGCGCGGCCAGCACGATGTCGAGGCGGTCGTCGACGACAAAGGCGCATCGGCCCGCGATGACGTCCGCGAGGTCGAGAGCGCGGGCGTAGAGCTCGCCGCCGGTCGCGACCTTGTCGCGCAGCTGGACGACCGTGACGCCCGCGTCGACGGCCTGGTCGACGATGTCGCGCAGCCGCGAGAACGGCACGCGGTGGTCGGTCACGAGGTGCAGGGAGAGGTCGGTCATCGCGGGAGCTCCACCCGGTCGCGGAGATCTGCGGGCTCGATGGCGGCCAGCTCGTCGAGGAAGGCGACGGCGAACGACCCCGGTCCTCGGGCTCCGGATGCCGCCCGCTCCGACGCCACGGCCCAGACGGCGCTCGCCGCGGTCGCGGCCTCGAACGGCTCCGCGACCGCCGCGAAAGCGGCCATCGCCGCGCCGAGCGCGCACCCGCCGCCGGTGACCTTGGTGAGCAGGGCGCTGCCGCCGGGGACTCGGGCCGTGCGGGTGGCATCCACGATGAGGTCCGTCTCGCCCGACACGGCGACCGTGCCACCGGTGCGGACAGCGAGGGTGCGGGCCGCGTCGAGGGCGTCGTCGGCGGCGTCGGTCGTATCGACCCCGCGCCCGCCCGAGCCCGCGCCGGCCAGAGCGAGGATCTCGGAGGCGTTGCCGCGAATGATCGCGGGCCGCGCGTCGAGCACCTCGTGCGCGAGTGCGGTGCGGACGGGGAGGGCGCCCACCGCGACGGGGTCGAGCACCCACGGCGTGCCGGCTGACACGGCTTCGCGGGCGGCGTCGCGCTGCTCGGCGGTGGGGGTGCCGAGGTTGACGAGCACGCCGCCGGCGATCCGCGCGAACATGCCCGCTTCGCCGGGGATGTCGCACATGGCGGGCGCCGCGCCGAGGGCGAGGAGCGCGTTGGCGGTGAAGTTCGTCACCACCGCGTTGGTGATGCACTGCGTGAGCGGCGACGTCTCGCGCAGGAGCGCGAGGGCTTGAGTGTGGGCTTCCGCGGGGGCGGACGGAGACGACGACGTGCGAACGACCATTCGCGACATCCCTTCGCTAGTACGAACTAGATCAGGTTCGACGGGTGTGTTCTCAGCCCTGGCGGGCACCCCGTGTCACTGCGGGCGACGGTAGCACAGCCGTCCCGGCGCTCGGGTGCGAGGCGGGGGCGTGGTGGCCGTGGCATCCATAAACGCGATTCGCGCGCAGAAACGCGTGGAGAGCGTGTTTATGTGAGCGAACGGCGTTTATCGCCCGAGCTCGGCGCCCCGCGCCGACGCCGCAAGCACCGAGGCCGCACACGCCGACGCGGCGAGCGCCGACGCTGCACACGCCAAAGCGCCCCGGCGGCTAACCGTCCGCCAGCGCCGCCCGCACCAACTCCACCGCGTCGTCGGGCGCGATGCCCAGACGACGGACGGTGTCGGCGTAGGCGCGCGCCGCCTCCGCCGCGCGCGCCGACGCGGAGTCCGTGCCGCGCACGACCGTGCCGGCGCGGCCGCGCGTTTCGACGTAGCCCGCTTCCTCGAGCTCCTTGTACGCGCGGGCGACGGTGTTCGCCGCGAGGCCCAGGTCGGTCGCGAGCGTCCGCACCGGGGGCAGGCGCGTGCCCGCGACCGTCGACCCGTTCTCGATGCCGGCGATGATCTGCGCCCGCACCTGCTCGTAGGGCGGCGTCGGGGAGGTGGCATCCACTCGGATGTCCATGCCGCTCATTCGTTCAGACCGAACAGATCGAGGGGGTGCGTGAGGCGCCAGAGCGGGTCCGGCGGGTCGATCGTGTCGGTCAGCTGAGCGTCGACGGTGTCGGTGTTGAGCGGGCCCGTCACGGTGAGCGTGCCGACGTCGTCGCCCGCCGCGCGTGAGTCTCCGAGGTCGAAACGTGTGGAGGTCCCGGCGACGGCGCTGTTCCACAGCACGACCGTGGCGTCCGCGGTCGTGACGATGTTCGACTCCTGACCCCAGAGCGTCTCGACGCGGCCGATCACGGTGCCCGAGGTCACCGAGGGTCGCGGCTGCAGCTCCTCGGCGATGCGCGCGTAGAGGTCGCGGCTCGCTTGGTTGCGTTCGTCCGGTCCGGGCTGGCCCAGCACCGCCGCGTACGCGCGGACGGTCACCGTGCCGATCGTGAAATCCTTCGCCGACAGAAGGTTCCACGCGTCGAGGGTTCCGGTCTTCACCCCGACGACGCCCGGATCGGCGAGCAGCGGGTTGCCGTTCTTGAACGACCCGGCGCCGGGCAGGGTCAGCTCGGGCGTTCGCACGATCTCGGCGATCACGGGATTCGCGAGGGCCTTCTCGGCGAGCGCGATGAGCGCCGCGGGGGTCGCGGTGTTGCCGGCTTCGATCCCGGTCGGGTTCACGATCGTGATGCCCGTGATCCCGCGTTCCGCGAGATACGTGTTCGCCGCGGCGGCGAAGTCCGCGTTCGAGGGGAAGAGATCGGATGCCAGCCGCTGGGCGTAGTTGTTCGCCGAGGCGATCAGCATGCCCTGGAGCATCTGCAACTCGGTCAGGCTGCCGTCGACGGGAACGTCGAGCGAGGACTCTCCGCGGGCGCGGTACTGCCAGTAGTCGGCGCTGTCCGCCTGCGTGAACGCGTACGACGGCCCCTGCTCGCCCGGGCTGAGCGGCAACCGGTCGAGGACGACGAGTGCCGTCACGATCTTGGTGATGCTGGCGATCGACTCGGGCGCGCTCGCCGACGAGGACAGCTCGCCGGGCACGCCCTCGAGAGCGATCGCGGCCTCGCCCTGCGCCGGCCACGCGGGGTCGGCGGGCGGCGCGGCCGTGGGCTGGAGGGCGATGGGCGTGACCGTGGGCTGCACGGCGTTCAGTGGCCACAGCAGCGTCGTGGCGGTGTAGGCGCCGATCAGCAGGATCAGGAGGATCGTCGGGACCACCGTCGCGGGACGCAGGATGCGACGACGACGTCGACCCGCGAGCAGATCGACGGGGCGTCCAGTGGCGCCGGAGACGACGAAGGCGGGGGCCGGGCGGGGCGCAGCCGCCGCGTCGGGGTCGACCCACCCGAGTGCGCCGAGGGCCGCCGAAGTGGGATCCGGCTGCGGCGCCGGAGAGGGGGCGGATGCTGCGGGCCCGGGCTCCGGCGGCGTCGCGGGCGCGGTGGGTGCGGGCTGCGGCGCGGAGGCGGCGGGTGCGAGCTGCGATCCGGCTTCGGGCGCGGGCCCCGCCGCACTCGCGCCGTCCGCGGGGGCGTCCGGAAGCTCCGCCGCGGGTGCTCCATCAGAGGGAAGCGGGACGTCCGCCGACGTCGTCGCGGGTGCCGGATCCGGCGAGGGCATCGCCTCGTCGGCCCGCAGATCAGCGGAATCTCGCGCGGCGCGCCGCGTGGCCGGAGTCTGCTCGTGCACCCGCCCACGCTACCCCGGGCGTCCCCCTATACTCGTCAGCACAACCACGGGAGTCCGGTGAGCCGGGCTGAGAGGAAGCGAATCCACGCTTCGACCGTCGAACCTGATCCGGATCATGCCGGCGCAGGGAGGAGAAGAAATGCACACGTCCACGTCTGCGCGCACGGCCCCCGCCGTGGCATCCGCCTCTCGTTTCTCATGGCGGGTCGTCGACATCGTCGTCGCTGCCGTCCTGGGTGTCGCGGTCGGTCTCGTCTTCTGGGGCTGGAACACCGTCGGCGGGCTGTGGTTCGTCGCGATGGACGGCCTGACCCCCGGCCTCGGTGGCATCGCGGTCGGCATCTGGCTCATCGGCGGTGTGATCGGCGGTCTGATCATCCGCAAGCCGGGTGCTGCGCTTCTCGTCGAGCTGATCGCCGCCGTCGTCTCGGCGCTCATCGGCAACGTCTGGGGCCCCCTGACCATCGTGTCGGGTCTCGCGCAGGGGCTCGGCGCCGAGCTGATCTTCCTCGCGTTCCTCTACCTGCGCTTCTCGCTCCCCGTCGCGATGCTCGCGGGCGTCGGAGCCGGTGTGGGGGCGTGGGTCAACGAGCTGTTCGTCGGGTCGTCGCCGAACATCGCCAAGACGGTCGAGTTCAACCTCACCTACCTCGGCACGCTCGTCGTCTCGGGTGCCCTCCTCGCGGGTCTGGTCGGATGGCTGCTCGTCCGCGCGCTCGCCGCGACCGGGGCGCTCAGCCGATTCGCCGCCGGGCGGGAAGCACGCCGCGACGTCTGATGCCGGGCCCCGCGCGCGTCGACGTCGAGGGCTGGGGCTGGCGCTACGCCGGCCGCAAGCTCCCCGCCACGCGTGACGTCGACCTGACGATCGAACCCGGCGAGCGGGTCCTCCTTCTCGGGGCCTCGGGAGCCGGGAAGTCGACCCTGCTCGCGGGCCTCGCCGGACTCCTCGGCGGCAGCGACGAGGGAGTGGCCACGGGCCGCATCCTCGTCGACGACCGCGCCCCCGAGGGGCAGCGCGGCCGGATCGGTCTCGTCCTGCAGGATCCCGAGGCCGGGATCGTGCTGTCGAAAGTCGGCGACGACGTGGCGTTCGGCTGCGAGAACCTCGGTGTACCCGCGGCGGACATCCCGGCGCGGGTGGCGGATGCCGTGGCATCCGTGGGTCTGTCCGTGCCCCTCGACCGCCCGACGAAGGCGCTGTCGGGTGGGCAGAAGCAGCGTCTGGCGCTCGCGGGCGTGCTCGCGATGCGTCCGGGGCTGCTGCTGCTCGACGAGCCGACCGCCAACCTCGACCCCGAGGGCGTCGCCGAAGTGCGGGCGGCGGTCGAGCACGTCGCGCGCACCGACGGGACCACCGTCGTGCTGATCGAGCATCGCACCGCGGTGTGGGCCGACCTCATGACCAGGGTCGTCGTGCTCGCGCCCGGCGGGGGCGTCCTGGCCGACGGTCCGCCCGATCGCGTGTTCGCCCAGCACGGTGACGCGCTCGCCGCCGCGGGCGTGTGGGTTCCGGGGCGTCCGGTCGATCTGCCCGTGCTTCCTCGCCTCGAGGGTCCGGATGCCGCGCTCTCGACGCGGGCGCTGTCGATCGGGCGCGAGCGGCGCACGGTCGTCGCCGCGGGACTCGACCTCGCCGTCCCGCGCGGCGCCGGGACGGTCGTCACCGGGCCGAACGGCGCGGGCAAGTCGACCCTGGCGCTGACCCTCGCGGGGCTCCTGCCGGAGCTCTCGGGAGAGGTCGTCGCCACGGAATCCCTCGCGGCTCGCGGCATCCGTCGTCCCTCGCGCTGGCGCTCGACCGAGCTGCTGACCCGCATCGGCACGGTGTTCCAGGAGCCGGAGCACCAGTTCCTCGCGCCGACCCTCCGCGACGAGCTCGCCGTCGGGCCTCGGGCTCTGCGGATGCCGGCGGCCCAGGTCGACGCGATCGTCGACGAGCTTCTCGAGAGGTTGGACCTGGCATCCCTCGCCCTCGCGAACCCCTTCACGCTGTCGGGCGGGCAGAAGCGACGCCTGTCGGTGGCGACGGTGCTCGCGGCCTCGCCCGAAGTGATCGTGCTCGACGAGCCGACATTCGGCCAGGATCGGCGCGGATGGAGCGAGCTCGTCGCGCTGCTGCAGCGCGAGATCGCGCGGGGGCGCACCGTCGTCGCCGTGACCCACGACGCGGACGTGGTGCGGCACCTCGGTCAGCACCGCATCGCGCTGGGGGACGCGGCATGACCGCGGTCGACGTCGCGCCCCGCACGGCGTGGCTCGACGGCGTGAATCCCGTGACGAAGGTCGCGATGGTGGTGGTGCTCGCGCTCCCTCTGCTCATCTCGGTCGATGCGGTGAGCGCCGCCGTGGCGCTCGTGCTCGAGCTGCTGTGCGTGCCGCTTACGGGTCTGCCGTACCGCGTCGTCGCGAAGCGCCTCGTGCCGGTGCTGCTTTTCGCCCCGGTAGCCGCGGTGAGCATGCTGCTGTACGCGCGACCGGGGGGAACCGTCTACGGCACCTTCCTCTTCGCGACGATCAGCGACGACTCGCTCGCCCTGTCGTTCGCCGTGCTGCTGCGAGTCGTCGCGCTCGCGCTGCCCATGATCCTGCTGTTCGCCCGGACCGACCCGACCGAGCTCGCGGACGCCCTGGCGCAGGTCGCGAAGCTCCCGAGCCGGTTCGTGCTCGGCGTGCTCGCGGGCGCGCGCACGGTCGGGCTCTTCGTCGACGACTGGCGCACGATGACCCTCGCGCGTCGCGCGCGCGGCCTCGGTGACCGGGGGGCGCTGCGCCGGTTCTTCTCGATGGCGTTCGTGCTGCTGGTCTTCGCCGTGCGCCGCGGGACGACGCTCGCCACCGCCATGGAGGCCCGCGGCTTCGGCGCCGACGTCGAGCGCACGTGGTCGCGTCCCTCGACGCTGTCGCCTCGGGATGCCGTCGCCCTCGCGGGTGCCCTTGGACTCGTCGCCGTGGCGCTCACGGCCGCGGTGGTGTCGGGCGCGTTCCGCGTGGTCGGCACGTGATGTGTCCGCCGTCGAGTGTCCAGGAAACGCCGTAACTGCGCCCCGAGATACGGCGTGTCTTGGACACTCGACGGATGGGGGCGCGGGCGGCAGGGCGTTACGTCGCGTTCCAGAGAGCTCGGTAGTACGCCAGGCGGGTGGCATCCGGAGTGACGCCGTAGGCCGCGAGCAGCGGCTCCTCCCAACCGGGACCGTAGTTCCAGGTCGTCGACATCGCCGCGACCGCGATATCGGCCCAGCGATCGGCGACGCCGAGGGCGCCGAGGTCGACGTGAGCGGTCCACTCGCCGTCCTCGGCGACGAGGGTGTTCGGCACGCACGCGTCGCCGTGGCAGACGACGACCCGATCGATCGGCGGGGCGTCACGCAGGTCGGCGGGTACCCGGATGCCACGCCCCGCGGCATTCGCCAGACGGTCGGGCACCGCCCACGAGAACGGACACTCGACCACGGGGAGCGCCTCGTGCAGCGCCCGCAGACCTCGCCCCACCGCCCGCACCGCACGAGCGGGATCGGCGATCCACCGCGGATCGACGGCGGAGCGCCCCGGCATCGCCTCGGTCACGAGCCACTCGTGCGTGGCATCCTGCCCCTGCTCGAGCACGCGCGGCACGGGGGTGAACGCGCCCGCCCAGCGCAGACGTTCCGCCTCGGCGCGCATCGAGGTCTCGGCGTTCCGCGGCCCGAACTTCACGAACCGGATGCCGTCGGTCCCCGCCGCCCGGAACGTCACACCGCCGATCGCGTTGCGCCACACCGGTTCGAGCGCCGCGTCGCCGGCGATCTCCCGCACGCGCTCCGGGACGGGCTCGGACGCCGCGGGGATGCTCATCGCTCGATCCTCGCGCGCTCCCCGCGCGGGCGCGAGCCCGCGGCGGGCTGAACACGGGTCGAGTGTCCAGAACACCCGGACGTTTTTCGCGGGACTCCGGGTGTTCTGGACACTCGACGGGCCGCGCCGCTCGCGGTGGCGCGCGGCGGCGCGTCCCCGACCGGCGCGCGAGCGGCCGAGCAGGTGCGGCCCCGGCCAGCCGGGCCCGTGGTGGGCGTGCAGAATGAGGACCGGGGGTGTCATGGAACTGTCGCTCGGGATTCTGGCGGTGAGCGTGGCGGTCGCGGCCGCGGTGCTCTTCGCCGCTCTACCGCGGATCGGTACTCCGGGGGCGATGACGCTGTTCCTGCGCTACGCCGCCGTGTCGGGCGTGGCCGCGGTGGGCTCGAGCGCGATGTACTTCATGTACACCGCGGCTGACGGGATCATCGCCCTCGTGCTGGGCGACGTTGCGATGGTGCTCGCTCCCGCACTGCTGCTCGTGGCGCTCAAGGTGCTCGCGGGGCAGAGAGCGCGACGCTGGGCGCTCGCGAGCCTCGTCCTCGCCCTGATCACGGCCATCGTGACGGCGACGGTGCCGCTGCCGGCATCCCTGGCGGTGAAGGTGCTCCTGATCACGGTGCCCTGCACGGCGTGCGCCCTCGCGGCGGCACGTATACGCCTCGAGCCGCGCTGGCCGATGCGTGTGATCCTCGTCGCCAACGCCGCGTACGCGGTCTACTCGGCGGCCCGGGTCGTCGTGGGATTCGCGGCGGGATGGGAATCGTCGCTGTACGACCTCGGCTTCTCGTTCGGTCCGGCGACGTTCGCCGGGTCCGCTGCCATCGTGGCGATCGGGGTCGCCGTCGTGCGCGTTCGACTCGGGCCGCGGACCCCCGAGTTGCCGCTCACCTGCCCGGCCGGGCGAGCGGTCGTCGTGGGCGATTGGGCTCTGGCATCCGCCGCATACGGACAGGAACGCATGCGGGCGATGGTCGCCGAGCTGCAGAGCACGGCGCGGACGTTCGACGAGACCGCGCGAGACCTCCCTCGCGGGGTGGAGATCACGATGCCGGACGCAATTGCGAGGCTCGGCGACAGTCTGCGCGACGTGTACGGCTGGAAGCCCGACGAAGTCGCGCTGCTCGTCGACGGAGCGGCGACGGCCGCCATCCACACCCATCCGCAGCGCACGGGGCGGCGACGCGGGCGGGGCTCGGCGCGAACCTGAGTCCCGGGTAGGGTGATACTGAGTTTCGCTTCGAAGGAGAACGCATGGACATCTCAGGAGCCTCTGCCCTCGTCACCGGCGGTGCGTCGGGTCTGGGTCTGGCCACCGCGCGCCGCCTCGCTGCGGCGGGCGCGCACGTCACCGTCGTCGACCTCCCGTCGTCGCCCGGCGCGGACATCGCCGCGGAACTCGGCGGTACGTTCGCCCCTGCCGATGTGACGGATGCCGAACAGGTCGCCGCTGCCGCGGCCCGCGCGTCCGAGGCGGGGCCGCTCCGCGTCGTCGTCAACTGCGCCGGCATCGCTCCGCCTGCCAAGGTGCTCGACCGCGACGGCACCCCCTCGCCGCTCGGCGACTTCGAGCGCGTCATCCGGGTCAACCTCATCGGCACCTACAACGTCATCGCTCAGACGTCGGCCGTCATGGCCCGGACCGAGCCGACCGAGGGGGGCGACCGCGGCGTCATCGTCAACACCGCGAGCGTCGCGGCCTTCGACGGGCAGATCGGCCAGCCCGCGTACTCCGCGAGTAAAGGCGGCGTGCACGCGATGACGCTTCCCATCGCCCGCGAGCTCGCGCGCCACGGCATCCGGGTCGTGACGATCGCCCCCGGCATCATGGAGACCCCCATGCTGAAGGGCCTGCCGCAGGCGGCGCAGGACTCGCTCGGGCAACAGGTGCCGTACCCCTCGCGCCTGGGCGCCCCCGACGAATACGCGCGGCTCGTGCTCGCGATCGTCGACAACGGCTACCTGAACGGCGAGACGATCAGACTCGACGGTGCGATCCGGATGGCGCCGAAATGACCGACAGCATTCTGCTCCACGTCGAGGGCGGCCTCGCGCGGGTGACTTTCGACCGCCCCGCCTCGCTCAACGCGATGGACTTCCCCATGGCCGCGCGCTGGCGCGCCGTCGCGCACGAGGTCACGTCCGACCCGTCGGTCGGAGCGGTGATCCTGGATGCCAATGGCCCCGCTTTCTGCGCGGGTGGCGACGTGGTGGCCATGGCGACCACGGGCTCCTCGGGTGCCGAGGTGACCGAGACGGCGCGGGCGATCCACGACGGCATCCGTACGTTCGCCGAAGCGCCGCTGCCGATGGTCGCGGCCGTCCAGGGTGCCGTGGCGGGCGGCGGGCTCGGCCTCATGCTGACGGCCGACTACGTCGTGGCGAGCGAGAACGCGCGCTTCGTCAGCCGGTACGCAAACATCGGCCTGACACCAGACCTCGGCGTCTCGACCCTGCTGCCCGCGGCGATCGGTCAGCGGCGGGCGCTGCAGCTGCTGTTGCAGGACCGGATGCTCTCGGCCGACGAAGCCCTGGACTGGGGTCTCGTCGCCGAGGTCGTGGCATCCGGGGATCTGGCGACGCGGGTCGCCGAGATCGCGCGCTTCTGGCTCGACGGGGCGACCGCCGCGTTCGGCCAGGCGACGCGTCTCGTGCGCGTGGGGGCCGGCCGCGCGCTCGCCGAGAACCTCGACGACGAGGCCGCGACGATCGGTGCCGCGTTCGACACCCCCGAGGCGAGAGCGCGAGTCGCCGCGTTCGCCGCCGCCTCCGCGAAAGGATCACGCTCGTGACGCTCGCAGGAAAGACCATCCTCATGTCGGGCGGGAGCCGCGGTATCGGCCTCGCGATCGCGCTGCGTGCCGCGCGCGACGGCGCGAACATCGCGATGCTCGCCAAGACCGACACCCCGCACCCGAAGCTGCCCGGAACCGTGCACACCGCCGCCGAGGAGATCCGGGCGGCGGGTGGGCAGGCGCTGCCGATCGTCGGCGACGTGCGGGACGAGGCGTCCATCACCGAAGCCGTGATGCGGACGGTCGGGGAGTTCGGCGGCATCGACATCGTCGTCAACAACGCCAGCGTGATCGACCTCTCGGGCTCGCTCGACCTCGCGACCAAGAAGTACGACCTCATGCAGGACGTGAACGTCCGCGGGACTTTCCTGCTCTCGCGCGCCGCCGTCCCGCAGTTGAAGGATGCCGAGAACCCGCACATCCTGTCGCTGTCGCCGCCGCTGAACGTCACGCCGAAATGGCTCGGGGCGCACACGGGGTACAGCCTCGCGAAGTTCGGGATGACGATGGCGACGCTGGGTCTCGCGTCGGAGTTCGCGAGCGACGGGATCGCGGCCAACACGCTCTGGCCGCGGACGACGATCGCCACGGCGGCGGTGCAGAACGTCATCGGCGGCGACCGGCTCATGGCCGTGTCGCGGACGCCCGAGATCTACGCCGACGCCGCGTACGAGGTGCTCACGTCCCCGTCGCGCGAGCGGACCGGGCGGACGCTGATCGTGGAGGACGTGCTCGAGGCCGCCGGGGTGACCGACTTCTCGGGCTACGCCGCCGTGCCCGGGACGCCGGATGAGGCGATGTACCCGGACATCTTCCTGGACTGAGGCGGGGGGTGTCGGTCCCTTCGACAGGCTCAGGGACCTGGGTTTCGGCGGAGGTGGCTGAGCTTGTCGAAGCCTCCGCGGGTCAGCGTGCGCCGCGCAGCGGCGCCAGCGGGTCGAGGTCGTCATCGCCCTCGGCCAGAGCGTGCGCCACGCGGTTCTTCGCGCTGACCAAGTGGGTCCGGAGGAGTTCGGCGAGCCGCTCGGCGTGGCCGTCGCGGATCGCGGTGAGCATCTCGCGGTGCTCCTCGTCGGCCTGCCCGCGCCCGCCGAGGTGGTCGACGTTCTCTTGCGAGTACGGTTGCACGGCGGCGAGGAGGCCCCTGAGGATCTCGGCGGTGCGCGGCCGACCGGCGGCGTCGTACAGACGGGTGTGGAACTCGAAGTTGGAGCGCATCCACCGCCCGACATCGGTCGCCGACTCCATCTCGGCGACCCGTGACTCCAGGGCCGTGATCTCTCCCCGCGAGATGCGTCGGACGATGTCGTCCGCGATCGTCGGCTCGAGCAGGAGCCGTAGTTCGTAGAGCTCGTCGAGCTCGTCGCGATCGAGCGTGCGGACCGAGGCGCCGCCGCCGGGTGTCATCTCGATCACGCCCTCGGTCGCGAGGATGCGCAGTGCCTCGCGCACGGGGCTGCGGCTGACGTCGAACCGGCGGGCGAGGTCTTCCTGGACCAGGGCCGCGCCCGGGGGGATGACCTTCTCACGGATGGCGAGGGCGATCCGCGAGGCGATCACCTCGGGGCTCATCGATGCCGCCACTTTGCCTCCTCGTTCGGTCGCATGCGCCGACTCCCGTTCGTTCGAGGATAGGGGTGGGTGCGTTGCGTATCCATTGGATCCAGTGTATACAGTGGATACGCGTTCCCCCGACGCGGCATCCCGAACCCCGACGATGGAGTTTCTGCAATGAGGCACGATGTTCGACCGAACCGGCGCGTCCGCCGGCTGATCCCGCTCGCCGCGCTCGCGGCGGCATCCGCTCTCGTCCTGTCCGGCTGCGGCGCCGACGGCTCCACCAGCGCCGGGAGCATCACCGACGGCGGCGAGCCCCAAACGGGCGGCACGCTGACCGTCGCCCTGTCCGCGACGCCGTCGATCATCGACCCGTTCGCGACGAGCCTGCAGGCCGACTGGGTCATCGCCCGTCAGGTGTGCGAGCCGCTCTTCGACGTCTCGACCTCGTTCGAAGTCGGCCCCGTGCTCGCGAAGGACCTCGTCGACAACGGCGGCGGCAGCTACACGCTGAGCCTGCGCGACGGCGTGACCTTCCAGGACGGCGAGCCGTTCACCTCGGCGGATGTCATCGCGAGCCTCAACCGGTACTTCCTGACCCCGGGCAACGGCTCGATCCTCAAGTCGCTCACCACCTCGATCGAGGCCGTCGACGACACCACCGTCGCGATCACGCTGAACACGCCGAGCCCGTTGCTGCCGACGCTGCTCACGACGGCCTACATGATGCCCGCGAGCATCGTGAAGGACCGCCCCATCACCGACCCCGTCTCCGACCTCGTCTGCACCGGCCCGTACAAGCTCAGCAGCTACGCCGCGGACGGCGACGTCGTGCTCGACCGCTGGGACGGCTACCAGAAGCTCGACACCCCCGGCGACGGCGGGCTCGGCGCGAAGAACGCCTACGCCGACCAGATCGTGTTCACCCCGATGCCCGAGGCCTCCACTCGCCGCCAGGCGACCGAGGCCGGCCAGGTCGACATCGGCGGCTCGCTGTCGTACGACGACTACGACTCCGTCAGCACCGGCGGCGCCGCTCAGGCCGTGCTGCTCAGCCCCACCTCGGGCTCGACCGTCGTGTTCAACAAGGCGCAGGGCATCATGTCGAACGTCGCGATGCGGCAGGCGTTCCTCGCGGCGCTGAACATGGACGACATCATGCTCGCCGCCTTCGGCAACCCCGAGTTCTACTCGGTCGACGGGAGCATCATCCCCGAGGTCAACAGCACCTGGGCGACCGACGCCGGCACCGAGAACTACAACAAGCCCGACCTCGACCGCGTGAAGAAGCTCCTCGACGAAGCCGGCTACATGGGTGAGCCGATCCGCTGGCTCACCACGAAGGAGGACCCCTCCTGGTACGGCCCGTCGCTCCCCGCCCAGCAGCAGCTGAAGGAAGCGGGCATCAACATCGACCTGCAGGTCATCGACCGCGCGAGCGTCATCCAGCTGCGGACCGACCCGACGGCCTTCGACCTGTTCTCGTCCGGCATCCCCACGTACGCCGATCCGGTGCTGCTGCCCTACCTGCAGCAGACCTTCCCGGGGACGTGGGTCTCGCCCGACCGCGACGCGCTGCTGTCGAAGTTGTCGACCGAGTCCGACGCGGCCGCCCGCAAGGCGACGTGGGAGCAGTTGCAGACCCTCGTGTACGAAGACCTGCCGTTCCTGAAGTTCGGAACCTCGCGACCCCTGCTCATCACCGCCAACCGCGTGCACACCGAGCACCCCGACGAGCTGGCCGGCTGGTACTACAACACCTGGCTCGACCAGTCCTGATCCCGCTCCACCCCTGACAAGGATCCCCATGTCCGAGATGACCGTCCCCACGACGACGTCGATCCAAGCGGCGGCCGCGCGCACCGTGCGACCACGGCTGTGGCGTCGACTCCTGCACCGACCGATCGCCGTGGTGGCGCTCATCCTCCTCCTCGTGATGGCGGGGGCGGCTCTGCTCGCCCCCGTCCTCGCGGGGGATCCCAACGCCTTCGTCGCCGTCGAGCGGCTCCGCCCGCCCTCGGCGACGCACATCTTCGGCACCGACAACCTCGGCCGCGACGTGTACTCCCGCACCGTCTACGGTGCGCAGGCGTCGCTCACCGTGGGCGTCGTCACCGCCGCGATCACGACCGCGATCGGTGTGGTCCTCGGCATCCTGGCCGGCATGTTCCGCTGGTTCGACGCGATCGTCATGCGCATCGTCGACGGCGTGATGTCGTTCCCGATCATCGTTCTCGCCCTCGCGATGACCGCGATCCTCGGACCCGGGCTCGGCACCGTGATCCTCGCGATGACGATCGTGTTCGTACCCGGCATGACCCGTGTCGTCCGCAGCTCGGCGCTCGTCGCGAGCGAACTACCCATGGTCGACTCGGCTCGCGCGATCGGTGCCGGCAGCGTCCGCATCTTCTGGCGCTACATCCTGCCGCAGGCCACGACCCCGGTTCTCGTGCAGGCGGCCATCACCTTCACGACCGCCGTGCTCGTCGAGTCCGCGCTGAGCTTCATCGGTGCGGGGCTCCCACCGAACGTCCCGAGCTGGGGAGCGTCGCTGTCGGAGGCCCGCAGCTATCTCACCTCGGCGGTGTGGATGTGGGGCTTCCCCGGCCTCGCGCTGATCCTCACGGTCCTCGCCATGAACATCGTCATCGACAACGTCCGTGACATCCTCGACCCGCGCGCCGGAGGCCGCTGACATGCTCCGCTATCTCGCGCAGCGCCTCCTCGCGCTGCTGCCCACCGTGGCCGTGCCCCTCGTGCTGGTCTTCCTGTTGCTGCGTCTGGCCCCGGGCGACCCGGCCGCCATCCTGCTCGGCGACTCCGCGACGCCCGATCAGGTCGCGGCGCTCCGTGACGAGCTGGGACTCAACGCACCGCTCTGGGAGCAGTTCGGCCGCTTCCTGGGCGACGTCGTCACCCTGCGCCTGGGCGACAGTCTCTTCCTCGGCAAGCCCGTGGTCGACGTGATCCCCGACTACGCCCTCGTCACGCTCGAGATCAGCGTCATCGCGCTGATCGTCGCGCTCGTGCTCGGCATCGGCCTCGGCGCGCTCGCCGCGTTCCGCAACGGCCGCCCGGCCGGCCGTGTCGCCACCGCCCTCGGCATCATCGGCATCTCCGTGCCGCAGTTCGTCGTCGCGCTGATCCTCATCGTCGTCTTCGCCGCGTGGCTGCACTGGTTCAACGTCGGCGGCTTCGTGCCGATGTCGAAGGGGTTCTGGCCGCACCTGCGCTCGATCACCCTGCCGGCGTTGTCGCTCGGCATCGCCGAGTCGGCCTTCGTCGCCCGCATCACCCGGGGAGCGATCCTCGACGTCGTGCGCGAACCGTTCGTCACGACAGCCCGCTCGCTCGGGGTGGCTCCGCGGCGTATCGGCGCCGTGCACATCGTGCGGGTCGCGGCCCTGCCGATCATGACCGTCGCCGGTCTGCTCGTCGCGAGCCTGCTCTCCGGCAGCGCGGTCGTCGAGACGATCTTCGGTGTTCCGGGCATGGGGCGCCTGCTCCTGGATGCCGTCGGGCGTCGGGATTACTCGCTGGTCCAGGGGATCGTGCTCTTCACCGGTCTGTTCGTGATCATCGTCAATCTCCTGGTCGACCTGTCGTACTCGGTGGTCGACCCTCGCGTCCGTCTCGGGAGGAAGAGCGCATGAGCGCCCCACTGCTGCAGGTCTCCGACCTCTCCATCACCGCCGACACCGAGGGCGGACGCTACGACGCCGTGCGATCGGTCGACTTCGAGCTGGACCGCGGGCAGGCACTGGCCGTGGTCGGCGAGTCCGGGAGCGGCAAGTCGCTGACCGCTCTCGCGATCGCGGGGCTCCTCGGTGAGAAACTCACCCCCACCGGCTCCGTCCGCTTCGACGACCGCGAGCTGATCGGCATGGGCGCGGCGGACCGCCGCGCGATGGCCGGTCGTCGGATCGGCTTCGTCTTCCAGGAGCCGATGTCGTCGCTGCACCCCATCCTCACCGTGGGGCAGCAGCTCGAGGAAGGCCTCCGTGCCCACTTCGACATGACCCGACGTCAGCGCGCCGATCGCGTGCGCGAGCTGCTCGACATCGTCGGGCTCGGCAAAGCACGCGACATCCGCGGCGACCGCATCGGCCAGCTCTCCGGGGGGATGCGCCAGCGCGTCATGATCGCGATGGCGATCTCGTGCGAGCCCGAACTGGTGATCGCCGACGAGCCCACCACCGCGCTCGACGTGACGCTCCAGCGTCAGGTCATCGACCTGCTGGGGTCGCTGCGCGAGCGCCTGGGCCTCGCGCTGATGCTCATCACCCACGACCTCGGCGTGGTCGCCGAGACGTGCGACGAGGCCGTCGTGATGTACGGCGGACAGGTGGTCGAGAGCGGTCCGACCGCCACGCTCCTGCACGATCCGGCGCACGACTACACACGCGCCCTGTTGATGTCGATCCCCGTGCTCGGCGACGATCGCCCGCGCCTTCCCACCGTGGCATCCATCGCTCCGTGGCTGCGCGATGCGCGACAGGATGCCGTCGACCTCCGTCCCGTCACCGAACTCGTCACGGTCGCCCCCGGTCATCGGGTGCGGCGGCAAGCCGAAGGAGTCGCGGTATGACCGCTCTGCTCGAGGTCGAGGACCTCACGAAGACCTTCCACGTCTCGCGTCGCCGACAGGTCACCGCGGTCAAGGGCGTCTCGTTCCAGATCGAGAAGGGCCGCACCTACGGGCTCGTCGGGGAGTCGGGGAGCGGCAAGTCCACCGTCGCCCGCATGGTGGCCCGGTTGACCGAGCCCACCTCGGGCACGGTGCGCTTCGACGGCGTCGACGTCACGCGCCTGGACCGCGCCGCCCGTCAGCAGTACCGACGCGATGTGCAGATCGTCTTCCAAGACCCCTTCGGCGCACTGAACCCCCGCATGACGGTCGCCGACCTCATCATGGAGCCGCTCCAGGTGCACCGGCGCGGCACGGCGAAGGACCAGCGCGACCGTGCGCGAGAGCTCGTCGACCACGTGGGTCTCGGCAGCGCGGCGCTCGAGAAGAAGCCCGTCGACTTCTCGGGCGGGCAACGCCAGCGCATCATGATCGCGCGCGCTCTCGCGCTGCAACCGCGGCTGATCGTCGCGGACGAGCCGGTGTCGGCGCTCGACGTCTCGGTGCAGGCGCAGGTCCTCAATCTGCTGAAAGACCTGCAGGAGGCCTTCGGGCTGTCGTACCTCTTCATCTCGCACGACCTGTCGGTGGTGGAGTTCATCTCCGACCGCATCGGCGTGATGTACCTCGGCGATCTCGTCGAAGAGGGCGACAAGCGCGACATCTACGCGAAGCCGACCCAGGACTACACGCGGTCGCTCATCGAGGCCATCCCGACTATCGAGGGGCGACCGTGAGCGCCGAGATCGACGCCTGGCTGGGCGTGCGGTTCGCGACCCTCGCGCACCCTTTCGCGGCCCCGGTGCCGACCGAGGCAGTGGCCCCGGCCGCCCCCGGCGGACGGTTCGGACCCGCGCCGATCCAGCCCCCCGTTCCCGGTTTCGACCTGCCGAGCGGGCAATCGGCGACCGACTGCCTGACCCTCAACGTCTGGGCTCCGCGGGGCGCGGAGGCCGCTCCCGTCGCGGTGTGGCTGTTCGGCGGCGGCTTCGAGATGGGCACCGCCTCGACGCCGTACTTCGACGGCGCCGCTCTCGCCGAGGCCGCGCAGAGCGTCGTCGTGACCCTCAACTACCGCGTCGGCGCGTTCGGGTTCGGCAGCTTCGCGCACCGCGGCGGCGCGCTCTCCGCCGCCCACGATCTCGGTCTGCAGGACGTCTGCGCCGCGCTGCGGTGGATCCACGCCGCCGCGGCGTCGTTCGGGGGCGACGCGTCTCGCCTCACGCTCATCGGGCAGAGCGCGGGAGCTTTCCTCGCGGCGGCCGCCGCGGTCGCCCCGGGCGTCCCGCGCCCGCGGGCTCTCGCGTGCTTCTCGGGAGGTGCCTCGCGCGTCATCGCGGCGGACGACGCCGCGCGGTTCGGCGACGCGATTCTCGGCGACCTCGACGCGGAGCGTCTGATCGACCTCGACCCGCGGGCCGTGCTCGCGGCGCAGGCGGCTGTCGCCCCGCGCGATCTCGGCATCCGCAACGGGGTGCGTCCCGTCGGCTTCGGCGTCGCGATCGACGAGGGAGCCCCGGATGCCGTCGTCCCCCGCCATCCCCTGGATGCCGTGCGCGCGGGCGCTCTGCGCGACACCTTCGTGCTCGCCGCCGCCGGCACCGACGAGATGGAGGGCTTCGGCCCCGGGTCGGTACCCGCTCTCGACGGGCCGCTCGTGGACGCCGTGCAGACGTTGACCGGCGCGGCACCGCGCAGCGTGCGGGACGCCTATGACGAGACGGACGCAGCCTGGCGGCGCCTGCTCGGCGATTACATCTACCGGCTACCGGCCGCGCGCCTCGTAGCGGAGCAGCGCGCCGCCGGGGGAGGGGCCGCCTACCTCGAGGTCGGTCGCGAGGGGGACACCCCCGGCGGTCACGGCGCAGAGTTCGACGGCATCTTCGCCCGGGGCCGGGATGCGCGCTCGCGCGCGGTGCAGGAGACCCTCGTGACCCTGATCCAGGACGGTCGCGTCGACGGGGGAGGCCTCGACGCCGCCCTCGTCGCGGGCGCCGTGCCCGCGGCATCCATCGCTCCCGACGATCTCGTCTCGATCTGGCAGGGGGTGGCCCGACCGTGAGCACCTTCCGTATCGGCGCCGGCAGCGGTTTCGCCGGCGACCGCTTCGAGCCGGCCGAGATCCTCGCCGAGCACGGTGATCTGGATGCCCTCGTCTTCGAGTGCCTCGCCGAGCGCACGATCGGTCTCGCCCAGCAACGTGCGGCCTCGTCGGCGGGCGCCGGGTTCGACCGACTGTTCCTCGACCGCCTGACCGGGGTGCTGCCGCACCTCGCGCCACGAACCCGCGTCCTGACCAATGCCGGTGCGGCCGACCCCGTCGGTCTCGCACGCGCCGTCGTCGATCTTCTCGCCGCTCATCCGCGCGGGGCAGGACGCCGGGTCGCGGCGGTCGTCGGCGACGACGTCACCGCACGGGTCCCGTCCGACGCTCGTATCACCGGCACCGACCTGACCATCGGCGACCTGGGCGACCGGCTCGTCTCGGCGAACGCCTACATCGGCGCCGGGGCCGCGATGCGCGCCCTCGAGAACGGCGCCGACGTCGTGATCACGGGCCGTATGGGCGACGCGGCCCTGTTCGCCGCCCCGATCGCCGTGCACCACGGGTGGGACGACGCCTCGCCTGACGAGATGGCTGCCCCCACCCTCGTGGGTCATCTGCTCGAGTGCGCGGGCCAGCTCACGGGCGGATACTTCGCCGACGGCGATCGCAAGGTCGTGCCGGGGCTGGCGACCCTCGGGTTCCCCTACGCGGACGTCGCCGCCGACGGCGTCGCCGAGTTCGGCAAGGCCGACGGCACCGGAGGCCTCATCTCGCGGGCCACGGTGCTCGAGCAACTGCTGTACGAGATCGACGACCCGGGTCGGTACAAGACCCCGGATGCCACCCTCGACCTGGGCGATGTGCGCATCGACGAGGTGGGGCCGGACCGCGTGCGCGTGTCGGCGGCCTCCGCGCAGGGCCGGCCGGAGCAGCTCAAGGTGAGCGTGGGCGTGCGCGACGGATTCCTCGCGGTGGGGAGCATCGCCTACGCGGGCCGGGGTGCGCGAGAGCGCGCCGAGCTGGCCCTGCGGATCGTGCGCGAGCGCTGGGACGAGGTGCACGGCCGCGATCCGGGCGAGGTGCGTGCTGACCTGCAGGGGTACAACTCGTTGCGGCCCTGGCACGAACCGCACGGGGAACCGGCCGAGGTGCGCGCGCGCCTCTCGCTGCGTACGTTCGACCGGGTGGCGGCGGCCCTGCTGCACCGCGAGGTCGAGGCGCTCTACACGAACGGTCCCGCCGGCGGCGGCGGCGCCGACCTCAGCCTGAAGGAGACCGTCGGGATCGTATCGACCTTCATCGACCGCGATCGGGTCGAGCCCCGAGTGGAGATGGTGTCATGACGACCCTCGGCGATCTGGCCCACGCCCGCGCGGGAGACAAGGGCGACACCTCGATCCTCGTCGTCGCGCCCTACGCGCAGCACGACTTCGCCCGGGTCGACGAGATGCTTCGGGTCGACCGCGTCGCCGCGCACTTCGGTGTCGACGCCGCGCACGTCACGATCCACGCGGTGCCGCGTCTCGGCGCGTTCACCGTCGTGGTGCGCGGTCGTCTCGACGGGGGAGTGACGCGCTCGCGCGCCGCGGATCCCCACGGCAAGACCCTCTCGGGCCATCTGCTCGATCTGGTCGTCGAGGGGTAGTGCCGGTCCCTTCGACAGGCTCAGGGACCTGGGTTGCGGGCTCGGGGACCCGGCGCGCGGTCGGGGCTCGTGCCGCCGCGCCCATAAACGCGATCCGCTCGCATAAACGCGCGCTCCGCGTGTTTCCGTGCGCGGATCGCGTTTATGCGTGGGTGCGCGTCGGCGCGCCCGTTCGCCACGCCGACGGAGCCGGCCGCGCGGACGCGCGACGCGCCGAGCTGCCCGGACCGAGGAGAAGGTCCATCTGCATGACCGGTGTGACGCACGTGCCCTCGTGAGGCGCGTGAGACGCCGATGAAGCCAGTGCTCCTGCAGATGAACCTCGACGCCCCGGGCGTCAGATCAGCCCGAGCTCCGCGAACGCGTTGTGCACGCCGTCGTCCAGCACCGACGTCGTGACCCGTCCGGCCAGCTTCTGCAGCTCGGGAGCCGCGTTGCCCATCGCGACGGGCGTACCGACGACCTCGAACATCTCGACGTCGTTCCAGCTGTCGCCGATGCCGATGGCATCCGTCGCAGGCAATCCCAGCTGCGCGAGGACCGCGGTGATCGCGGAGCCCTTCGTGACGCCGGCCTGCCCGATCTCGCCATTCGAGCCGCCCGGCAGCGGGATCGACCCGGGGATGACGTGGAAGGCGTCGCCGAGCTCGGCGGCGGCGTGCACGACCGTGTCGATCGAGGGGCTCACGAACACCGCCTTGGCGACCGCGTCGCGATCGACCTCCGCGACGGGACGCGGCTCCTTCCACAGCGGCTCCTCGGCGGTGAGACCCTGCTCCGCCAGCTGAGCAGCCCGCTCCGCGTGACGCTCCCGGCGGTACGCCGTCATGACGGCCCCCATCCCCTCGCTCGCGAAGACACCGCCGTGCGTCTGCAAGAAGTAGTGGATGCCGTGGGCCTCGAAGTACCGCTCGAGCAGCTCGACATCGGCTCGGGGCATGGGCTGCTCGACCAGCATCTCCTCGCCGCGCGTCGCGTACGCGCCGCCGTTGGTGATCGCGCCGTCGAAACCGATCGCGAGCACGTCGGGGTGGACGTCTCCGGCGGACCGTCCGGTGCTCAGCCACACCTGGTGGCCGTTCGCGCGGGCCTGGCGGATCGCGGTCACGGTCGACGGGGCGATGAGCGAGCCGTGCTCGAGGATCGTGCCGTCGACGTCGAGGAAGGCGATGCGGGTCATGGTGCACTCCAAGGGGGATCGGCCCCGGGCGCGAGAGCCCGGGGCCGATCCGATAGGGGGGGTCAGCGGGTCAGGGACGCGCCGTTGGTCCGGATGACGTCGGCGTACCAGTGGAACGACTTCTTGCGGTACCGGTCGAGGGTTCCCGAGCCGTCGTCGTTACGGTCGACGTAGATGAAACCGTATCGCTTGCTCAGCTGCGCGGTGCTGGCGCTGACGATGTCGATGCAGCCCCACGACGTGTAGCCGAGCACGTCGACGCCGTCCTCGAGCGCCTCGCCGACCTGCACGAGGTGGTCGTTGAGGTAGGCGATGCGGTAGTCGTCGACGACCGTCTTCTCTCCGTCGACCTCGACGAGCTGGTCGCGCGCGCCCAGACCGTTCTCGACGATGAACAGCGGCTTCTGCCAGCGGTCCCAGAACTGGTTCAGCACGAGACGCAGGCCCACCGGGTCGATCTGCCAACCCCACTCGCTCGCCGGCAGCGTCGGGTTGGGCACGCCGCCCATGATGTTGCCTTCGCCGGCCGCGCGCTTCGCGGGGTCGGCGGTCTCGGCGATCGACATGTAGTAGCTGAACGAGACGAAGTCGACCGTGTTCTTGAGGTCGTCGCGGTCCTGGTCCGTGATGTCGAGCTCGATGCCCTTCTCGCGCAGGCGGCGCAGGAAGTAGCCGGGGTAGGCGCCGCGCGTGTGCACGTCGCCGTAGACGAGGTTGCCGTGGTCGGCATCCATCACGGCAACCGCGTCAGCCGGCGACGGCGTCAGCGGATAGATCGGCATCGACAGCACCATGCACCCGACCTGGGCCTCGGGAGCGACCTCGCGGGCGATGCGCGTGGCGCGGGCGGATGCCACGAGTTCGTGGTGCATCGCCTGGTACAACTGCTCCTCGGGAACGCCGCCCTCGGGGATCGGGATGCCGCCGCTCATGAACGGCGCGTGCAGGAGCGAGTTGATCTCGTTGAAGGTCAGCCAGTACTTCACGCGGGACCCGAAGCGCTCGAAGAGCGTACGGGCGTAGCGCTCGTAGAAGCCGATGAGCTCGCGGTTGGTCCAGCCGCCGTACTGCTCGGCCAGGTGCAGCGGCGTCTCGTAGTGCGAGATCGTCACGAGCGGCTCGATGCCGTGCTTCTCGAGCTCGTCGAGCACGCGGTCGTAGAAGGCCAGACCCGCCTCGTTCGGCTCGGTCTCGTCGCCGTTCGGGAAGATCCGGCTCCACGCGATCGAGAAGCGGTAGACCCCGAAGCCCATCTCGGCGAAGAGCGCGATGTCCTCCGCGTAGCGGTGGTAGTGGTCGATCCCGACGAGCTTGAGGTTGTCGGGGGTGGGGCGTTCGCTGCGCGGACCCGAGATGCCCTTCGGCATCACGTCCTGCACCGAGAGGCCCTTGCCGTCTTCGTCGTAGGCGCCCTCGATCTGGTTCGCGGCGGTCGCGCCGCCCCAGAGGAAGCCGTCGGGGAAGGGGGTGTTGCTCATGCGGAGGTCTCCAGGGGATCAGCGGGTGGCGGACAGGGAGTCGACGGAGACGGCGCGGAACAGGTTCTCGCCGTGCGAGAGGGGTCCGGATGCCACGTCCGCGACGTCGGGGTACAGGTCGCCGTTCGTGACGATGACCGGGGTGATGAGGTCGTACCCGGCGCGCTCGATCGCGTCGCCGTCGAACTCGAGCAGCAGGTCACCGGCCTTCACCTCGGCGCCGGACTGCACCTTCAGCGTGAAGTGCTCCCCGCCGAGCTTGACCGTGTCGAGACCGACGTGGATGAGCAGCTCGACGCCGTCGACGCCGCGCAGGCCGATCGCGTGACCGGTCGGGAACGCCGCGACGACGGTGCCGTCGAAGGGGGCGTAGACCGCGCCCGACGTCGGGCGGATCGCGACGCCCTTGCCGAGCGAGGCGTCGGCGAAGGCGGCATCCGGAACCTCGCTCAGAGCGACGACGGTGCCGTCGACCGGGCTCAGCACCGCGGTGTCGGTCGCGGCGGTGGGAGCGGTGGGAGCGGCGGCGTCGACCGGGTCCTTGAAGCCGACGAGCACGGTGAGGAGGAACGGCACGATGATCGCGACCGCGAGACCGATGCCGAGCATGACCATGTTGCCGTTGCCGAGCAGCGCGGGCAGGGCGAGACCCGAGGGGACGACGAAGGCCTTCGAGAAGACCCCGCCCATCGCGATGAGGGCGCCGCCGAGCGCGCCGCCGACGATGCCGAAGGCGAAGGGACGCTTGAGCGGGAGGTTGATGCCGTAGATCGCGGGCTCGGTGATGCCGGCGAGGAAGCCCGACAGAGTCGCCGGGGCGGCGAGCGAGCGGAGGTTCTTGTTGCGGCTGCGCACGAGGACGCCGGCCACGGCAGCGGCCTGGGCGAGGACAGCCGCGAACACCGGTCCGATGAGGAGCATCTGCCCGGTGGTCTGCAGTTCGAGCTGGAACAGCGGCACGAGGCCCCAGTGCAGGCCGAAGATCACGAAGACCTGCCACAGGCCACCCATGATCGCGCCGCCGAGCCACGGCACGGTCGCGAAGACCCAGCCGATCGCGGACGCGAGGCCACCGCCGATGAGGCTCGAGAGCGGGCCGATCGCGAGGAACACCAGCGGCACGGCGATCGCGACCACGATCATCGGCGTGAGGAAGCGCTTCACCGCACCGGGGAGCACCTTCAGCAGGAATCGCTCGGCGTAGCTCTGCAGCCACACGATCACGATGATCGGGATGACGCTCGAGACGTAGCTGACCATCGTCACCGGGATGCCGAAGAACGTGATGTCGGGCTGGCCGTTCAGCGCCACGATGCTCGGGTAGACCAGCGCACCGGCGATCGCGAAGGAGGTGAACTCCGACGCCTTGAAGTAGCGCGCCGCGGTGATCGCGAGAGCCATCGGGAGGAAGTTGATCAGCGCGTCGGAGAGGGCGTTGAGGATGACGTAGGTGGTGCTCGTGGCATCCAACCATCCGAAGGTGACGGCCGCGGCGACGAACGCCTTCAGCAGACCCGTGCCCGCCAGCGCCCAGAGGATCGGCGTGAAGATCGCCGAGATCATCTTGATGAAGCGGTTGAAGAGGTTGCCCTTGGGGCCCGTCTCGCCGCCCTCGGTGCCTGCGCCGCCGAGCTTCGTCTGCGCCTGGATCGCGGCGAAGACGTCGGGGACGTCGTTGCCGATGACGACCTGGTACTGCCCACCAGCCTGCGCCGTGGTGATGACGCCGGGTGTGGCGCGGAGCGCCGTGGCATCCGCCTTGCTCTCGTCCTTCAGAACGAACCGGAGTCTCGTCGCGCAGTGCACCATCGAGCTGATGTTGCTCTCTCCGCCGACGCCGGCCAGGACCGCCGTCGCTGTCTTCGCGTGATCCGCCATCGGAATCCGCCTGCCTTTCGCCGCACCTGTGCGGCCTTCTCGGGATGTTGGGGCGACGCTCCGGAGGGTTTCGGGCAATAAAAAAGACCCGAATCCGTTCATCGCTCGTCAGCGATGTGGATTCAGGTCTTGCCCGCTTGCGCGGTAACAATCCGGAAATCGTCGGCAGGGTGTGACGCCTGCGTGGGTGACTATAGCACCGGCGCGTCGGGTCCGCCACTGTCGTCGGGGCGGCCCAGGCTCGTCGCCAGGCGCTCGACGTGCACGGTGAGGTACAGCACCTCTTCGTCGGTCAGGGTCGACCCGGTCGCCGCGAGCACATAGCCCTTCACGTTCTCGGCGATGCCGAACGCGCGGGGGTAGCGGTGCTTGGCGAACTCGAAGAACGACGAATCGCCGCTGGTGAGCATCGCGCGGTTCACGAGCCGCTGCAGCAGGAAGCGCACGTGCAGGATGAACCGCGCGTAGTCGGGACTCTCGGTGTCGAGAGCGACACCGAGCCCGGTCTCGACGGTGCGGACGACGTGCTGCACACGGCGGAACAGCAGCGCGGCGGTGCCGTTCGGCTCGTCGCGCGTGGCGTTGAGCAGGTGCATCGTGAGGAACACGCCCTCCTCGGGCGGAAGCTCACGATCGAGGGATGCCGCGATCGAGGCCGCCATGCGCTCCGCGGCGCGCGACTCGTCGGGGTGGAGGATCCGCAGCTCGGGCATCGAGGTGCCGGGGATGCGGATGCCCTGGTCGAGGCGTTCGACGACGTAGTTCACGTGGTCGATCACGGCCAGGGGCAGGCGGCGGCCGAGGTCGCGGCCGAGGTCCCGCTCGGCCTGATCGACGGCGTGCAGCACCGCCTCGACGAGCGCGTACGGGGCGTCGGTGAGCAGCTTCTGCGCGTGCGCGGTGTCGCTGCCCTGCTCGAGCACGAACGTCTTCTCGACCTTCGCCGGATCGACCTGGCCCTCGTGCTTGAGCTGGAAGCCGATGCCCCGGCCCATGAGCACGCGCTCGCGGCCGTCGGCGTCGATCGCCACGACGACGTTGTTGTTCAGCAGCTTCTGCACGCCGCCGGGCGGGAGGGAGACGTCACCGGCACCGGGCATGGGATGCAGTTTAGAGCCGCGCCGTCGCGCTCGACTTGCCGCGGTTTGTCGCTTGGGTCGGCGCGAGGCGGCGAAGTGCGGCAAATGGCCGTGCGGGTCGGTGCGTGAGTTGCCGCTGTTTGTCGCGTGGCGCCAATCGAGGCGACCACGTGCGGCAAGTCACGCGTGCCTGCCGCGCCCAGCCGCGGCGCAGGCGCGGCCGGTACCCTGGAAACCATGACTGATCAGCCCCCCGTGCGCTCCACCACGCCCCGGCAGGCGCGCCCCGCGGGGGCGCCGGCCGACACCGGCATCCGCGAGACGCGTCCGCGGACCGCTCCGGCACGCCAGGTGCGGCCGAAGACCGAAGGCTGGCAGCAGGCCAAGGACGAGACCGGTCGCCCGCTCCTGCAGTTCGCGAGCCCCAAGCGCGGCAAGCCGCCCGTGCACCTCGCCGACATGACCGCCGCCGAGCGCGTCGAGAAGGTGAAGGAGCTCGGCCTCCCCGGCTTCCGCGCGAAGCAGCTCGAGAAGCATTACTTCACCCATTACACGTCGGATGCCGCCGACATGACCGACCTCCCGGCATCCGGTCGCGAAGAGCTCGTCGCCGGGCTCCTCCCGCCGCTGCTCACGGAGGTGCGCCGGCTCGAGACCGACCGCGGCGACACCATCAAGTTCCTGTGGAAGCTGCACGACGGTGCGCTCGTCGAGTCGGTGCTCATGCGCTACCCCGGCCGCATCACCCTGTGCGTGTCGTCGCAGGCGGGCTGCGGCATGAACTGCCCGTTCTGCGCCACCGGGCAGGCGGGCCTGACGCGCAACATGTCGGCGGCCGAAATCATCGAGCAGATCGTGCGCGCCAACGCGCTCATCGCCGCCGGTGGCCTCGGTGGGAAGAAGCGCGACGACCACTCGCTCGACCGCGTGTCGAACATCGTGTTCATGGGCATGGGCGAGCCGCTCGCCAACTACGCCCGCGTGATGCAGGCCGTGCGCGTCATGGTCGACAAGGACCACGGCCTCGGCATGAGCGCCCGCGGCATCACGGTGTCGACCGTCGGCCTGGTGCCCGCGATCAAGAAGCTCGCCGACGAGGACATCCCGGTGACCTTCGCCCTCTCGCTGCACGCGCCCGACGACGGTCTGCGCGACGAGCTCATCCCGGTGAACTCCCGCTGGAAGGTCGACGAGGCTCTGGATGCCGCCCGCGCCTACTTCGACAAGACGGGGCGCCGCGTGTCGATCGAATACGCCCTCATCAAGGACATGAACGACCACGCGTGGCGCGCCGACCTGCTGGCCGACAAGCTGAACGCGCGCGGTCGCGGCTGGGTGCACGTCAACCCGATCCCGTTGAACCCGACCCCGGGCTCGATCTGGACGGCATCCGAGGTCCCGGTGCAGAACGAGTTCGTGCGCCGCCTCAACGACGCCGGCATCCCGACGACCCTGCGCGACACCCGCGGCAAAGAGATCGACGGCGCGTGCGGCCAGCTCGTCGCGACCGAAGAGGACGAGGTCGCCGCGGCGGCGACGCCCGTCAGCTGAGGCGGGCGCCCGGCGCCGCGGTCACGGCTAGCGCGGCGGCGCTCGGCCGTGGCGATCAGTGCGCATAAACGCGATCCGCGCACAGAAACACGTGCAGAGCGTGTTTCCGGGCGCGGACGGCGTTTACGGCCGCTCGCGAGAGCGCGGATTCCGCGCGTCGTCCACCGAACGGTGGATGCCGAGTCCGCCGACCCGTCGTTCCCGTCGGGCACGACGAGGCCACCGTGCACACTCATCCGCTCAAGTGATTCACCGCGGTGCGAGCGCGCGAGCGGTGTTTCCTCGGGGTTAAGTTTTCATCTCTCACTGAAACTTCTGAACGTTTCTCATTGACCACAGATCGGCGGGGGTGTTCTCTGGGCGCAGTTCCACCTGCATCCCACCTTGGGCGCGGAACGCCGCCCTTTCCCGAGAGGCTCCTGATGAAGAGAAGAATCGCGCTCGCCGTGCTGGTCGCCGGCGCGCTCGCGCTCGCCGGCTGCTCCGGCGGCGACGGTGGCGACACCGGCTCCACCGACACATCCATCCGCGTGGCCGTCACCGACCCGCAGCAGCTCATCCCCGGCCGGCAGTCCGTCGCCTACGACTTCAACATGGCCGTCTGGTCGCCGCTGGCCTTCCTGCAGTCCGACGGCACCCTGCAGGACGTCCAAGCCGCGTCCATCGAGTCGGACGACGCCCAGACCTGGACGATCACGCTTCGCGACGGATGGACGTTCCACGACGGGACCCCCGTCACGGCCAAGAGCTACGTCGACTCCTGGAACGCCGTCGCCTACGGGCCCAACGCCTTCGAGAACTCGGGGCAGTTGGCATCCATCGTCGGATACAGCGATCTGAACCCCGCGGACGGTGCGCCCACAACCACCACGATGTCGGGACTCACCGTTGTCGACGACCTCACCTTCACGGTGAAGCTGGTCAGCCCCGACGGTCAGTTCCCGCTGCAGGTCACGCAGGCGCAGACCGCGTTCTTCCCGATGCCCGAGTCGGCGCTGTCGGACTTCGACGCCTACAACAAGCACCCGGTGGGCAACGGCCCGTTCCAGATGACGGGTGACTACGTCGAGAACGAGCCGATCACGGTCTCGGCCTACGACGGGTTCAAGGGCGACGCGCCGACCGTCGACCAGATCACCTTCGTGCCCTACACCGACTCGGAGACCGCCTACACCGACGTGCTGGCCGGCAACCTCGATGTCGCGGGAGTCCCCGCGAGCCGTCTCCTCCAGGCCGGAAGCGACTTCGGCGACCGGCTCTACTCGTTCGAAGCGCCCGGCATCTCGTTCCTCGGCCTGCCCCTGTGGAACGCGCAGTACCAGGACGTGCGAGTGCGTCAGGCGCTGTCGATGGCGATCGACCGTCAGACGATCATCGATCGCATCTACGGCGGCACCTACACCCCCGCCACGGCATGGACGCCCGCCATCGAACCCGGGACACCGACGGGCATCTGCGGCGAGTACTGCGAGTACGACCCCGACGCCGCCAAGGCGCTGCTCGCCGAGGCCGGCGGTTTCAGCGGACCGCTCGAGATCACCTACCCGGGTGGTGGCGGTCTCGACCCGCTGTACGAGGCGATCGCCAATCAGCTGCGTCAGAACCTGGGCATCGACGCGACAGCGACGCCGACCGCGGACTGGGCCGAGTTCCTGCAGAAGCGGACGGATGCCAACCTCACCGGGCCGTTCTTCTCGCGGTGGGGTGCGCTGTACCCGAGCCAGCAGGCGACACTGCGGGTGTTCTTCATCGAGGGCGGCGGCTGCGCCAACTGCATCCCCTTCTACAGCCCCGAGGTCGCCAGCGCCATGCAGACCGCCGACGCCGACCTGACGGGCGACGGCACGGCGTACGCCGATGTGCAGAGCATCATCCAGAAGGAGTTCCCGGCGGTGCCGCTGTTCAACGAGACGTACTCGTACGTCACGTCCGAGCGCGTCGCCGATCTCGTGAGCTCCCCGGTGGGCAACCCGACCTACCGAGCGATCCAACTGCGCTGACCCCACGGCCGGCGCGCGGGACCCCCGCCTGCGCGCCGGCCGTCGACCCACGGAATCCCTATGCCTTCACTCACCCTCCCGCAGCCCGCCCTCACCGGCTTCCCGACGGTCGACGCCCTCGAAGCGGCTTTCCTCGCCCTGTCCGAGAACGCGCCGCACCTCGTGCGGCGCCGCATCCTCGGGTCGTCTCGGCTCGGCGAGCCCATCCCCGTCTACGCGATCGGCGACGGGCCCAAGCACGCCGTCATCGCGGGGGGCGTGCACCCGAACGAGCCCATCGGCTTCCACACCGCGCTCACTCTCGCCGAGCGGCTCGTCGCCGACGAGGGGCTCCGGAGAGAACTGGGGATGACGTTCCACATCGTGCCGTGCATCGACCCGGACGGCACCCGCATGAACGAGGGCTGGTTCGCCTCCCCCGGCGACCGCGGCTCCTATGGGCGGGCCTTCTACCGTCCGGCCCCCGACGAGCAGGTCGAGTGGAGCTTCCCCCTCTCCTACAAACGGCTCCACTTCGATCGGGTGCTCCCCGAGACACGCGCGCTCGCGGATCTGTTCGACGAGGTCGAGCCGGCCCTGTTCGTCGGACTGCACAACGCCGAGGTCGGCGGCGTCTACTTCTACGTGAACCGCGACGACGACGCGCTCGTCCGGGAGCTGTCGGCGATCCCTGCCCGCCACGGCCTGCCGCTGGACATCGGCGAGCCGGAGTCGCCCGACCTGGTGCGCCTGGGCGACGCCGTGTTCCGCTGCCCCACCGTCGCGGAGCGTTACGACTACCTCGAGGGTCTCGGACTCGACCCGCTCGCCGAGGTGTCAGGCGGAGGCTCGGCCGACTATCTGCAGCGCCACGGCACCCTGGTGATGGTCGCGGAGCTTCCGTACTGGACGCACGACGACGTCGCGGACGAGGGATCGGGCGGGATCTCGTACCGCCGCGTCGTGCAGGACCGCGCCGAGGCGCTGAGGGCGCTCGGCGAGACCCTCGGGGGCGCGCTTTCACGGGTCGAGGCGCACCTGACGATCCCGAGCCCGATGCTGCGCGGTGCGAGGGCCTTCGCCCCGCTCATGACGGCGCTCGCCGACGCCGAGGACGAGCGGGCACGGCGCCTGGCCTTCGACCGCATCGCGACGAGGGCGGAGGTGTTCTCGAACGAGGATGCCGTGCGGTCCTTCCGTCTGCGGTTCGGCGGCATGCTGCTCCGAGCACTCGAGGTGGAGTGTGCGGCGGGCGTCGCCCACGACACGGTCCGTCGCGAGCGCGATGCCTTCCGCGATGTCTACGAGGAGTGGGTCGCCGAGGCGGAACGCGTGCCGCTTCGCACCCTGCCCCTCACCGATCTCGTCGGTGTGCAGCTCGACGCGGTCCTCGCCGCGGCACGTGCGGCGGTGACCGCGTGAGGTTCGCGCGCGCCGCGGGCGCCCGACTGATCGAGGTCGGCATCGTCTTCCTCGGCGTCACGTTCATCATCTACGCGATGGTCTGGGCGCTCCCGGGCGACCCGATCGCTGCCCTGGGCGGCGACCGCCCGCTTCCGGCCGCCGTGGTCGCCGAGCTGCGCCGCCAGTTCCATCTCGACGACCCGCTCCTGCTGCAGTACCTGCGCTACCTCGGCGGGCTCTTCACCGGCGACCTGGGAACCACGTTCGACGGCGTGCCCGTGGCCGATCGCATGGCCGCGCGCTGGCCGGTGACGATCACGCTGGCGATCACGGCGTGGGTGATCGAGGTCGTGCTCGGCGTGCTCCTCGGCCTGGTGGCGGGGCTGCGCAAGAACAGCTGGATCGACCGCGGCGTGCTGCTGACCACGATCCTCGCGACGTCCATCCCCATCTTCGTCGTCGCCGTCGGGGCCCAGCTGATCTTCGGGCTCCAGCTGAAGTGGCTGCCGATCGCCGGGACGACGGCGGGATGGCCGACGGCCTACATCCTGCCGGCGGCCGTCATCGCGATCTTCGGTCTCGCCGCGATCGCCCGCCTCATGCGTGGCAGTGTCATCGACACGCTCCAGTCCGACTTCGTGCGGACCCTGCGGGCCAAGGGGGTGCCGCGTCGGACGATCGTCGGCACGCATGTCATGCGCAACTCCGTGGCCCCTGTGCTCACCTTCGTCGCCATCGACCTGGGGTACCTCCTGGGCGGCGCGGTCGTGGTGGAGGGTGTGTTCAACCTGCCCGGTATCGGACAGCTGCTCTTCACCGCCATCCGTACGCACGAGGGTCCGACCGTGGTGGGGGTCGGCACGACGCTGATCCTCATCTTCCTGGCCCTGAGCCTGCTGGTCGACCTCGTCAACTCCGCCCTCGACCCGAGGATCCGCCATGTCTGAGATGATCGCCGCCACCGCGCCCGACGCGCCGACCCTCGTCGACCGCGGCCTCTGGTCCGTCCTGCGCCGTCGCGTGACCTTCTGGGCGCCGGTCATCGTGCTGGCCGTCCTGGGGCTGATCGCCCTGCTGCCCGGCCCGATCGCGATGCTCTTCGGCGGCGGGGACCCCCGCGCGTGCGATCTCGTCGACAGCGCTCTGCCGCCGGGCCCGGGGCATCCCTTCGGCACCGACCTGCAGGGCTGCGACATCTACGCCAACGTCGTCTTCGGCACGCGCACCTCGCTGTCGATCGGACTGCTGACAACCGCGCTGTGCCTCGTCGTCGCGATCGTGCTCGGCACCATCGCCGGCTACGCCGGAGGCATCGTCGACACGGTCATCTCGCGACTGACCGACGTGTTCCTCGGGTTCCCGTTCATCCTGGGCGCGATCATCGTGCTCAACAGCCTCGGCAAGCCCGACCCCGTGCTCGTCTCTCTCGTGCTCGCCTTCTTCTCGTGGCCCACGATGGCGCGTCTCGTTCGAGGCGCCGTGCGCAGCGTGCGCGGCAACGACTACGTGCGCGCCGCGTCGGTCATCGGGCTCTCGCACGTGCAGATCGTCCTCCGCCACGTGCTCCCCAACGCCATCGGGCCCGTGCTGGCGATCGCCGCCACGTTCGTGGGCAGCGTCATCGTCGCCGAGTCGACGCTGACCTTCCTGGGCGTGGGACTGCGCGCCCCCACGATCTCGTGGGGTCTTCAGCTGGCGAACGCGCAGTCGTACGTCGGCACGGCCCCGCATATGCTCCTGTTTCCCGCGCTCTTCCTCAGCATCACCGTGCTCGCGCTCATCACCCTGGGCGACACCGTGCGCGACGCCCTCGACCCGAAAGGACGCTGACCGTGTCGACCCCTCCCTCCGCTCCCGCGGCGACGCTCACCGATGCCACCGCCCCGGACCTGTCCTTTCTACACACCTGACGCTGCCGACGAAGCGGGTGCGTTGAAA
>NZ_LDRU01000149.1 GCF_001476285.1 Microbacterium testaceum | reverse complement strand
CCACGCCCGCGACGCTCCGCCTCGACGCGTGCGTCGCGGGGCTCGAGGTCGTCTGGCGCGAGGCGCGGTTGATCGGTCGTGTCTCGCACGCCTACGACGAGCCGTTCGCCGTGCTCGATGCCCACGGCTCGGCCGCCTGCGGAAGCGTCGTGCTGCCCGGCGACGTGCACGTGGGCGACCGCATCGCCTTCCCGTGTCCCGGATGCCACACGGTCGGCGATGTCCTGAGACATGACAGGCGAGGTCCGCTGATGCTGCTCCACTCGATCGTCTACGCGTGCCGGTGCGCGCGGGTGCAGGCGGAGTTCGAGGGGTGCTCCGCCGGCGACGAGGTCGAGGCCGAGCGGAACTCCTGAGTTTTCGCTCGGCCGAGTGGCCGGGCGCGACCCGGGGGCGTGCGAAACTCCGGAGTTTTCGCTCGGTTGCGACCGGAACCGGGATATAAGACGGCCCGCGGTTCGGTTTCTCCGGAGTTCGGCCCGGCGGGCGGATGGGCCCGGCCGCGGCCGAACCCGCCGCGTCACACCACCAGTCGATACCCCATCCCCTGCTCCGTCAGCAGGTGCGCCGGGTTCGACGGGTCGGCTTCGAGCTTCTTGCGCAGCTGCGACATGTACAGCCGCAGGTAGCCGCTGTCGGCGACCTGCTCGCTCGCCCAGATCTCCTTGAGCAGCGTCTGACGGGTCACCAGCGACCCGGGGTTGCGGGCGAGGAACTCCAGCATCCGCCACTCCGTCGGGGTGAGGTGCACACGGGTGCCGTCGCGCAGCACCGCCTTGGCCGCCAGGTCCACCTCGACGTCTCCGAAGCGCACCACCGCGTCGCCCGAAGCGGGAACCGACCGCCGCGCGTGCACGCGGAGTCGCGCGAGCAGCTCGTCGATCTGGAACGGCTTCGTGACGTAGTCGTCCGCCCCCGCGTCGAGCGCGTCCACCTTGTCGGCCGAGCCCGTGCGTCCCGACACGACGATGATCGGCACGCTCGTCCACCCGCGCAGCGCCTGGATCACCTGCACGCCGTCGAGGTGCGGCATCCCGAGATCCAGCAGGACGATGTCGGGGTGCGCCTGCGCGGCGAGTGTGATCGCCGCCGCGCCGTCGGCCGCGGCCACGACGTCGTAGCCGTGCGCGCCGAGGGTGATGCGCAGCGCGCGGACGAGCTGCGGGTCGTCGTCGGCGATCAGAATCTTCACGGTGCGTCCTCTCGGATCCCGGATGCCACGGCCTCGGCATCCCGTTCGGCGACGGGCAGCGTCACCACCATCGTCAGTCCGCCGCCCGGGGTGTCCTCGGGGACCAGCGTGCCGCCCATGCCCTCGGCGAAGCCGCGCGAGAGCGCGAGTCCGAGCCCGAGGCCGGCGGTGTTGTCGGTGTCGCCGAGCCGTTGGAACGGCGAGAACATGTCGGTGCGACGCTCCGCCGCGATGCCGGGGCCGTGGTCGATCACGCGGATCTCGGCGATCCCGCCCAGCCGGCTCGTCGCGATGCGCACGCGGACACCCGCCGGCGTGTAGCGCTGCGCGTTCGCGAGCACGTTGACGAGCACGCGCTGCAGCAGCACCGCGTCGGCGCGGAGCGCGGGCAGTTCGGGGTCGAGGGCGAGCTCGACCTCGTCGGGACCCAGGTCGAGCTCGTCGAGCGCCGCGATCACGACATCGGCCGCGTCGACGGGCGCGAGAGAGATCGCGAGCACTCCCGCCTGCACCCGGCTGACGTCGAGCAGGTCGGTCACCAGCACCGAGAGCGTGGCGAGGCTCTCGTCCGCGGTCTCGATCAGTTCGCGGCGGTCGTCCTCGGACAGGTGGTCGCCCGCGGCGCGCAGTCCTCCGAGGGCGGCGACGGCGGATGCCAGGGGTCGGCGCAGATCGTGGCTCACGGCCGAGAGGAGCGCGCTGCGGACCTGGTCGGTCTCGGCGAGTGCTCCCGCCTCGGCGGCGGTCTCGGCCAGGTCGGCCCGTTCGAGGGCTGCGGCGAGCTGAGCGACGACGACGTCGAGGAGGCGGCGGCTGCCGGCATCCAGATCTCCGCCGTGCAGTTCGAGGGTGGCGCGTCCGTCGCCGACCGGGATCGCCGTTCGGCGCTCGTCGCGGACGGGCTCGCCGTCGGTCGCGAGCACGCGTCCGTCCGCGGCCACGAGGCGCACGCCGGCCAGGCCGAACGCCTCGCGCGCGCGGCTGACCAGCGCGGGCACGGCGACCTCGCCGCGGAGCACGCTACCGGCGACCGTGGCGAGCAGTTCGGCCTCGGCAGAGGCGCGGCGCGCGGCGCGGGCGCGGCGGGCCGCCTGGTCGACGACGACGCTCACCAGCATCGCGATCACGACGTAGAGGACGAGCGCGATCGCGTGCACGGGGTCGCTGATCGTCACGGTGTGCACGGGCGCGATGAAGAGGAAGTCGAGGGTAAGACCCGACAGGACCGCCGCGAACACCGCCGGCCAGATCCCGCCGATCAGCGCGACGATCACCACGAGCAGCTGGTAGCTGAGCACGTCGGTCGTGATCGAGTCGTCGGAGCCGGTCGCCAGCAGGAGCAGCGAGATGATCGGACCGCCCAGGAGAGCGGTGACGAAGCCGAGGAGGCGCCGCTTCCTGCTCAGCGCGGGGCCGGTCAGACGCGGCAGCGCGAACCGGCCGCCCGCGCGGGCGTGGTTC
>NZ_LDRU01000148.1 GCF_001476285.1 Microbacterium testaceum | reverse complement strand
CGATTCCGGATGCCGCGCACCCGGCACCGACGACACGCTCGGCGCCGCCCGAGCGGACGCCGTCGAGCGGTGCGAGACTGGAGGAATGGACACCCCCGCCACCGGCGACACGATCGCCCCTTCCGAGCACGCAGCCACTCCCACCACGGCCGAGCCGCAGGCGAACGGCGCTGACGGGTCGGGCGCGGCCGAGAACTCGACGACGAACCGCAAGGCTCCGTTCCCGAAGGGCTTCCTCGAGACCATCTCGACGGGATGGGCCGAGCGTGCGGAGTCCCTGCCGAGCCCGCGCGAGCAGGCGGCGTGGGCGGCACGCCGTCGAGCGAAGGTCTCCGCGGCCTTCCCCGGTCAGAGGCTCGTCGTCCCCGCCGGCGGACTGAAGCAACGCAGCAACGACACCGACTACCCGTTCCGCGCGCACTCGGCTTTCGCCCACTTGACCGGGTGGGCGTCCGATGCCGAGCCCGATTCCGTGCTGGTCTTCGAACCGCGTGACGAGGGTCACGAGGT
>NZ_LDRU01000147.1 GCF_001476285.1 Microbacterium testaceum | reverse complement strand
GAGTTCGAGCTCGCCGAGATGGCCCTCGCGGTAGAAGTCACCGCACGCGGCTTCGACGACATCGTCGCGGAGCTCCCGCGGATCATCGAGCACCCCCGCGGAGAGCGCGTCGTCGAGGGCGTCTTCCATCAGCGCGCTCGCGCCGACGGCAACGCGGTCGGGTACGACACGATCGCGGCATCCGGCCCCCACGCGTGCTACCTGCACTGGACGCGCAACGACGGCGCGGTCACGCCGGGAGATCTCATCCTCGTGGACGCCGGCGTCGAGGTCGACAGCCTCTACACCGCCGACATCACCCGCACCCTCCCCGTTTCGGGGCGGTTCACCGATGTACAGCGCCGGGTGTACGAGGCGGTTCGCGAGGCGGCCGACGCGGCATTCGACGCGGCGCGACCCGGTGTGCCGTTCCGCCGTGTCCATGAAGCCGCGATGGAGGTCATCGCCGCTCGCGTGGCGGAGTGGGGCCTGCTCCCCGTCACGGCGCAGGAGGCCCTGGATGCCGACAGCGGCGGCCAGCACCGCCGCTACATGGTGCACGGCACGAGCCATCACCTCGGCATCGACGTGCACGACTGCGCTCAGGCTCGTCGCGAGATGTACTACGA
>NZ_LDRU01000146.1 GCF_001476285.1 Microbacterium testaceum | reverse complement strand
CGCGGGCCGCGTCGCGCGTCGAAGAACTCCTCCGCCAGCGGCTGGACGCCGTCGGTGTCGTCGATGGCCTCGGCACCTCCCTCCGGGTTCCACGCGCGGAGGCGAACCGTCGGGTGAGCGACCTCGATCGGGAGATCGCGTACTTCCAGGCCGTCCAGGACGGACGGAAGCAGCTCTACGCATGGGACCCCGACCATGGCTCTCTCATCGAGATGTCGGGCGATCCGGCGACGGCGACCTCGGCGCTGTTCGTCGTTCCGGGAACGAACACACGGGCGGAGTCGTTCTTCGGCGATGAGGCGGTGACGCGGGTTGCGGAGTGGGAGACCAGAGCGGGGATGGGAGCCGTCGTGAGTTTCACTGTCCTGTCTGGACCGATGCCCCAACTTTCCGACATTCCATCAGGAGGTGGCCCGCAGCTGACCACCTACGCGTTGGAGCGCTCGCCCGAGTACGCGCGCTTCGTGCAGGGAATCGATGCCACGCGACCGGACCTCTGGACGATGAGCTACGAGCACTCGTATGCGGGAGCCATCGGAAGCGCCGCCGAGTCGTACGGAGGAGTCGTCGATGCTCGGTTCATGGCCGCCACGGTCGGTGCGATCGGGCCTTACCAACCATCGCCCGAGACGCGATACTTCGCCGCGCAGGCACCGGACGACATCAACCGCTACTACGCGGGTTTGAGCCTCGCAGATCTGGGGTTCAGCGTGCCCCCGGAGTCCTTTCCGGGCGTACAGATCGTCGACACCGGACTCCCAGGGCTCGATCCGGAGAATCTCGTCATCGGCGGCCCCGTGGGCATCGTCTCGGACAGCGTCAAACACCACAACGCATTGATGAGCGACGACGAGTCGATAAATGGACCGGCTCTCTACTCCGTCTACTCGCTCCTCCTTACGCATGGGAAGCAATTTTGAAAGCGACTCTCACTCTCCTCGCCCTGACCGCCTGTGCGCTGCTGCTCAGCGGTTGTGCGGACTCACCCCCTACGTACGATCAGGTGCGCGCTGAGACGAACGACGTTCTGAAGCAAGTGGCAGACCTTGTTCCAGACCCGAAAGAGATCGTCCCGAACGAAACGTTCGAGCCCTACGGGTGCGGCGAAGACCTCACCTTCGGAACCAGCCGCGGCAGCTTCTACACCGGTCAGTGGGAGGTGTACGTCGATGACTCGTTTGACATTCCCTCATTCATCGACAGATTTCCCGACGCAGTTGGCGACGTATGGCGCGCGCACGATCTCGGCGTGCCCGTCAACTTTGCGCAGATCTATATGGTCCGCGACTCCCCGCGGATGTCGCTCGGGATAAGTGAGAGAACAATCAACGGCCGCAAAGCCATCGACCTCCTCGCCATCTCCCGCTGCGGCACCCTGTCCGAAGACCAGCGCCCGTAGCCCTCACAGCGCCCGGACGAACTCCGCCACCACCGGCGCCAATCCCGCGCCGATCTCGTCGGCCGGCCGCCGCGCGCCCTTCACCTCGAACGAGTGGTTCGCACCGGCGATCCAGTGCACACGGGCATCCGAGCACGAGTCCACTGCCTCCAGGAGTTGCTCGTGGGGGTCGACGAAGGGGTCGTTCTCGCCCTCGACGAACAGCTGCGGCGGTTCGACCCGAGGCAGGTGTTCGACCCGCGGCTTGTCCGGCCGGCCGGGCGGCTCAACGGTGCAGCCCAGCGACACTAGACAGGCCGGCCTGCGTAGCGCATCACTCTGGTCTAGTTCCACCAACGCCGCAGAA
>NZ_LDRU01000145.1 GCF_001476285.1 Microbacterium testaceum | reverse complement strand
GTCCTCCCCCGTCCCCTGTCCCCTCTCGCCCTCGCGCGCAAGCCTGTCGACCACGACGGGTCGAGGGCGCACCGTGGACGCATGAGCACTCCTGACATCCCCTCCCGCCACGCCGACGACGCCCACGCCGACTCGGCCGCCCCCACCGACGCCGTGACCGACGAGGTCCGCGAAGACGCCGCCGAGGCCGAAGAGCACGTCGACCTCACCGACGACACGGGCGACGCCGTGGACCCCGGCTTCCCCGCCGCCGAGGGCCACGCCTGAGCGCGACCGCCTTCGTCGGAATCTCCGGCTGGCGCTACCCACGCTGGCGGGGAGATTTCTACCCGCGCGGGCTCCCACAGCGGCGCGAGCTCGCGTACGTGGGCGAGCACCTCCGCAGCGTCGAGCTCAACGGCTCCTTCTACTCGCTGCAGCGTCCCGCCAGCTACCGGCGCTGGCGCGAAGAGGTGCCCGCGGACTTCGTCTTCGCGGTCAAAGGTTCGCGGTATGTCACGCACATGCTGCGCCTCGTCGGCGTGCACACAGCGCTCGCCAACTTCTTCGCGTCCGGTGTGCTCGCGCTCGGCCCGACCCTCGGCCCGTTCCTCTGGCAGTTGCCCGAACGGGTGGACTTCGATCCCGACGTGCTCGACGGCTTCCTTTCGCAGCTCCCGCGGACGACCGGCGCCGCCCTCGAACTCGCCCGGCAGCACGATCAGCGATTGGACGGCCGCGACTGGCTCGAGGTCGAGGCCGACATGCCCCTCCGCCACGCGCTCGAACCGCGCTCGGCCTCTTTCTCCGACCCGCGTGCGGCCGAGATCCTTCGCGCACACGATGTCGCCCTCGTCCTCGCCGACACCGCGGGCCGCTGGCCCGTGTTCGACGCCCTCACCGCCGACCACGTCTACGTGCGACTCCACGGCTCCACCGAGCTCTACGCGAGCGGCTACGCCGGGCCGGAGCTCGATGCCTGGGCCGATCGGATCCGCGGCTGGCTCGACGGCACCGCTTCGACGGACGGCGTGCCGCGCGATGTCTATGCCTACTTCGATAACGACGCGCGTGGCCGCGCTCCGCACGATGCCGTGGCACTGGCCGATCGGCTGCGCTGAGGGCGACGCACACCGACTCCACCCCTCCAGCCTCGAGCGCTGACGCCGCCGCCCCTGTCCCTTATACACAGCTGACGCTGACGACGAAGAGGATAGGGTCAATCCCGGTGGAG
>NZ_LDRU01000144.1 GCF_001476285.1 Microbacterium testaceum | reverse complement strand
GCCTGGCGCTCCACCGTCAACGCCCAGTAGGCGCGACACTGTCTCTCGAGCTCCGACTGCGCGGCATCCGTGCGCGTCGTCTCCGCGGCCGCCGGCACGTGCCGCAGGGAGGGCAGGTCTTCGGGAGACCGGATGCCGAGCACCTGGCGTAGATACAGCGCGACGAGCACCGGCGACCCCGCGTCCTCTCGGATCACCCACTCGGGCTGGCCTGCCGTCATGGCGTCATTGTAGGGACGGGCTCACCCGGGGGCGATGGGCCTTGCGCGGGTGCCGCGGGGCGCGGGGCGGAGCGAGGGGAGGGCAGGGGACAAGCGGAGGATCGCGGCGCCGGATTCTTCCTCCCTCTGTCCCTCCCCCTCCGCTCGTCACGACCGGGTGCCCGCGTCGACTCCTCCTGCACACCAGCCGTTCTGCCAGAACCGTCCCCACCGGCCTCGAACGGTGTCATTCCGGCGTCCGGTATCGGCGACGCTGTGCCCATGCCGTCTCGCCTCATGGATGCCGTCGAGTTCGTTCGTCGAAGCGGGGGAGTCGTGCGTGGCGCGCGCCTGAAAGAAGAGGGTCTGTCCTGGCGTGCCGTCGCCGAAGCCGTCGATGGGGGTCATCTCCTGCGGATCCGGCGGTCGTGGCTCGCCCTCCCGGATGCCGATCCGACGCTTCGCGCCGCCGCGCGAGCGGGGGTGATCGTCTCCTGCCTCAGCGCCGCGGAGCACAGAGGACTGTGGGTGGCCAGGGGGCGCGGAATGCACGTCGCCGCAGCGCCGCATGCCGGTCGGATCGACGTCGCCGCGGGGACGCGCGTGCATCGATCGCGTCCCGCCGTGCCACGGCATCCCGATGCCCTCGTCGACGCACTCGAGAACGTGCTGGTCCTCGTCGCCACGTGCATCCCGCGAGAAGAGGCGTTCGTCGTCTGGGAGTCGGCCTTGAACAAGCACCTCGTCTCGCGCGAGGCGCTGACGCGCCTCGACCTGCCGGGCCGTGCTCGGTCGATCCTGGAAGAGGTCCAGCCTTTCGCCGACTCGGGCCTCGAGACGATCATCGTGGTCCGCTTGCGGTGGCTCGGACTTCGGCTCCTGCCCCAGGCCTTCCTCCACGGGCATCGTGTCGACCTCCTGATCGGAGAACGACTGGTCCTCCAGATCGACGGAGCGCATCATGTAGGCGCGCAGCGCGCGGAGGACATTCGTCACGATGCTGTTCTGACCCTGAACGGATACCACGTGATCCGCGTCGGATACCACCAGGTCATGGACGACTGGCCGAGCGTTCAGTACCTCATCACGCGCGCGGTCGCGCAGGGTCTTCACCTCGTGCGGCGCCGGTGACAGAGGCCGGTGGCAGGGGGAGGGCGAGGGA
>NZ_LDRU01000143.1 GCF_001476285.1 Microbacterium testaceum | reverse complement strand
GGCCGGGCGTGACGGGCGGACGGCGTGACGAGCGGAGGGCCAGGGACGGAGGGAGGGCCCAGCGGCGCGAAAGGTCCTCCGCTCGCCCCCGATCCTCCGCTCAGCACCGCTCTCGCCCGCGCCACAGTGGCGCTCTCGCCCGTGCGACAGTCGGCCTCGCTCTAGGCCGACAGCTCGCCCGCGGGCGGCGCGACCGTCGAGCGGAACCGCTGCTGATACCCCGACGGCGTCACGCGGTACCGCGCGAGGAACGCGCGGCGCAGGGCCGCGGGCGAGCCGAAGCCGGACGCGGAGGCCGACTGGGCGATCGAGGCACCCGACTCGAGCAGGTTGACCGCGAGCTCCAGCCGCAGCGACGCGATGTAGGCGGCCGGGGTGACGCCTAGTTCGTCGCGGATGACGCGGGTGAGGTGTCGAGGGCTGACGTTCACGTGCGCGGCGAGCTCGGTGACGCTCGTCGCGCGGGTCGGATCGTCGGAGACGTACTCGGCTACCGCGCGGGCGATGCTCGTGCGCGGGACCGGCATCTTCAGCGCGGCCGAGAACTGCGACTGCCCGCCCGAGCGGCGCATGTAGACGAGGAGGTGCTGCGCCACGCTGCGCGCGACCTCGGCGCCGTGATCGTCTTCGACGAGGGACAGGGCGAGGTCGATACCCGCCGCGACCCCCGCCGAGGTGTAGATGTCACCCTGCTTCGTGAAGATGCGCTCGGAATCGACCGCGACCCGGGGATAGCGGCTGGCCAGCGCGTCGGCGAACTTCCAGTGCGTCGTCGCGGGGTGACCGTCGAGGAGTCCCGTCGCGGCGAGGCCGAACGCGCCGCTGCAGATCGACGCGATCCTCCGGGCCTGACGCGCCAGGTCGGTGATCGCCCTCTGCAGATCGGCGTCGTCGAACACCGCCGGTGCCCGCTCGCTCCCCGGGATGATCGCCGTGTCGAGCGGCCCGCTCTCGGAGGCTGCGCCGTCGACGCCGATCCGCAGGCCCATGAACGCCGTGACGTCGGCCCCGGTGGGCGAGTAGAACCGGAGCTCGTAGGCATCCGTCGTCAGGTTCGTCTCGGAGAACACCTCGGCGGGGCCGACGAAATCGAGCGCCTTCACCCCGTCGAACAGCAGAATCCCGATCCGACGCCGTTGCCCCGTCATCCGTCGCTCCCGTCCCGAACCTTCTCTCAGCCTGTCACCGATCACCCGTCGGCGGGGATCCGCCTTCGACATCTGTCGAGCGCGATTCTCGACGAATGCCCCTGCCGCCCCGCCGCCGCGCTGCCTAGCGTGGGCACCCACTCGCGGCGACTCGGCTGCGACGAGAGGAGTGGCATCCGATGTCCGTTTCCCCCACCATCGTCCTCGTGCACGGAGCCTTCGCGGATGCCGCGAGCTGGGCGCCCGTGACCCGCGCGCTGCTCGACCAGGGGTACACCGTGCGCGTGCCCGCCGTGCCGAACCGCAGCCTGATCGGCGATGCGGCGTACATCCGCTCGGTCGTCGAGCAGATCGAGGGACCCGTGCTTCTCGCCGGGCACTCGTACGGCGGTGCCGTGATCACCGTCGCGGGTGTCGCCGAGAACGTCGTCGGCCTGGTCTACGTCTCGGGCTACGCGCTCGAAGAGGGAGAGAGTCTCGGCCAGCTGCAGGGCGGCTTCCCCGACTCCGACCTCGCGCAGCACCTCGTCTACACGCCGTTCCCCGTCGAAGGCGGCGAGCCCGGCACCGACGTCTCGGTCGAGGTCGCGGCCTTCCCCGAGGTCTTCGCGCACGGCGTGCCGCTCGAGCGGGCCGAGGTGCTCGCCGTGTCGCAGCGGCCCCTCGCCGCCCTCGCGTTCGGCGAGAACGCGCCCGTCGCCGCGTGGAAGACGAAGCCGGCGTGGGGCATCGTCTCGAGCGCCGACCACACGATCAACCCCGACGTCGAGCGCTTCGGCTACCAGCGCGCGGGCTTGCGGACGGTCGTCGAGCTCGACGCGCCCCACCTCGTTATGCAGAGCCACCCCGCCGAGGTCGCGAAAGTCATCACGGACGCGATCGCCGACCTCGCGTGATGACCGCGCTCGATCAGATCGACCGGGGCGTTCCTCCGAGCGGTCCCGGATGCCAGGAGTGCGACGCGAGCGGGAGCTGGTGGGTCCACCTGCGGCGGTGCGCCGCGTGCGGTCACGTCGGCTGTTGCGACTCGTCGCTGAACCGACACGCGACGGCGCACTTCCACGCGACGGGACACCGGTACATCCAGAGCTTCGAGCCCGGGGAGGTGTGGTGGTGGGACTACGGGACCTCGGCTGTCGTGCACGGACCCCCGCTCGCCCCGCCCACGAC
>NZ_LDRU01000142.1 GCF_001476285.1 Microbacterium testaceum | reverse complement strand
GGGGTCGTACGCGTAGTACGAGGAGGTGTCGGTGTACCCGAGCGCGTTCTTGGCCAGGGCTCCGGTCGCGAGCGGGTAGTTCTTCGTGAAGAGGGTGTCGACGATGTCCTGGCGGTCGATGCCGGCGATGATCGCCTGGCGCACGCGGATGTCGGCGAGCAGAGGGTTGCGGAAGCGGAAGCTCAGGCCGTTGTTCACCCCGTTGGTCGGCGCGGCGACCAGCGCGAGACCCGGGGCCGCGAACTGCGCCTCGTCGGGTGCTTCGATCTGGCGCGCGGCATCCGCTTGCCCCGCCACCACCGTGCCGACGCGCACGCTGTCTTCGGCCGCGACGATCAGGTCGATGCCGTCGAGGTAGGGGCGACCCTGGTGCTCGCGCGAGGGCGGCGCCCAGTCGTAGTCGTCGCGCGCCTTCAGCGTCACCTTCGTGCCGACCTCTTCGGCGTCGATCACGAACGGACCCGAGCCGATGACCGTCGTCGCGTTGCCGGGCCCGAAGGTCTCGGCCGTCTTCGCGAGCGTGGAGTTCGAGACCAGACCCGAGTTGATGGTCGACACCGCCTGCGCGAAGCCGGGGGAGGGGGCGGTGAAGAAGAAGCGGACCGTGGTCGGGTCGACGACCTCGCCGTGGTCGTAGTTGTTGATCGCCTCGGACTGCGTGAGCTTGCGGCTCGAGTCGCCCTTGCCGAACAGGTCGAAGTTGGCGACGACGTTCGCCGCGTCCAGCGGAGTGCCGTCGGAGTACGTCACACCCTCGCGGATGGTGAAGGTGTACTGCGTGGCATCCTCGTTCACCTCCGGAAGAGCGGTCGCGATCCAGGGCTGCAGCTCGAGGGTCTCGGGGTCCTGGTAGAGCAGTCGATCGGTGATGTTGTTGACGATGCCGCCGTTCGGGTAGAAGCCCGCGGCGGGCGGGTACAGCGTCGTCCACGTCTGCGGCTCGAGGTAGGTGAGCGTTCCGCCCGTGACGGGTTCGGCGTTGACCGGTGCTCCCGATCCGGCGCCGCCGCCCGAGCACCCGGCGAGCAGGGCGACGGTGGCGGCCGCGGCGGTCGCGGCGAGCGCGAGGCGGCGAAGAGGGCGGGGCAGAGGCATGTCGACTCCCGGTTTGCTGTGGGCGAGGTAGGAGCCAGTCCAGCGCAGGCTGGGAACCGACGCACATTCCGCGCGTCACGCGACGACATAACCCGTCACATTCGGGTCACATGGCGGGCAGTCACGCGCCCGCGGTCACATGCGGGCGCTCGCCCACGTCGCCGCGCGGGCGACTTCGGTCTCCGGGCGGCCCTGCACGAGCGAGAAGCAGACGACCTGGAGCGGATGCGTCGCCGCGATGATCCGCGCGCGGTGCACGACCTCGGGCGGACGCACGCGCTCGATCACGTCCCACCCGTGCCACACGGCGAGCGCTGCGACATCGATGGCCGGGTCGCCCGCACTCGCGAGATCCCAGTCGATGACGCCCGTGACGACACCGCCGTCCCAGAGGAGATTCGACCCGGCGAGGTCGCCGTGGACGAGGACCTCGGGGACCGGCTCGAGCGCGGCGAGGTCGTCAGTGGCCCGGCGGGCTCTGTCTCGGACGTCGGGGGCGAGAAGCGGGATCGCCCGCTCGACCATGACCGGATGCCACTGCTCACCGCCCATGAACGCGTGCGGAGGCGCGAGGCGCGCTTCGAGCGCGCGGACCGGTACCGCGGCCAGCGCATCGAGGACTCCGCGCAGCGCATCGGCATCGCCGTGTCCGCTCGGGTGAGGGACGCCATCGAGTCGGCGCTGCGCGATCGCGACCATGTCGCCGTCACGCACGGGATCGGCGAGGGCACGGGGGACCGCGAACGGCAGCCCGGGCAGCGCATCGACCACAGTCTGAGCGCGGAGTGACTCGGCGGCGGCTGTCGCGGTGCGGCCGACCCGCACGGCGGCGGCGCCGGCGAGCACGACGAGGTTGGCCGAACCGTGTTCGATCCACTGCCACCGCGCGGGGTCGTCGGGCTGGCCGGCCGCTCTCAGGGCCTCGGCGACGAGGGCTTCGGTGCGAGCGCGATGCGGGATCACGTACCGCGTCTCGACCATGAGTCGAGCCTACGGGCCGGGGTCACGGCATCCGTCGTCCCTCAGCGCGCGGCGACCTCGATCGGGTCGCCGGTGCGCGCCAGATCCGCCTCGAGCTCACGCACGATCGGGATGACCGTCTCACCGAAACGCTCGAGCTCCTCCTGGAAGTGGAGGAAGCCGAGCAGGAACAGGTCGACGCCGCGCTTCTTGTACTCGATGATCCGTTCGGCGATCTGCTGCGCGTCACCGAACAGCTGCGTGCGGAAGCCGTCGTTGTACTGCACGAGGTCGTCGAGGGACGAGTCGGCCCACATGCCCTTGCCGTCCTTCGTCGATGCTCCGGCCTCTTGCACGCTCTTGCGGAAGCCCTCCACCGCACCGTCGTCCGCGTGGGCGATGATCTCGCGGAGCTGCTGCTCCGCCTCCGCCCGGCTGTCGCGCTGGATGACGAAACCGTTGAGACCGAAGCGCGTGCGACGCCCGTGTTCGGCCGCGACCCGCGTGACGTCGTCGTACTGCTCGGTGAAGCCGTCGAAGTCCTTGCCGTTGGAGAAGTACCAGTCCGAGAATGCGCCGCCGTTGAAGCGCGCCGCCGTCGAGTTGCCGCCCTGGAAGATGTCGGGGTGCGCGCGTCCCGGCACCTCGTAGGGGAACGGACGCAGCGTGAAGTCGGTGATGTCGTAGTACTTGCCGTGGAACGAGAACTTCTCTTGCGTCCACAGTCCGCGCAGCACCTGGATGAACTCGGCGGCACGCTCGTACCGCTCGTCGTGCTCGAGCCACTCGAGACCCAGGTCGGTGTACTCGTCCTTGAACCAGCCGCTCACGACGTTCACGGCGGCGCGGCCGTGCGAGAACTGATCGGCCGTGTTGATGAACTTCGCCAGGACGGCCGGATGCCAGATCCCGGGGTGGATGGCCGAGATGACCTTGAGCTTCTCGGTGTTCAGCAGCAGCGCCAGGCTGATCGAGGTGGATTCGTGCTGCTGCGCGGCTCCGTAGCTCGAGGCGTATCGAACCTGGCTCAGCGCGTACTCGAAGCCGACGCGCTCCGCCGTCTGCGCGAGCTTGACGTTGTAGTCGTAGCCCCAGTCGGTGCGCTGCTCGATGGAGCTGATCACCAGGCCGCCGCTGACGTTGGGAACCCAGTAGGCGAACTTCAGGGGCTCGTGCGTGGGGGCGATGTCGGTCATGGGGTTCTCCTCGAGGATCGGAACCCGGCTACCGTCGCACCGACCTCGACAACGGTCAACGGTGTGTGACGGTCCGTGTCCTCGCATGACGACACACGACATCGAGCCGGGTCAGGATGGATGCCATGACCTCCCCCCAGCGCGTGCGCTTCGGCTACTGGACCCCCATCTTCGGCGGATGGCTGCGCAACGTCGACGACGAGCAGACGCCCGTCTCGTTCGCCCACATCGCCGAGATCGCTCGCGCAGCGGAAGAGGGTGGCTTCGACCTCACGCTCATCCCGGAGCTCAACCTCAACGACATCAAGGGCGTGGAGGCGCCCTCGCTCGACGCGTGGGCGGTCACCGCGGGTCTCGCCGCGGTCACGTCGAACCTCGAGCTCATGACGGCCGTGCGCCCCGGGTTCCACAACCCCTTCCACACCGCGAAGCAGGCCGCCACGATCGACGAGATCAGCGGCGGACGGTTCACCCTCAACGTCGTCTCCGCGTGGTGGGCCGAGGAGGCCAAGCAGTACGAGGGACTGTTCAGCGCCCACGACGACCGGTACGCCCGCACGATCGAGTGGGTCGAGGTGCTGCGCGGACTCTGGAACAAGACGCCGTTCGCCTACGAGGGCGAGTACTACCGCACCGAGGGCACGTACACCGAGCCGAAGCCCCGGGTGCAGCCGCGCCTGTACGCCGGCGGCGAGAGCGAGGCCGGGCGCACCGCGATCACCCGCTTCGCCGACGCGTACCTCACCCACGGCGGGACGCTCGAAGAGCTGTCGGCGAAGGTCGCGGACATGCGCCGGCGTCGGTCCGAGGCCGGCGCGACGCCTTTCGAGGCGTTCGGGATGGCCGCCTACGCGATCGTGCGCGACACCGAGGAAGAAGCGCAGGCCGAGATCGAACGGATCACCGACGTCCGCGGGGGAGCAGCGTACGGCTCGTACCAGGACTTCGTGAGCAAGTCGAAGCTCGACACCCAGGTCGACCTCAAGGAGTACTCGGTGTCGAACCGTGGCCTGCGTCCGAACCTCGTCGGCACGCCCGATCAGGTCGCCGAACGCACCGTGGAGTTCGCGAACGTCGGGGTCTCGACGCTGCTCCTCCAGTTCTCGCCGCACCTGCCCGAGATGCAGCGCTTCGCGGCCGAAGTGATTCCGCGCGTGCGCCGCCTGGAGGCGCTGCGCGACGCCTGACCCGCGGCTGCCGTGTGTTGAGTGTCCAAAACACCCGGAACGTCTCGAGATACGTCCGTGTCATGTCTCAGGACATCGGTGACAGTTCTGCATCAGGAACTGACCGTTATACACATCTGACGCTGCCGACGAAGCGGA
>NZ_LDRU01000141.1 GCF_001476285.1 Microbacterium testaceum | reverse complement strand
CCACCCCACCGCCCGTCACCCCGCCCCGTAAAACGACGGATGCCACGAGGCACAGGCCCCGTGGCATCCGATGTCCTGCGATCAGGCGTTTACGGCGCGATCGCTCCGGCGGCGATGTTCTCGTCGTAGTCGACGTCCTTCGTCTCGGGGGAGAGCACCACCGCGATGAGGGTCAGCACGCCCATCGCCGACAGGTAGACGCCGACGAGCCACGGGTTGCCGTCGCCGGCCGCCCACAGTGCCACCGCGACGATCGGCGCGAGGGCCGCCCCGAGGATCGACGACACGTTGTACGAGATCGCCGAGCCGGTGTAGCGCACGTTGGTCGGGAACAGCTCGGGCAGCACGGCGCCCATCGGCCCGAACGTCGTCCCCATGAGCAGGAAGCCGATGATGAGGAAGGCCTGGACGAGGACGCGCGTGAAGCCCGCGTCGGTCTGCGGCGTGAGGAAGAACGAGAACGTGAGACCGAACACGATGATCGCGATCGTCACCCCGATCAGCAGGCGCTTGCGCCCCAGACGGTCGGCCACCGGTCCCGACAGCATCGTGAAGATGCCGAAGAAGACGACGCCGATGATCTGCATGATGACGAAGTCGGTGTAGCCGAAGCCCAGACCGGGGACGTACGTGGCCGGGTCGAAGGGCGTTCCCGCCTTCTCCGCGGCCGCGGCGGCGCCGGCCTCCGTCGGCTTCGTGCCGTACGAGAGCGTGAAGCTCGTCATGAGGTAGAACAGCACGTACGTCGCCAGCATGATGAACGTGCCGAGGATCAGCTGCTTCCAGTTACGACGGATCGCCTCGCCGAGCGGGAACTTCTTGATCACGCCGGTCTTCTCGGCCTTGGCGAACGACTCGCTTTCGACGAGCTTGAGTCGCACCCAGAGGCCGACGATCACCATGACGGCCGAGAACAGGAACGGCACACGCCAACCCCAGGCGAGGAACTCCGCCGAACGCTGGGCCGTGCCGTCGGGGTGGGGCAGGGCGAAGTTGATGATGAGGAAGATGCCGTTGGCGATGATGAAGCCGATCGGCGCGCCCAGCTGCGGGAACGTGCCGTACCAGGCCCGCTTGCCCTTCGGGGCGTTCTCAGTGGCCACGAGGGCCGCGCCCGACCACTCGCCGCCGAGGGCGAAGCCCTGCGCGAGACGCATGATCAGCAGCAGGATCGCCGCCCAGACACCGATCTCGTTGAAGGTCGGCAGGCAGCCGATGAGGAAGGTCGCGACACCCATCGTGAGAAGGGATGCCACGAGCGTGGCCTTGCGGCCGAACCGGTCGCCGAAGTGGCCGAACACGATCGCGCCGAGAGGTCGGGCGACCATGGCGGCGCCGAAGACGCTGAACGACAGCAGCAGAGAGGTCGTGTCGTTGCCGGTCGGGAAGAAGAGGACGGGGAAGACGAGGACCGCGGCGGTGGCGTACGCGTAGAAGTCGTAGAACTCGATCGTCGTGCCGATGAGGCTCGCGGTGATGACACGGGAGCGCGGATTGGCGGGAGCGGACGACGCGGGGGCGGTGGGGGATGAGGAAGTCATGATGGCCTGACGAGAGAGCGATCTGTTGCGTCCGTCGTGGG
>NZ_LDRU01000140.1 GCF_001476285.1 Microbacterium testaceum | reverse complement strand
CACCCGAATCCCGTCCCACCCGAATCCCGTCCCACCCGAATCCCGGAGGAACCCACATGACCCAGCTCGAGTCGAAGGGAGTGGCGACGTCGGCGAAGCGGACGTTGCAGGGCTCCCTCGGTGTCACGGCGATCATCTTCATGGTGGTCGCCGCCGCCTCGCCGCTCACCGTCGTCGGCGGCGCCGGACCCCTCGGCATCCTGATCGGAAACGGGGTGGGTTACCCCGCTCTGTACGCCGTCAGCGCCGTCATCCTGCTGCTGTTCGCCGTCGGGCTTGCAGCCATGACGCGGCACGTGCCCCGCCCCGGCGCCTTCTTCACCTACATCGGCTACGGGCTGGGACGCCCGTCCGGCCTGGCTGCGGCATGGACCGCCATCCTGACCTACACGACGATCCAGGTCGCGGTGTACGGGTACGTCGGCTACCTGCTCGAGATCACCGTCGTGTCGGTGGGCGGACCCGACCTCCCGTGGTGGCTGTACGCGCTCGCCACCGTCGCCCTGGTCGGGGTGCTGGGGTACCGCCACATCGACCTGTCCAGCAAGGTGCTCGGCATCCTCCTCATCGCGGAGGTCGCGATCGTCCTCGTCCTCGTCGGCGCGGTGGTCGTGAACGGCGGTCCGGAAGGACTGAGCCTCGCACCCTTCGAGCCCGCGAACATCGCGAGCGGCTCGCCCGGAGTGGGGCTGATGTTCGCGATCGCCGCGTTCATCGGCTTCGAGGCCACCGCGATCTTCCGCGACGAGGCGCGCGACCCCGACCGCACGATCCCCCGGGCGACCTACGGCGCGGTCATCGGCATCGGAGTGTTCTACACGCTCTCGACCTGGGGGCTCGTGATGGCCTGGGGTCCGAACGGCGTCCTGGCCGCCGCCGCGGAGAACCCCGCGACCCTGATGCTGCGAACCGTGGCGATCTACCTCGGCACGGTCGGCGAAGTCGTCGTGAACGTGCTGCTGCTGACGTCGATGTTCGCGTGCGTGCTGTCGTTCCACAACGTCCTGACGCGCTACCAGCACGCGATGTCGACCGCCGGAGTCCTCCCCGACTCGGTGTCCGGTGTGCACGCGCGCCACCTCTCGCCGCACGTGTCCTCGCTCGTGCAGACCGCTACCGCGGGCGTCCTCCTCGCTGCGTTCGCCCTGCTCGGACTCGACCCCCTGCTGCAGGTGTTCACCTGGCTCTCCGGCGTCGCCACCGTCGCCATCGTCGTGCTGATGGCGGTGACCTCGATCGCCGTGATCGTCTACTTCACCCGCAATCGGCAGGACCGGCGCCCGTGGAACACGGTGATCGCTCCGGCCCTGGGTTTCGTCGGGCTCGCGATCTCGGCCGTCGTGATCGTCGCGTACTTCCCCGTGATGGTCGGCGACGTCGATGCCGAGGGTGCACCCACCTTCGGCGCCGTCACGTGGGCCCTGCTCGCCCTCGTGGTCGCGGTCCCCGCGTTCGGGTACGTCCAGGCCGCCTGGATCCGCCGTCGCCGACCCGCCGCCTACGCCAAGCTCACCGACGCCATCGCCGGGTGATTCCGGATGCCGCGGCCTCGGCGCCGCGGCATCCGTC
>NZ_LDRU01000014.1 GCF_001476285.1 Microbacterium testaceum | reverse complement strand
GCGTAGCCCCGCCCCCGGCATCCATCCCCCAGAGAGAGACCCACCGACATGACGATCACCCAGGAGCAGGCGACCTGGTTCGCGCAGACGTTCTCGCAGATCGCCGACAACGTCGAGCGCGCCGTGCTCGGTAAGAGGCACGTGGTCGAGCTCGTGCTGACCGCGATGCTGAGCGACGGGCATGTCCTCCTCGAGGACGTGCCGGGTACCGGGAAGACCTCGCTCGCGCGCGCGGTCGCCCAGTCGGTGCAGGGGACGAACACCCGCATCCAGTTCACACCCGACCTGCTGCCGGGCGACATCACCGGCATCACGGTGTACGACCAGAAGACGGGGCGATTCGAGTTCCACGCCGGGCCCGTCTTCGCCAACATCGTGCTCGCCGACGAGATCAACCGGGCGAGCCCGAAGACGCAGTCGGCCCTGCTCGAGGTCATGGAAGAGGGGCGCGTCACCATCGACGGAGTGTCGCGCGAGGTCGGCGTGCCCTTCCTCGTCCTCGCGACGCAGAACCCGGTCGAGCAGGCGGGCACGTATCGCCTCCCCGAGGCGCAGCTCGACCGCTTCCTCCTGCGGACCTCGCTCGGTTACCCCGATCACGCCGCCACCGTGCGCATCCTCGACGGAGCCGCGGTCTCGACGGCAGACCTCCGCCCGATCGTCACCCCGCAGGCTCTCGTCGGAATGGCCGACCTCGCGGCCACCGTGTACGTGGACGCCCTCGTCCTCGACTACATCGCCCGGCTCGTGGATGCCACGCGCTCCGCCGACGAGGTGCGTCTCGGCGTCAGCATCCGCGGGGCGTTGGCCCTCACCCGGGCCACCCGTACCCGCGCCGCCGCGCAGGGCCGCACGTACGCGACCCCCGACGATGTGAAGGCGCTCGCCGTGGCGGTGCTCTCGCACCGGCTCATCCTGCACCCCGAGGCTGAGTTCGACGGGGTGACCGCGGAGGCGGTCATCGGGCAGGTGCTCCTCGACGTCGCACCGCCCACGCAGCGCGAGAGCGAGCGCGCGCGATGACCTCCCTTCCGAGGGGAATTCGCCCATGCCGGAGGTGAACCTCACCGAGTCGCGGTTGACGCGCACGTCCGCCGGCACGGCCGTCACCGGCTCGCGCACCTCGATCACGTCCACCTCGACGCGGCGCGAGCGGCGGATCGTGCGCGCCGTCGTGCGCGTCGCCGAGGCGTGGCGCGTCACGACGGATGCCGCCGTCACGGCGACGCGATGGGCGGGGCGCACCGTGCGCCCGGCGGGCGCCGTCGTGACGCTCGCCGCGACGGGGGGACTGCTGCTCGGCGTCGTCTTCGGCTGGGTCGAGTGGATGGTCGCTGGCAGTGCCGCATTCCTTCTGCTGCTCATGAGCGTGCCGTTCCTCTTCGGCGCCCGCGCGTACGCCGTCGATCTGACCCTCGCGCGTGAGCGCGTCGTGGCCGGTCACGGTGTGACGGGCGAGATCGTCGTGCGCAACGAGAGCTCGCGTGTCGCGCTCCCCGGGCGCCTCGACATCCCCGTCGGGCAGGGCCTCGTGGAGTTCGGGGTCCCGCTCCTTCGTCCGGGGCAGAGCGTCACCGAGGCGCTCGAGATCCCGCCGCTGCCGCGCGGCATCGTCCGTGTCGGTCCGGTCACGACCGTCCGCAGCGATCCCGTCGGGCTCCTGCGCCGAGAGCACGACTTCGACGACGCGCACGAGTTGTTCGTCCACCCCCGCACGGTCGCCCTTCCCTCCACGAGCGCCGGTCTCGTGCGCGACCTCGAGGGCAACGCGACCCGTCGCCTCGTCGACGCCGACATGTCGTTCCACGCCATCCGCGAGTACGCGCCGGGCGACTCGCAGCGGCAGGTCCACTGGAAGTCCACGGCCAAGACCGGCCGACTGATGGTCCGTCAGTACGAGGAATCGCGCCGCTCCCGCATGGCCGTCGTTCTCGGCGCCGCCTCGCAGGAGTACCTCGACGCCGACGAGTACGAGCTCGCCGTGGCCGCCGCGGCGTCGCTCGGGCTCCGCGCCGTCCGCGACGCCCGCGACATCGACATCGTCACGGGCTCCGAGATCCCGCGCGTCGTCAAGGGCCGTCTGCGCGCGATCCGTCACGTGGCGACGGTCACTCCGCGACAGATGCTCGACGGATTCAGCGCCCTCGAGCGCTATGACAACACCATGCCGGTCTCCGACGTCTGCCGCCTGGCATCCGAATCGAACGAGCGTCTTTCGATCGCATTCGTCGTCGTCGGCTCCCGCGTTCCCGTCGCGCACCTGCGTCAGGCCGCGCTGGCCTTCCCCGCCGACACCGCAGTCGCGGCCGTCGTGTGCGACGAACGTGCGCACCCGCGCATGCAGAGCATCGCCGGCCTGACCGTCCTGACCATCGGCACCCTCGACGATCTCTCCGGGCTCCTCGTGCGGGGAGCGACCTCGTGACCGCCGCCCGGCATCCGGGGCGCGTCGTCGCCGCCGCGCTCTACACGCTCGTGACGGTCGCGCTCGCCGCCGTCGCCGCCTGGCCGGTCTACGCCTCGTGGTCCTTCCTCGTGCTCGTGGTCGTGTCCGCGTTCGCGGCGGCGCTGATCGTCGCGTTCGTGACCTGGCGCCGAGGCGGTGGGTGGATCACGGCGGCCGCGACGGTCGTCGCGTTCCTCGTGCTGTGCGTGCCGCTCGCCGTCCCGTCGCGGCTCGGGGCGCCACTCGAGATCCTGCGGGGGATCGGCGAGGCATCCGCGGGCGTCCTCGTGGCCTGGAAGGACCTGGTCACCGTCGACCTCCCGGTGGGCGACTACCGCAACCTGCTCGTTCCCGCCCTCGTGGTCTTCCTCGTCGGCACGGTGCTCACGCTCTCCCTCGCCGTGCGGACCGATCGGCGATCGACGGGCGCCGTCGTGAGCGGGTTGCTCATGACCGGGTTCGGTCTGTTCTTCGGCCGGACGTCCCCGAGCTCCCCCCTCGTGTGGGGGCCGCTGTCGCTGCCGGCGCCGATCGAGACCGCGGTGGGGCTGGCGGCGCTGCTCTCCGCGGTGCTCTGGCTCGCGTGGCGGGCCCACGACGAGCGGGTCCGGTCACTCCGTCGCGCCACCGCTTTGGCGACGGTCGCGCCGAGCACGCGGCGATCGCGCACGGATCGGCGTCGCGCCCTCACCGGGGCGGGCATGATCCTCGTCGCCGCTCTCGCGACCGTCGCCGTGGTCCCGTGGGCGGCTGCCAACGCCGACCGGCGCGTCCTGCGGTCGGCCACGGGTCCCGAGCGTCAGATCGCAGAGGCGGTGAGTCCGCTCTCCTCGTACCGGGCGATGTTCTCGGACGCCCGGGTCGACGACGTGCTGTTCCAGGTGATCGGCGACGGCGCTCTGCCCGACCGCATCCGCGTCGCGACCCTCGACTCCTACGACGGCGAGATCTTCCGCTCCTCGGGCACGGGCGAGGGGCGTTTCGTCCGCGTCCCGTCGCGACTGCCGGCGGGGGAGGGGCGTCCGATCGACGCCGAGATCGAGATCGGCGACCTCGGCGGAATCTGGATGCCGACGGCGGGAAGCCTCGTCCAAGCCACCTTCGCCGGCGACCGGGCGAACCAGCTGGCCGACCGGTTCTACTACAGTTCCGCCGCAGAGGCGGGCGTGCAGATCGCCGACGGCGGGCTCGAGCCGGGCGACCGCTACCGGGTGACGGGGACCGAGACGGCCGCGGTCGACATCGCGAGCCTCACCCCTCCCGGTGCTCCCGGCGGTGTCTCGGGCGGCGAGAACCTACGCCGGTGGGTCGACGAGCACGCGACCGGCGACGACGGGACGGCTCTCGCTTCCCTCGTGCAGCTGCTGCGGGAGCGCGGGTACCTCAGCCACGGACTGGCACCGGCCGCCGGCTCCGCACCCCCGAAATGGGCGGCCGATCTCTCGGGCTATCAGGTGCAGCCGAGCGCGTCCGGCCATTCCCTGGCCCGCATCGAGACGATGTTCCAGCGCCTGCTCGACCGGGAGGACGACCCTCGGGCCACGGCATCCGGAAACTATGTCGCCGCCGTCGGCGACGACGAGCAGTTCGCCGTCGCCGTCGCCCTGATCGCCCACGAGCTGGGTTTCCCCGCGCGCGTCGTGGTCGGCGCACGCCTGACGTCCGCCGATCCCGCGCTCCCGACGTGCGACGCCGGAACATGTCGCGCCGAAGACCTCAGCGCGTGGACCGAGGTGCAGGGCACCGACGGACAGTGGGCGGCGATCGACGTCACCCCGCAGCGGGAGCAATCGCCGAGCCTCGAGGTCACCGAGCAGCGCGACCCCGAGAACGTGACCGAGGTGCGCCCCGACACGGTCGACGATGTCGTTCCGCCGGCTCCGTTGCAGGAGGACAACACCCTCAACGATGAGAACCGTGCGGACGACGGTCTCGATCTCGCCTGGCTGTGGCCGATCCTGCGGGTCACCGGGCTTTCGCTTCTCGTCGTCCTGGTGCTGTTCGGCCCGTTCCTCGCGGTGGTGATCGCGAAGGTGATCCGTCGTCGCGGCCGCCGTCGCGATCCCGACCCGCGAGCGGCGATCGCCGGCGGGTGGGACGAGTACGTCGATGCCGGTGTGGACGCGGGTCGCGAACTCCCGCCGGCATCCACTCGCCGAGAGCTCGTCTCGGCGTGGGGCACGGCCGGGGGCGAACGTCTCGCGGACGAGGCCGACCGCGCGGTCTTCTCGTCCCGGACCGTCACAGCCGACGAGGCCACGGCGTTCTGGAGGATCGTCGATGCCGAACGCCGCGCGCTCACGCGTCAGCGCGGCGGATGGCGGCGGCTGCTCGCGGCCGTATCGTTGAGATCGTTCCTGCGGTTCCTCGCCCCGCGCCCCACGCGCCGACGGCCGCCGCACCGCGACGAGAGGGGGAAGCGCCCCGCCCCACGGCGGCGCGACACGACATGAACGATTCCACCGGCGCCATCCTCGGGCTGTCCACCGCCGTCCTGTTCGTCATCGTCTACGTCTGGTACGCCCTGGCGCTGTCGGCGATGTTCGCCAAGACCGGCGAGCCGTCGTGGAAGGCCTGGGTCCCGGTGGTGAACCTCGCCACGATCCTGAAGCTCGGCGGCTTCTCGCCCTGGCTCGTCCTCCTGAACCTTGTGCCGCTGTTCGGCGGGATCGCGTTCGTGATCGTCTTCATCGTCGCGGTGCACCGCATCAGCGTCGGATTCGACCGCGGGGCGGGGACGACCGTGCTCGGCGTTCTCGTGCAGGTCGTGTGGGCGAGTGTTCTCGGGTTCGGCTCCGCGCGCTGGTACGGGCACGAGGCGATCCGCTCGTCCGCGATCGACGAGAACTCCGCCCCGTCGCGACGCGGCCAGGACTTCGCCGGTCCCTACGTGCCCCTCGTCGGAGGCTGGACGCCCGAGCCGCCCGCCACGGCCACCGACGACGACTCACCCCGCTCCGAGCCCGTCGTGCTCCCCTTCGCCGCCCCCTCCGGCTCCCTGTCGGACGCCGTGCTCTCGGCCGTGGATTGGGCGCCGTCCCGCCGGGACGACGAAGCCCCGCTGTCCGAGCGCCCCGCCTCGTCCCGCGCGCAGGACCGTGCTCCGGATGCCGCGCCCCCGACGTCCGTGTTCGACGTCCTCGATGCCCTTCGCGCCGACGCGAGCGAGCCCGCTTCGCGTCGCAGCACCGCCGATGCGGCGCCCGCCTCGTCCGACCCCGACGACAACGGCTTCCAGCCCACGGTCCCCCTGACCCCGGGTCTGCCCTTCCGCGGGCGGGGCGCCGCCGCGGTGCCCCCCGCGCCGACGGAGCCCGAGGTCGAGCCCGCGCCGCGCGCCGCGCAGACGTTCCCGCAGCCGGAGCCGTGGGCGCCGCCGCGCCGGGCAGAGGATGTCGATACCCCGGCGGCCGATTCTCCGCTCACGCGTCCCGCCCCCGAGGCGTCGCCGGAGTCCGAGTCGCCCGCCTCCGACGCCGAGGCGATCCCGGACGAGTTCCCCGAGCTGTCCGAGGCGGTCTCGGCGGTCTCCGGTGCTCCGGATGCCGGAGCCCCCCGCTCCGCGCGCACCTCGGTCGCCGCGCTGTACACGCAGCCGGAGTTCGCCGCCGACCCGGTCGGCGACGACGACCTCGACGCCCTGGATCGCACGGTCGTGGCTCGTCGACGCCGCATCCCGTGGGCGCTCGTCCCGCCCAGCGGAGACCCGATCGACCTCACGTCGTCCGTGGTCATCGTGGGCCGCCGCCCCGCCGCCGACATCGCGTTCCCCGACGCACAGCTCGTGGCGATCACCGATGAGACACGCACGGTGTCTAAGACCCACGCGCGACTCCAACTCCGCGGTGACACGTGGTTCGTCACCGACCTGGACTCGACGAACGGAGTCCTGTTCGCCACCCTCATGGGCACCGAGATCGAGGCGCCTCCGGGGGAGGAGATCGAAGCCGGTGAGCGGTTCTTCCTGGGTGACGCGGAGGTGCGACTTTCCCGGAGGGACGCGTGAGCGGTCCCTACGACAAGCCGGACGACCCGGACGAGGTGACGCTCTGGGCGGGCCGACTCCGGTCCTGGCCGACGTCGCCCGTCGACCCCGAGGAGGATGGCACCTCCGAGGAGGATGACGCCGACGAGACGGTCGTCGCCCGTCGCCGCCGTTCCGGGGGCGCCGACGACGACACCCTGATCGCCCGGCGCCGCGGAGACGACGACACCGTTTGCGCGGATCACGCCCGGCGGCGCGAGGGAACGCCCCCCGTCGCGGAGGTGATCGACGACACCGCGCCGGGTTCCCGCGCGGTCGTCGAGGAGACGGTCCGCTCCGAACGCGGCTCGTCCGCGGATGACGACACCGCCCCGCGCTCTCGCGCCTCCGTCGCCGAGACCGTGCGCTCGCCCCGGCCCGTGCAGGGCGATGACGACACCGCGCCCGGCGCCCGCGGATCACGCGAGGCCATCCCGTCGCGAGCCGCTCCCTCGCGCCCGCTCGCCGCCGCGGTCGACGAAGCGCAGACCGCCCCGCGACCCGCGCGGGTCCTCGACCCCGACGCTGCCGAGACGTACCGGCCTCGCATCGACGACGCCGTTCGCGTGCCGCGCAGCGCGCCCGCACCGAGGGGTGGCCCCGAGCGCGATCCCGCGCTCGTGCGCGCCCGATCCTCGCGTCGCGGCGCCCTCGCCCCGCTCCTCATCGGCGGAGCGACCGTCGCCGTGATCGCGGGAGCCCTGGCTGTCTTCATCGCGCTCGTCCGCTGAGCGCAGCGATCTCGCGGACGGTCGCGCACCGTGTGCTGCGAGATCGCCTCACGTTTGCCCGCACCCCCGAACACCACGTATCATTGATCGGGTGTGCGTTCACGCGCGCCGTGCGTCATGCCTTCGGGCAGGGGGTGCGGATCAACGCTCGCACCATCTCAGGGATCGATCTGCGAACAGGTCGCCCCCACGGCATATCCACCACAAACCGCGTCCGATCATTCTGACGTGCGGTGGATCACACGTGAGCCCGACACGTCACGAATCGCAAGATGCGCGAAGTGTCGGGGGAGACACGACCGCTGTCACCGTGCAGCACCCCGGACGGTCCGAGAGGAACCGCCCGGCCAAACAAGGAGAGAACGTGCCAACCATTCAGCAGTTGGTTCGCAAGGGCCGCTCGCCGAAGGTCTCGAAGACCAAGGCTCCCGCGCTGAAGTCGAACCCCCAGCAGGCCGGCGTGTGCACCCGCGTGTACACCACGACCCCCAAGAAGCCGAACTCGGCCATGCGCAAGGTCGCCCGCGTGAAGCTGCGCAACGGCACCGAGGTCACCGCCTACATCCCCGGCGAGGGCCACAACCTGCAGGAGCACTCGCTCGTGCTCGTCCGCGGTGGTCGCGTCAAGGACCTCCCCGGTGTCCGTTACAAGATCGTCCGCGGTGCGCTCGACACCCAGGCTGTCAAGAACCGTAAGCAGGCTCGTAGCCGCTACGGCGCGAAGAAGGGCTGAGAACCATGCCTCGTAAGGGTCCCGCCCCGAAGCGTCCCGTCGTCAACGACCCGGTTTACGGCGCTCCCGTCGTCACCCAGCTGGTCAACAAGATCCTCGTCGACGGCAAGAAGTCCATCGCCGAGGCGATCGTCTACGACGCCCTCCGCGGCGTCGAGGCGAAGAACAGCCAGGACGCCGTCGCCACGCTCAAGAAGGCGCTCGACAACGTCCGTCCCACCCTCGAGGTCAAGAGCCGCCGCGTCGGTGGCTCGACCTACCAGGTTCCCGTCGAGGTCAAGCCGCACCGTGCGAACACCCTCGCGCTGCGCTGGCTCGTGAGCTACGCGAAGGGTCGTCGTGAGAAGACGATGACCGAGCGTCTGCAGAACGAGATCCTCGACGCCTCGAACGGCCTCGGTGCCGCGGTCAAGCGCCGCGAAGACACCCACAAGATGGCCGAGTCGAACCGCGCCTTCGCGCACTACCGCTGGTAAAACCCGCGGAGGGTCTGTGACCGAACCCGGTCGCGGACCCTCCGATGGGCCCGGCACCAACCTCCCAACAGGTAAGGAAGACACCCGTGGCACAAGACGTGCTCACCGACCTGCACAAGGTCCGCAACATCGGCATCATGGCGCACATCGATGCCGGCAAGACCACGACGACCGAGCGCATCCTGTTCTACACGGGCGTCAACCACAAGATCGGTGAGACGCACGATGGTGCGGCGACCACCGACTGGATGGAGCAGGAGCAGGAGCGTGGCATCACGATCACCTCCGCTGCTGTGACCTGCTTCTGGGAAAAGAACCAGATCAACATCATCGACACCCCCGGTCACGTCGACTTCACGGTCGAGGTGGAGCGCTCGCTCCGCGTCCTCGACGGTGCCGTCGCCGTCTTCGACGGCAAGGAGGGCGTCGAGCCCCAGTCCGAGACCGTGTGGCGTCAGGCCGACAAGTACGACGTCCCCCGCATCTGCTTCGTCAACAAGATGGACAAGCTGGGCGCCGACTTCTACTTCACGGTCGACACCATCGTCAACCGTCTGAAGGCCAAGCCCCTCGTCATCCAGCTCCCGATCGGTGCCGAGAACGACTTCGTCGGCGTCGTCGACCTGGTCTACATGCGTGCCCTGGTCTGGCCCGGCGACGCCAAGGGTGATGTCACCATGGGCGCCAAGTACGAGATCCAGGAGATCCCGGCCGACCTCGTCGAGAAGGCGCAGGAGTACCGCGAGAAGCTCCTCGAGACCGTCGCCGAGTCCGACGACGCGCTGCTCGAGAAGTACTTCGGTGGCGAAGAGCTCACCCACGAGGAGATCAAGGGCGCCATCCGCAAGATGACGATCGCCAGCGAGGTCTACCCCGTGCTGTGCGGCTCGGCGTTCAAGAACCGCGGTGTGCAGCCCATGCTCGACGCGGTCGTCGACTACCTGCCCTCGCCCCTGGACGTGCCCGCCATCGAGGCGCACGACCCCAAGGACGAAGAGGTCGTCATCGAGCGCCACGCCGACCGCGACGAGCCCTTCGCGGCCCTCGCGTTCAAGATCGTGACGCACCCGTTCTTCGGTCGCCTCACCTACATCCGCGTCTACTCGGGTCACCTCGACTCCGGCGCCCAGGTCGTCAACGCGACCAAGGGCAAGAAGGAGCGCATCGGGAAGATCTTCCAGATGCACGCCAACAAGGAGATGCCGGTCGAGTCGGTCACCGCGGGCCACATCTACGCCGTCATCGGCCTCAAGGACACCACCACCGGTGACACCCTGTGCGACCCGGCCAACCAGGTCGTCCTCGAGTCGATGACGTTCCCGGAGCCGGTCATCGAGGTCGCGATCGAGCCCAAGACGAAGGCCGACCAGGAGAAGCTGGGTGTCGCCATCCAGAAGCTCGCTGAGGAAGACCCGACGTTCCGCGTCGAGCAGAACGCCGAGACCGGCCAGACCGTCATCAAGGGCATGGGCGAGCTCCACCTCGACATCCTGGTCGACCGCATGAAGCGTGAGTTCAAGGTCGAGGCCAACGTCGGCAAGCCCCAGGTGGCGTACCGCGAGACCATCCGCAAGTCGGTCGAGCGTCACGACTACACCCACAAGAAGCAGACCGGTGGTTCGGGTCAGTTCGCGAAGATCCAGTTCGCGATCGAGCCCCTCGAGGTCACGGCCGACAAGACCTACGAGTTCGAGAACAAGGTCACCGGTGGTCGTATCCCGCGCGAGTACATCTCGCCGACCGACCAGGGCTTCCAGGACGCCATGAACGTCGGCGTGCTCGCCGGCTACCCCATGGTGGGTGTCAAGGCGATCCTCCTCGACGGTGCCTCGCACGACGTCGACTCGTCGGAAATGGCGTTCAAGATCGCCGGCTCGATGGGCTTCAAGGAGGCCGTCCGCAAGGCGAACCCCACCATCCTCGAGCCGATCATGGCCGTCGAGGTGCGTACTCCCGAGGAGTACATGGGCGACGTCATCGGCGACCTGAACTCGCGTCGTGGCCAGATCCAGTCGATGGAAGACGCCGCCGGCGTCAAGGTCGTCCGGGCCAACGTGCCGCTGTCCGAGATGTTCGGCTACATCGGCGACCTGCGCTCGAAGACCTCGGGTCGCGCCGTCTACTCGATGGAGTTCGACAGCTACGCCGACGTCCCGAAGGCCGTGGCTGACGAGATCATCCAGAAGAACAAGGGCGAGTAACACCGCTCTCCGGATGCCGGGAACTCGGGTTCCTGCTCGGGTTCCCGGCATCCACTCAAACTCAATACCGACTCTCTAGTAACCTGAGAACCATCCCCGTGGAGAATCGGTCGCAATCCAGCGCCCGAGACTTCGCAACTACGTCCTGAGGAGGACCCAGTGGCTAAGGCCAAGTTCGAGCGGACCAAGCCGCACGTGAACATCGGAACGATCGGTCACGTCGACCACGGCAAGACCACGCTCACCGCTGCCATCTCGAAGGTGCTCGCCGACAAGTTCCCGTCGGCCACCAACGTCCAGCGTGACTTCGCGTCGATCGACTCGGCGCCGGAAGAGCGTCAGCGCGGTATCACCATCAACATCTCGCACGTCGAGTACGAGACCCCGAAGCGTCACTACGCTCACGTCGACGCGCCCGGCCACGCCGACTACATCAAGAACATGATCACCGGTGCCGCTCAGATGGACGGCGCGATCCTCGTGGTCGCCGCCACCGACGGCCCGATGGCTCAGACCCGTGAGCACGTTCTGCTCGCCAAGCAGGTCGGCGTTCCCTACCTGCTCGTCGCGCTGAACAAGAGCGACATGGTCGACGACGAGGAGATCCTGGAGCTCGTCGAGCTCGAGGTTCGCGAGCTGCTGTCGTCGCAGGACTTCGACGGCGACAACGCCCCCGTCGTCCGCGTCTCGGGCCTCAAGGCTCTCGAGGGCGACGAGCAGTGGGTCAACTCGATCGTCGAGCTCATGGAAGCCGTCGACGAGTCGATCCCCGACCCGGTGCGTGACAAGGACAAGCCGTTCCTCATGCCCATCGAGGACGTCTTCACCATCACCGGTCGTGGAACGGTCGTCACGGGCCGCGCCGAGCGCGGTACCCTCGCGATCAACTCCGAGGTCGAGATCGTCGGCATCCGCCCGACGCAGAAGACCACGGTCACGGGTATCGAGATGTTCCACAAGCAGCTCGACGAGGCCTGGGCCGGCGAGAACTGTGGTCTGCTCCTCCGCGGCACCAAGCGTGACGACGTCGAGCGCGGCCAGGTCGTCGTGAAGCCCGGTTCGGTCACCCCGCACACCAACTTCGAGGGCACGGCGTACATCCTGTCCAAGGAAGAGGGCGGCCGCCACAACCCGTTCTTCACGAACTACCGCCCGCAGTTCTACTTCCGTACCACGGACGTGACCGGCGTCATCACGCTGCCCGAGGGCACCGAGATGGTCATGCCCGGTGACACCACCGAGATGTCGGTCGAGCTCATCCAGCCGATCGCCATGGAAGAGGGCCTCGGCTACGCGATCCGTGAGGGTGGCCGCACCGTCGGTGCCGGTACCGTCACCAAGATCCTCAAGTAAGTCTTTCCAGACTTCACTCGGCAAGGGCCGGGCCTTCGGGCCCGGCCCTTCGTCGTTCCCGGATGTCGTTCCCGGATGCCGGTCCTTCACGCCGCTACCGGGTGCAGCGCCGGATGCCGGGACCCCGGGGCGCCGCGAGAGGAGCACGTCGCACGGCTTCGGCTCCTGAGCCAGACGGCGGTGCGTGGGAGCTGATGCCCGGGAAGTGGGGCCGATCGGGTGAAACCCGTAAGCTGAACGGGTGAGTGACACCCCCTTCGAGCCGAGTCGGCGCTCCCGTCGCGAGGCCCGAGCGGCCGTCGACACCCCCACGACAGACCGAATCATCGGTGTCGATGACGGTGATGCCCCCACTGAGCAGACGCGCTCTTCGCGCGCCGAGACCGAAACGCGGCCCGGGTCGCGGGCGGTGGAGCGGTCGTCCGGGGGCTTCTTCGGCACGTGGAAGCCGCTCGTCGCGGCAGCAGCCGCGCTGGTCGTGGCGGTGGTCGTCGGGCTGATCGTGACGGTGGCTTTCGACGGCGCTGCCGGTCGCAGCGCGGGCAGCGTGTTGGCATCCATCGTCGTCGGCGGCACCGGGCTGGGCCTGATGACGCGCACGCGTCCCGCCGGATTCTTCCGGGTGCGCGGCCTCGACGTGCTGTGGGGGCTCGTCCTCGGGGCGATCATGCCCTTCATCGCCGGGATCGGCGCGGTCTCGCGTGGGTGGCCCGCCTTCGAGGCGCTGTCGCTGCGGTGGTTGATCCTGGGGGTCGCGGCGCCGTTCCTCGTCGTGATGATGCTCACGTTCTTCGCCATCGGTTTCGTCTATCCGGCGGCTCTCGCCTACGCGTCGACGCGCTTCTCGCCGACCATCGCCCGTGTCGTCTCGGGCGCGGTCTCGGCCGTCGCTTTCGCCGTCATCCCGATCGTCTTCGCGGGAAACGTCTCGGGTATGCCGTTCGCCCTCCCCGTCGGGCTGGGGATCGCGGCATCCGTGTTCGTCGCTCTGTCGCGCCGCTTCTGGGGACCGCTCCTGATGGGCCTGGTCTTCACGAGCGTGTGGGTGATGCTCTCGATCGCGGGGTTCGTCCTCGCCTGAGCGAGGGTTCGCGACACCCCCACGTGCCTGGTCAGCGCTTGCGCAGAACCGGCAGCGCCGTGACGGCGAAGACCGTCATCACGAGCAGCTGAACCGCGGCGACCCCGCCCGCCGCCCCGGCGACGCCGGCGAGCGAAGAGCCCACGAGCACCGCCGGAACGATGAGCAGCGCTCCGACGCAGACGGCGGTCAGGTAGGCGCCGTCGCGGCCCGCGGGGAGGACCACGCACATCCCCAGGGCGGTGGCCAGCGTCATCGCAGCCAGCGCGATTCCACCGAAGAGGGCCGTGAGCGTCGAGATCTCGAAGCCGGGTCCCAGCACCACGGGCGTCGCCCAAGGCACGACCAGGGCGAACCCCGCGCCGAGGGCGACGGCGAGGACGACGTGGATGCCGACGGCCCGGCGCATGCGTCGGAGGCTCGCGTCACCGGAGGCCGACGACACCCAGCCCTGAAAAGAGCCGGTGATCATGTAGACGCCGATGTAGCCGTACTTGAGCACGCGGTCGAACGGGGCGAATCCGATGGCGGCCGGAGAGCTCGCCACGCCGAGCGTGGAGAGGGGAGCCGTCTCGGAGAAAGTGAGGAGTCCCGCGGCCAGTGCGGTACGCCAGCCGCCCCGGTAGGCGCCGCGCGCGTCGGCGAGGGCCGCTCGCACGGAGAACCGTTCCCGGAGGCCGATGAACCAGGTCGCGGCGAGGAAGGCCGCGAGAGTGCCGACGAGCAGGATCGCGGGGTACAGCAGCGGTGTGGCCGTGAGGAGCGCGGCGAGCGCCCCGGCGAGGTTGAGGACGATGCGCGGCACGGCGTCGAAGATCAGGGAGAGCAACGGTCGGCCGACGCCCACCGCGTACCAGCTGAGCGACAGTCCCTGCAGCGAGAAGGCGAGCGCGGACACGATCGCCAACGCGTGGTCGTCGGCGTGACTCGCGAAGGCGGCGACGACGGCGACGAGCGGCAGGACGAGCAGACTGTTGGCGCCTCGGACGACGATACTGGCGCGAAAGACCCGGGCGGGGTGCGACGAGCGCGCGGCTTCGACGGGGCCTCGGACGGCCCATCCGAACGTGATGATCGTGGCCGCCAGGGTGCCGAGCGCCTGGCCGATCGCGATCTCGGCGAAGCCGTCGGGCCCGGCCGCGCGGGTGATGAGCGGCAGCGCGATGAGGGGCGAGATCGCTGACACCGCCGAGACGGCCGTCAGCAGCGCGACACTCCGGGCACGGTGCGGGCGCGGTGCGTCAGACGCGGTCGAGGTCACGTTCGTCCTCGGTGAGGGGCCGCAGCAGCACCGCGATCAGGATCCAGGTGACGGCGAACCAGAACATGCTCGTCAAGGTCGCCGAGAGCAGGTACGACGCGAGGAGGCCGGCTGCGACGGGCTTCCGCTTCCGGGGCACGCAGACGAACACCGTTACGAAGAAGAGGACCAGCAACCCGAGGCCGACGATCCCGCCGTCGTAGAGCACCTGGACGGGCAGCATGATGATGTGCCCGCTGATCCCCGGCGTGCCGGGCTGCTCGTGGCGAAGGCCGAACGTGTTCGTTCCGTTGCCGAGCCAGAGGTTGATGCCCTTCATCTCCTGGGCGGCGAGCCCCGCGACCTCGAGCCGGAACCCGATCGTGCCGCCCACGAAGTCGACGTCGCCGATCTTGTTCTGCTGCTCGGGGTTCGTCGGGTCGGGCTCCCGCGTGGGCGCGGGTGACGGCGCGGTCCCTGTCGGGGATGTGGAGACGGATGCCGACGGGCTCGCCGTCGCGGGAAGGGTGCGGTCGGCGGGCGCGGTGCCTCCCATTGCGGCGATGATTCCGTACGTGACCACGAGCGTCGCGATGAGGATTCCCGCGGGGAGGATGCGCGTGATGCGCTCTCGCCACGAGGAACGCAGCGAGAAAAGCGTGAAGACGGCGAAGATGCCCAGCCCCAGAACGAGGCTGAACACGGCGGTCCGCGTCTGAGAGGCGACGAGCCCCAGCGGCACCGCCACCGCGACGGCGGCGATCTCCCACCGGCCGATACCCCTGCGGGTGATCGTGAGAAGGGTCCAGAAGATGAGGACCGACGCGTAGATGTTCGCCTCGATCGCGGTCACCCGCGCGACGTACACCTCGTAGAGGTAGTCGAAGTCGGTGCCGAGCGCGACCTGCCCGCGCGTGAGGTTCGCCACGGCGTAAGCCGCGAAGCCGACCAGGGCCCACGGCGCCACGGACAGACGACCGAGCCGCGCGGCGAGATCCGCGCCTTCGGCCAGCGCCATCATCGACACCAGCATGAGCAGGTCGATGACGAGCCAGATGAGGATCGACGCACTCCAGGTCAGGCTCGGCGAGAAGAGCAGAGTCGTGACGACATTCCATAAGACGAAGGCCGCATACACGAGCGGGACGGGATGCCGCAGCGCACGGAAGAACGCTCCCCGCAGGACGGGGTGCACGAGCATCCAGCCGGCCAGGAGCAGGGGCACGACCTGTTCCACCCGCACCCGGAAGCCGACGATCTCGGCGTCGTAACGTCCGAGGAACGAACTCACCACGACCGCGGCGATCAGCCCGAGCGTGATCAGGCGCGTCCGGGCGGTGAGACTCGGTCGCGCGTAGGCCGTGGAGGCGGTGAAGAGGCTCACGATCGGGGCACCAGGTCCCAGAGCTCGGCGCGGATGCGGCGGTCGAAGGTGTCTCTCGCGAAAAGCCGATCGAATCTCTCTCGTGCGGCGGCGGCGGCCGCACGGATCGCGCCCTCGTCCAGCGCATCGAGGGCCTTCGCCCAGGCGTCCGCGTCGCCGGGAGTGACGAGCAGCGGGCTCTCGCCCACGATCTCGCGGAGTCCGCCGGCATCGCTGACGAGCAGGGCGCGACCCGCACCGAGCGCTTCGATCGCGATCGTCGGCAACGGGTCGGGTAGCACGCTGGGAACCACGACGACATGTGCGGCGTCGAGGTGGGCGCGGACGTCCGTTGTGCGACCGATCACGTCGATCTGCGACCGTCGCGGCGATGCCTCGACGAGAGCCCGCACGTCCACCGCCTCACCGATGGGCGGGGCGTCGCCGAGGATCTCGAGATGAAGGTCCGTCCGCGCCATGCGGTTCCACGCGTCCAGGAAGACGCGATGACCCTTCCACGCGTTCCAGCGGCTCGCGATCACGACGCGGATGCCGTTCGCGAACGACGGGAGATCGGCTGGCGGGGCGTTGTCGAAGCCGTTGTGGACGACCGTCGTGCGCCCGCGCAGGTGCGAGGGGAGCGCCCTGGCCACCGCGGAGCTGACCGCGATGATGTGATGGGCGTATCGCAGGAACGGGATCACGGTGCGTGAGCTCGACCCGATGTGCTCGTGAAGGTGGAGGACCACACGGGCGCCGGCCAGTCGAGCGGGCGGGGCGGTCAGCGCGGCGGCGGCGGTGTTGACGTAGACCAGGGCCGGACGCGCGGCGATCAGTCGCATGCCGGTCGCCATGGCGCGGCGGGCGAGTCCGAGAAGACGTGACGGACGCAGGTAGGCGCGACGCATGATCGGGAGGGGGAGATGCCGAACCCGGATGCCCTGCTCGGCGAGCCGGCGCGAGAGTTCGCGTTCCGGGTAGTCGAGGTCGGTCGGCAGCCACACCTCGAGGTCGAGATCGTCGGGGACCGTGCGTAGGACTTCGAGGAGCACCCGGTCGGCGCCGTACATCTCGTCGGAGGGGTGCACGACGATCGCGCGGCGACGACTCACGAGGTGACCCTCTTCTTGAGCTCGCGGGCCGGGATGCCGCCGTAGACGGCTCCCGCCGGCACGTCGCGAGTCACCACCGCTCCGGCAGCGACCACTGCACCGTCGCCGATGGTCACGCCGGAGGTGATCGTGACCCCGCTCGCGATCCAGCACCCGGAGCCGATCGTGATCGGCGCCCACTCCACGCCCTGGGACTTCACATCTCGCGAAGGGTCGCTCATGACGTGGTCCTCCGCGAACACGCGGACCCCGGGACCGAGCATGGTCTTCTCGCCGATCGTGACCCCGCCGGAACACCCGATGTAGCAGCCGGGCGAAAGGCTGCTGCCGTCCCCCATGACGAGTCCGACCCCGATCGCGCGCGAGTAGTAGCTGCTCGGGCGGATGAGCGTTCCGGTGCCGATCGAGACGCGGTCACCGAAGCGGATGCCGTCCCGGCTCAGGCCCTGGATCTCGGCGAAGTCCTCGACGATGAGGTCCGTGCCGGCGTGAACGAGGTGCGCGTTGCGCACGCGCACGCCACGCCCGATGAGAGGGAGACCTCGTGCCGAGCCGAGGCGCGGGCGAAGAGCTGCGCCGCGCAGGGCCATGGGACCGACCTTCGCGGCGAGCTGCGCGCTCACAATCTGCCACCGATCGCTGCCGACCTCGCGCAGTCGCTCGCGCTGTTCGCCGACGATCTTGTGCAGAATTCCCATTGTTCAGCGAGTCCTTTTGCAATGCGGGCGAGGACGGAGGCTGAAACGTCGCACCGGAACCGGTCGTTCATTCGGACCGAACACGGAACGCCGCGCGACGCTCCCTGTCGAGCCCCCCTGTGAAGTATCCCCGGAATCGCCGGGGAAATCTGGGATGTTCCCGAGAACGCCCGTCCGGGGCGGGGGCAGGAAAGCGATCCTCATCGCGTCGCGTCCCCCGTTCCTCCCGGCTGGAATGGCTCGTTCCCGGAATGCTTTGAACCGACTCAGGTAGCATACCGATCGCGCGGCAGGTGCCCGTCGCGCCCGACGCCGGATGACCGACTCGCGGCGTGATCGGATGAAAATGTCACGTAAGCCCACCCGTCGCCTTCGACCTCGCTCGATCGCCTGGATCTCCCTCGGTGCTCTGAGCGCCGTGCTCGTGGCGCTCGCCGCGGCGGTGGCGATCGGTGGTTTCGTCGCGCAGAAGGAACTGCGCGCGGCCGTGCCCGTCGTGTCCAAGATGCAGGACCAGTTCGATTCGGACGATCGCTCCGACCTCGCGGCGTCGATGACCGAGCTGCAGGGGCACGCCGCCGCCGCGCGCGGGGCGGCCGACACCCCCCTCTGGTGGATCGCCGAGCAGGCGCCGTTCATCGGCCCGTCTCTGCACGCCGTCCGCGAATCGACGGTGGCGGTGGACGAACTCGCTCACGGCGTGCTGCCGGCCCTGATCGACGTGGATCCCGCGCTGCTGCGTCCGAACGGCGGGGCCTTCGACATCGCGGCCATCTCGCAGCTCGCCGGACCGGTGTCGGAGGCGGCCGCCTCGGGCGAGCGCGCCGCCGACGCCCTGTCCGGTGTCGATCTGCGCGACACCCCGGGAGCGCTCCGCGGTCCGCTGTCGCAACTGACGGGCGCGGTGGGGGCGTTGCAGCCTGCGCTGTCGCGAGCGAACGCGCTGCTGCCCCAGGTGCCGTCGATGATGGGGCGGAACGGGCCGAAGAATTACCTCCTGCTCGTGCAGAACAATGCCGAAGCCCGCGGAACGGGGGGTATCCCGGCCTCGGTCGTCGAGCTGCGGCTCGAGAACGGGAAGATGGACATCGTCCAGCAGGCATCCAGTTCCGACTTCGCGAATGAGCGCGCCACCCCGATCCTCCCGCTCGACCCGCAGGTCGTCACGCTGTACGACGACAAGATCGGTCGATGGTCGCAGGACATGACCTCGACGCCCGATTTCACCCTGTCGGCGAATCTCGCGCAGGCGTATTGGACCGAGCGATTCGGCACGCCGGTGGACGGGGTGATCTCCATCGATCCCGTCGCGCTCTCGTACATCCTGAAGGCGACCGGCCCCATCACCTTGGCGACCGGTGACAAGCTGACGTCCTCGGATGCGGTGAAGATCCTCCTGAGCGACGTCTACGCCCGCTACCCCGACAACAAGAACCAGGATCTGTTCTTCGCGTCCGCAGCGGTGGAGATCTTCGACGCGATCTCCTCGGGGGACTTCGCCCCCGTTCCCTTCGCGGCGGCGATCGTCCAGGCGGTCGATGAGAACCGGGTCTACTTCCATTCCTTCGACGAGGCGACGGAGGCGGCCTTCGACGGGTCCCGTCTCTCCGGCCCCCTTCCGGCGTCGGATGACGCGCAGAAGACCACGGTCGGTGTGTTCGTGAACGACCTCACCGAGGCGAAGCTCAGTTACTACACGAACATGAGCACGGAGGTGCTCGTCGACCGCTGCTCGGCGGTTCCGACCTACACGACCATCGTGACCTTCGAGAACGGCCTCGACGAGGAGACATCGAACGGACTTGTCCGCTACGTCAACGCGGGCGCGCACTACCCCAAGGGCACGATCGGCACGGACCTGCAGTTCTACGGCCCGACGGGTGCGACCTTCGTGAATGCCGTGATCGACGGCGTCGACGTGGCCATCACCACGGGAGAGCACCTCGGACGACCGGTCGGTCGTATGTGGGTGGTGAACCCGCCCCAGACCGTGCACACTCTCGCCGTCAAGTTCGAGGGCCACCCGGGCGACAGCGATGACGTCGCCCTCGTGCACACCCCGATGGTGAACCCCGTGACGTCGACGGTCGTCGAGGTCCCCTGCGGCAACTGAGTCGGCACGTGCGGGTGGGACCACCGCCCGCACACCGGCGCGGCCGCGCCCACCGACGCTGTCGTCTCCGCGGGTCCGCAGAGCACACACGGGACGGGCGGCGCACCGGTGTCGCCCGCACGGGTCTCACCGCCCCCGGTCGGCGCGGGGGTCAGAGGACGGCGAAGACGTACGCGTAGCCCGCGAGCAGCCCGACGTTCATGAGGCCCGCGATGGGTGCCAGGATGCCGAAGCCGCGGCGCACGATGACCGCCACCACGGCGAGAGCGAGCCCGAGGAAAGCCCCGGCGGCGCCGAGGGCCAGCGTGCTGGTCAGGGGGAGGGTCTCGACGAAGACAGCCCACAGGCGCGCCACCACGATCAGCTGGATGCCGAGGGATGCCAGGGCGGCGAGCAGCGACAGGGTTCCGAGGACTCGGGGGGCGGTCTTCACGGGCCGAGCCTACCCGAGGGCTGTTCCGCGGCCGGAATCGGGCGGGCCGGTGGGAACACGAAGAAGTGGTAGAGCGCGAAGCGCAGCACCGTGACGAAGGCGATCGACACGAGATTGACGACGTTCAAGCCCACGGGTCCCGCCTCCCCGTAGATCGCCTCCAGCGCACGATCTCCGCCCCAGACGCCCGCGGCGCCGGCACCCGTGCAGACGGCGTTCACGAAGAGGAAACGCACCATCTGTCGACCGGCTCCGGTCCGCGAGCGGGAACGGAAGGCCCACTCCCTGTTGCCGAAATAGGCGTTGACGAGGGCGATGAGCGAGGCGATCACCTTGGCGGCGACCGGGCCGACCCCCGCGAGCATCAGCAGATTGAAGGCCGCGATCTCGATCCCCGTGCTGACCGCTCCCACGATGAGGAAGCGCACGGACAGAGCGCCCGCGCGACGGAGATTCCTGGTGCGCCCCACGAGTGTCATACGCTACAGGTTCGGGGGAGATGCCGGGTGAAATGAGCTCGGGGAGAAGTGGGGATGCCAGGGTGCAGGCGCAAGACCATGTCGCAGTCGTGATACCGGCCTTCAACGAGGCCGAGGCGCTGCCGACGTTCTTGGCGGAGATCCGTACCTCCTTCGCGGCGGCCGGGCGGACCGTGTCGCTCATCGTCATCGACGACGCCTCCACCGACCGCACCACCGAGGCGGCCGCCGATCTCGCCGACGTCGTGCGTTCCCCCGTCAACCGCGGGCACGGTCCGACGGCCCTGTCCGCCTACGCCGAGGGTCTGCGCAGCGGAGCCGGCGTCATCGTGCACGTCGACGGCGACGGGCAGTTCTACGGCGACGACATCGTCCGCGTCGCCGTCGCCCTGGACCGGTCTGACTCCGACGTCGTCCACGGGGTGCGCCGCGGGCGCACGGATCCCTGGTTCCGTCGGTGCCTCAGCGCGCTCGTCCGCTTCGCCGTCCTCCTCCTCTGCGGTCGTTCCGTCCCCGACGTGAACACCCCGCTGCGCGCGTACCACCCGGACACGCTCGCGCGCCTGGTCGGCGGCGTGCCCTCCGACGCTCTCGTCCCCCACGTGCACTTCTCTATCGCCGAGGCACGCAAGAGACTCCGTGTCCGCTACGTCGCCGTCGAGAGCATCCCCCGCCGTGGGACGGTGGTCCAGGGCACGATGTGGGGGACGGGACAATCCCGCGTGCTCCTGCCTCCTCGCCGTCTCGTCCGTTTCGCGGGCCGCGCGCTCGCGGAGCTCTGGCGCATCGACATCGCCGGTGCGCGACGCTCGCCGCGCTCCGTCGCGACCGTGCGCGGCTGACCATGCGCCTGCTCGTCGCGGCCGTCGGACTGGGGATGTGCGTGGTGGTCGTCCTCCTCGCGACGCTGTCGCCCACCCCGATCGATCAGGGATATGAATCCGCGATCGAACGGGTCCTCTCGGTCCTCCACCGCAACGGCGTGCCGGACTGGTTCGGATACCGCTGGTTCGAGTTCTCCGCGAACGTGGCGATGTTCGTCCCTCTCGGGTTCTTCCTCGCGCTCGTCTTCCCGACACGGTTCCTCTGGGTGGCCCTGCCGCTCATCCCGGCGATCTCGGGAACTCTCGAGATGGTTCAGTACTTCGTCCTGCCGGCCCGCTTCGCCACCGTCAACGACGTCATCGCGAACTCGATCGGCGGCTGGGCCGGCATCGCCGTCGCCGCACTGGTCGTCGTCGCCGTCCACGTCCGAGATCGGCGCGTCATCCGCACATGGCGGGAGAAGAACGTCATCGGCGTGAGAGAGCCGCACGCATGAACCGATTCCTGTCCCGGCCCGGCCTCGCTGCCACGGCATCCGCTTTCCTCGTCAGCGCTCTCGCCTCCCTTCCGATGGTCTTCAGCGGTCATCTGACTCGCGATTCGGGGGTCTTCCTCTATACGGGCATGGTGGTCTCGCGGGGCGGTATGCCGTACGTCGACTCGTGGGATCACAAAGGCCCTCTGCTGGCGGCGATCGAGGCCGTCGCGTGGCGTCTCGGCGGGGGGATCGCGGGTGCTCCGATCCTCGAGGGTGTCGTGCTGTTCATCGGCCTCGCCGTCGCCGGTATCCTCTGGTCCCGGCTGATCGGGTATTTGGCCGTGCCGGCGGTCCTCGTCGTCGGAGTCACGTATCTCGGGGTCTTCGAGGGAGGCAACTTCACCGAGACCTGGCTCTTCCCCGTCCAGCTCGTGGCCTACTCCGCCGCGGCGTACGTCGGGCTCCGGTCCGGACGCGAGGCGACCGCCCGTGGGACCGCGGCCGTGGGACTGCTGCTCGGCATCGCGCTCGCCACGGGACTGTTCACCCGTATGAACAACGTCGTCGGACTCGTCCTCGTCGTGGTGCTCGGCGTGGTCCTCCTGCGTCGCCGTCTGCTCTTCGCCGCCGCAGTGGTCGCCGCGGTCGTCGCGGTGGCGGCAGTCCTCGCCCTCTGGCTCTGGACGGGCAACGCGCTCCGGGCCGGCATCGATCAGTACGTGCGGTACAACCTCTTCTATTCGAGCGGGACGACGGCCTCGGACCGTCTCTCGGCGTTCGGCACCCTCGCGCAGCTGCTCGCCTCCGGTGCTGTGGTGGTGGCCGTTCTCCTTCTCGCCGGGGCCTGGCTCGCCCGGGGGCGGAAAGCGGATGCCGACGGCACACCGTCCTTCGTCGCGGCGATGTTCTTCGCCGTCGGCGGACTGGACGCGCTGTCCCAGATGGTGTCCGGTCGGCCCTATCCGCACTATCTCGTCGTCGCGATGGCCGGGTTCGCCGTTGCGGGAGTCGTGCTCGCGTCGCGTCTCGGCCCTCTCGGCGTGCGTGCGACCACGCTGTCCGAACGGCTTCGAGGTCTGCCGCGGGCGATCGTCGCCGGGGGAGCGGTCGTTCTTGTCCTCGCCGCCTCATCGTCCAGCGCACTGCAGTGGGCGCGCATCGCGACGGGATCGGGGGTGTTCGTGGCGGGGTCGTACCAGGCCCAACTCGTCGACCGGGTCGTCGCCGAGACGAACCCGAACGACCGGGTGCTGGTGCACGGAGCCGAGACGTGGATCCTCGCGGCATCCGGACGGCTCTCGCCCACCTCGATCACCTATTCGCTCCCCGTCGAACAGGGCTACGGCGGACTTCCCGCTCAGTACCTCGCCGACGTGACGGCGTTCCCTCCCGCGCTCATCGTCGAGTCGCCCGGGTCGTGCGGCATCTCGATCGAATGCCCTCCGGACAGGGCGCACTTCGAGGGCCTCGCTCCGTTCGTCGCGTCGTCGTACCAGCTCGAGGGTGAGATCGTGGGCTTCCGATTCTGGCGCCGGAACGCGGGATGACGCGGCGACGCGCGCCCACGCGGTACGGACTGAGCGGTTCACGAACGACGGGAGACAGCATGGCCGATGCGGCAGTGGTGGGCAGCGGTCCGAACGGGCTCGCGGCGGCGGTCACCCTCGCGCGCGCGGGGCTCGATGTCGTGCTCCTCGAGCGCAACGACACTCTGGGCGGTGGAGCGCGCACCCTGGAGCTCACGCTCCCGGGATTCCGTCACGATCTCGGCGCCGCCGTCCACCCTATGGGGCTGGCGTCGTCGTTCTTCCGCGCGTTCCAGCTCTCGGAGCGCATCCGGTTCGCGGTGCCCGAGATCTCGTACACGCACCCGCTCGGGAGCGGACGAGCGGGTGTCGCCTACCGTGACCTGCTGCGCACCGCGGAGGATCTCGGGGCGGATGGCCCCGCCTGGCGTCGGCTCTTCGGCCCTCTGGTCGCGCACGTCAACGGGCTCAGCGACTTCACGGCGTCGCAGTTGCTCCGTGTGCCGCACGATCCGATCACGGCGGTCCGCTTCGGCCTCCGGGTGCTCGAGCAAGGGTCTCCGGTCGGCGACGTCCGCTTCGCCGGCGATGTTGCTCCCGCCATGCTCTCCGGCGTCATGGCCCACTCGATCGGTCGGATGCCGTCCCTCGCCTCGGCGGGGGCGGGTCTGGTCCTCGCCACGCATGCGCACGCCCGTGGATGGCCGATTCCGCGCGGGGGCACGCAATCCATCATCGACGCGATGCGCGACGACTTCCTCGCCCACGGAGGCCGCATTGAGACCGGCGTCGACGTCGCGGACTCCCGTGACGTCCGAGCACCGATCCGTCTCTTCGACGTCTCGGCGCAGGCGCTCGCCCGGATCGCGGAGGCCGAGCTGCCGCGGTCCTATGTCCGCACCCTTCAGCGGTTCCGATACGGCGACGGCATCGCCAAAGTCGACTTCGCGCTCGACGGACCCGTTCCGTGGCTGAACGAGGCGACGCGCCGCACGGGAACGGTGCACCTGGGGGGAACCGCGACCAGCATCCGCCTCGCGGAGGCGGACGTTGCGGCAGGAAGGATCCCCGCCCGACCCTACGTCCTGGTTGCGCAGCCGACGGTCCTCGACGACAGTCGCGCACCGGCGGGGAAGCATGTGCTGTGGGCCTACGTCCACGTCCCGAAGGGATCCACCTTCGATCCCACCGAGCAGGTGACCGCGACGATCGAGGAGGAAGCCCCGGGTTTCCGTGACCTCGTCCTCGCTTCGCACGCGATCACCGCGCGCGACCTTCCGTCGTGGAGTCCGAACTTCGTCGGGGGCGACATCTCCTCCGGCGCGCTCTCGATGCTGCAGATGGTGAAGCGACCGGTGCTCTCCACCGTTCCCTGGCGCACTCCCGCCCGGGGGATGTACCTCGCCTCGTCATCGACCCCGCCGGCGACGGGCGTGCACGGGTTGTCGGGCTACTACGCGGCGCGGGCCGCGTTGCACGACACGTTCAGGTCACCGCCTCCGGCTCTCGGGATCGACGCGTGAGCGTGCGCAGAAGGTTCAGCTCGGGGAACCATCGGCTGAACGGGAGGCAGAGGAACGCCGCGTAGGCGTAGAGGTTGTCGAAGAAGTCGATGCCCATCATCAGGAAGACGCCCACATGGAAGGTGATGATGAGCAGGAGCCCGAGACGGAACAGCCCCGGGAGGAAGACGACGAAGACGAGCCAGCCTTCGGCGAAGACGGTGACCCAGTCCAGCGCCTTCCAGAAGAGGCTGCTGTCGATGGACAGGGCGAAGGCACCCAACGGGCCCGGGATCGGCCCGGCTACTTCGTCGCGGGCCACGAAGTAGCGCGTCGCCTCCCGCGCCGGGTCCAGCCAGCCCGCCGCCGCCTTCGGAACGGCAGCCGTGAACATGGCGAAACCGACCACGGCGGCGAAGAGGAAGAGCGGATAGCCCGACGTCGTCTGAGCTCGGCGCCGCGCGTCGAGAGACCACGCCGCGCCCCAACCGGCCAGACCGCACGCGAGCGGGGCGAGGTCGAACAGGATGAAATGGTCGACCTTGCCGAAGGAATAGCTGAGTCCGGCGGCGAGAAGCAGCACCACCGTCATGGTGGCCGACGCCCATAGCGTCTTCCAGCCGAGGAGAAGCCAGATCGCCGCCAGAGCCCGGACGACGGTGAGCGCGATGAGCGCGCCGGGGCTGGGCTGCCCGCTCAACAGCAAGAACGGTCCGGGTGGCGGAGAGTAGAACTGCGCGGGAACCTCCGCGATCCACAGGAGGTCGCCGGGGAACACCAGGACCTTCAGTGCGAACACGATTCGCAGCGCCGCGAACGCTCGCGGACTGGGCTGATAGCCCCGGCAGATCCACTCGATGGCGGTCGCGACCCGATCCCTCACAGGTCGACCTTGCGGACGGTGGGTTCGCCGACGGGACGGGCCGAGACCTCGACGATGTCCATGTCGACCGGCTGCCAGGTGAACGTGACGCTCTGCGCGGTGCGACCGTCGCCCACGCGACGGGCCTGCGCTTCGAGCCACTCCCGGGTGTCGTCCGTCAGGTCTTCGCCTGATCTAATGACGTTCGTCATCGCGAAGCGGGCGCTCGAATAGTGGAACTGCTCGAACAGATCCTCCGGCTCGACGGTCAGGGTGGTGCCGTCGTCGTAGTCGACGTCGATGCGAACCGTGTCGATCCGACGGTGGCCCTCTCGATCCGGCGCCTGCCCGAACGTGGGCATGCTGATCGTCGGAAACGCCTCCGTCGACGAACGCCAATCAATGACGCCCTGAACGACCAGGACCATCGCAAGAAAGCCGAAGCCCGCCGTTTTCCATAAAGAACGTGAACGCAGCGTCACGGATTTCCCCCACCCTATGAACCTCGACCGATCATAGCTTCGCCGCGGGGGAGAGCTGCGCGATGCGGGCTGCGCGGAGGAACGCGATAGCGTCGAAGCCGAGACCGACAATGAGGAGAAGTATGCCTGCCGGCCCCGCCAAAAGCGTCCACGGTGCTTTTACCATTCCTTCTCTCGACGGGATTCGCGCGATCGCCGTGATGATCGTCTTCGTCGGCCACGGCTTCACTTTCGGCGGCCCGTGGCCCGGGCACGTGGGTGTGACGATCTTCTTCTTCCTCAGCGGGTACCTGATCACGACGCTCCTGCGACGCGAGCACGACGGCACGGGGCGGATCGCCCTGGGCAAGTTCTATCTGCGACGTGCCGTGAGAATCCTTCCCCCCGCCTACATCACCATCGCGCTCGCGGTGGTCGTGGGGGTCCTCGGATGGCTCCCGTCGACGCAGAACCCGTGGGGTGTCCTCGCCGAACTCTTCAACGTCACGAACTACTACATGATCTGGGCGAACAATTCGACTGGAGACGTGCACACAGGGCTCCCGCCCGAGACCAGCATGCTGTGGTCTCTCGCCGTCGAGGAGCATTTCTACCTGATCTTCCCGGCCGCCTTGATTCTGATGCTCCGGCGCCGGTTGAATTACCGCCGGATCGGTTACATCCTCGTGTTCGCCTGCGTTCTCGCCGTCGGATGGCGCCTCTTCCTCGAGGCGACGACGCAGGATTTCTACCGTTTGTACATCGCGAGCGACACACGATTCGACGGTCTTCTCGCCGGAGCGGCGATGGCGCTGCTGTGGAACCCCGCTCTCGGTGACCGATCGCCGTTCGGCCTCTCGGATCGCGCGATGCGGTACGGGATCGCGCCCATCGCCGGTGTGGTCTTCGTCGCTGCCGCATTCGCTCCGGACCCGTTCCGACTCACCATCGCCGACTCCGCGATGTACCTCGCGCTCATCCCTCTCTTCTGGCTCGTCATCGTCCACCCCGACGGTGCGACCGGGCGCGTCCTGAACCAGCGCTGGATCGCGCACGTCGGAGTGCTGTCCTTCTCGGTCTACCTGCTGCATCGACTCGTCCTGCATCTCGTCGGTGGCATCGTGTCCGCCGCCCCTGTGGCAGATCTGCTCTCCCTCGCGGTCACCGTGGCGGCGGCGCAACTGATGTACGTCGGTGTCGAGAAGCCGCTCGGACGACTCCGGAAGCGCTACGAAGCACGGATGCCCGGTCGCCCCGTCCCCCTCCGTCGGCGGCTCGCCCGTCGGCGGTCCGCCCGCCGGGGATGACCCGACGCGCCCGCACCCAGCGAGCAGGCGTCAGGAGGGCTGCGCAGCCTCGTTCCGCGTGCGGGAAGCCCACCGGACCAGGCGCGCGGGCGGAGCGTACATCAGGGAGCCGGCGCGGGTCCGGATGAGACCGCGGTGCAACCACCACGCGCCGGCGACGGCGACAGCGGCGAGGAGCAGGACGGACAGCCCCGCCGCGCCCCTGATCGCGGGCGCGGCACCGAGCAGCCAGAGCGGCACCGTGCAGGCGACGATGATCGGGATGTGCGCGACGTAGATCGGGAGCGTGTTCGACCCGATGCGCGAGAGTCCCGGGACCCCGCGGAGGAGGCGTGCGAGCGCGAACCCGCCGATCACCCCGAGGAGGCAGAGCGCGAAGCGCCCACCCGGGAAATGCATGGTGATGATGCCCAGAGAGGTGAGGCCTCCCACGGTCACCCACGCCGTGAGGAGGACGAGAAGCGTCGTGAGCCGCGCTTCGTTGTAGAAGCGCAGGATGCGCGGCGAGAAGGCGACCGCCGCGGCGAAGAAGACGTAGTACTTAAGAGCGCCCTCCCAGCCGTCACCGATGATGCGGAGGGTCCCCTCCGGCACGGACGAGGCGACGCTCATCCACACCACGGAGAACAGCGCAGGAAGGCCGACGCGCACCCAGATCGGCGCGCGGGCAGTCAGTTTGGCGAGGACGAAGAACAGCGCCAGCGCCCACAGGAACCACAACTCTCCGTTAGGTCGCAGAGGCGAGAGGACGACTTTGGCGAACTGCGTCCCGAGAGTGTTGTCCGGTTGGTCGGGCAGAAAGAGCATCTCCGCGACCTTGTACGCGAAGACGACGGGCTGCCAGATGAGGAACACCCACAGCAGGAGGATGAGCTTCTTGGAGAACACCTCTCGCCAGGAGCGGCGCTCCACCCAGGACACGGCGAAGAGCCCGGATGCCGCGAAGAAAAGCGGCATGCGCATCGTCGAGGCGAAGTTCACGATGAATTCGACCGTCGGCGACGAGGCTCCGAGGAACGCGAGCTCGATACGCGCGTGGAGCAGAACGACCATCAGGATGGAAAGCGCCCGCGCACGATCTACCCAGTCGATCCGTGCACGCACCGGTGTCGTCATTCCGTGGCCCCCAAGTCGGTGTTCCGGGTGCGGCCCCCGCCGTCACCCTCCGCGACTCTATCTGTCGCCTATGGAAGATTCCAGCTGAGTGAGCCCGTGACGCCCTCCTGGTGGCGTGACGGAATCACCGAATCACACGGATGCTGCGCGAGCGGCTTTCGTCAGGAACTCGGCGACCCGGTAAGCCGCAGGCCGCAGCTCCTCGAAGGACCGCGCATAGGTCTCGTCGGAGCGTCGGTACGGGTCGACGATGTCGAACTCGTCGGGGCTGGCCGGGGGCTCGACCGTACCGCGGAGCGCGGCGGCCAGCCCGACGGCGGCACGCATGCCCTCTTCCGGCGTGGAAGCCCCGGCGTCGGCGACCGCCTGCGGCACGCGCGGCTCGATGGCATCCGCGATCCGTGCAAGCTCTCGCAGGGTGAAGGCGCGCCGCATGGCGGCCGGCAGCGACTCGACGACGAGGCGCCGGTGATCCCGAGCCATCGTCACGATCAGGTCGGCCTCGCGGATCATCGCCGTGTCGATCTGACGAGCCTGGTGCGCGGTGGCGTCGATCCCCTCCACGGCCGCCAGACGCTGTGCCTGCTCCGGCACGCCGCTGCCGACGAGGGCGCCGGTGCCGGCGCTGGCGACGCGAACGTCACCGAACGGCGCCAAGGACTGCGCGAGCAGGAGTTCCGCGATGGGCGATCGGCAGATGTTGCCGGTGCAGATAGACAGGATGGAGAACGTCACTTCTCGTCCGTCCGGTCGCGCCGCGAACGACGCTCGCCGCCCCCGCGAGAGGAGGTGGCCTCCTCAGGTGCGCTGTACGAGTAGGCGCCGTAGCCGTAGCTGTCGGGGCCCTTGGACGGCAGCATCGTCACGATCACTCCGAAGAGGCGGCTGCCGATGGCCTGCAGCTTCTCGACGGCGGCGGTCAGCTGAGGCTTCTTCGTCGTCCCGGAGGCGGCGACCATGAGCACGCCACTCGTGAAGCGCGAGATGACCGCCGCGTCGGTGACCAGAAGGAGCGGGGGAGCATCGACGAGCACATAGTCGAAGGCATCCGACAGCGCCGCGAGCGTCCTCTGCATCGCCTGGCTGCCGAGCAGCTCGGACGGGTTGGGGGGCGTCCGCCCCGACGGCAGGACAAAGAGCTTGCCCGTTCCCCACTGCTGGAGGACGTCGACGAGTTCGGCGCGGCCGATGAGGACGTCGGTCAGACCCACGCCGCCTTCGACACCCATGTAGTCGGCCACGCGGGGGAGGCGGAGGTCGCCGTCGACGAGCACGACGCGGGCACCCGTCTCGGCGAGGGCGATGGCGAGGTTGGCCGTCGTCGTGGACTTTCCCTCGCCGGGGCCGGCGCTCGAGACCACGAAGGAGCGCGAGGCGCCGTCGACGTCGACGAACTGCAGGTTCGTGCGCAGGCTTCGGAACGACTCGGCTCGGGGATTGCGCGGGTCGGCGTGAACGATCAGAGGACGCTTCTTCGCGTCGGGATCCAGCGCGATACCACCGAGGACCGGCGCTTCCGTGGCCGCCTCGATGTCGTGCAGCGAGTGGATGCGGGTGTCCAGGACAGAGCGGAGGACGGCGATACCGAGGCCGGCCGCCAAGCCGACGATCAATCCGAGAGCGACGTTCAGGGGGGTGTGGGGCGACGAGGGCGAGGTCGGCACGAGCGCCGGGGCGATGGTCTCCACGCGAACGAGGCTGGCGGCCTCTCCTTCGGGCTTCTCGAGGCGGTTCACCACGACGTCGGCGAAATTGGTGCCCACCGAATTGGCGATGGCCGCGGCCATATCCGCATCCGCCGCGGTGGCGCGAATTGTGATGATGACCGAATTCTGCGGTGACGAGGCCGAGATGGATCCGGCCAATTTCTGTGCGGTCGTGTCGAGATCGAGGTCGTCGATCACCCGGTCGAGGACGACGGCGCTGTCGACGACGTCGACGAAGCTCACCACCGCCTGGCGCGCGAAGCTCGTACCCTGCGCCAATTCGCTGATCCCCGAGCTGTCCGAACGCACGGACACATAGAGCTGACTGCTCGCCTCATAGGTCGGGGTCTGGAGCAGCGAGTACCCGAAGGCTCCTGCTCCGCCGAGAATCGTCATCGCAAGGATGAGGATCCAATTGCGGTGAAGGATCCGGAGATAATCGCGCAGTTCCAAGCCTCGTCCATTCGCCAGTAAGAAGGTGAGCGGGTGCCCGGCGAGATCGCGCAGATTCTCGGGCTATTCTTTCCCGAGGCACTCCGCGCCATCACGGCGCCCCCTCGACTAGCCTACGACATCCGAAGAACGGCGCCGGAAATGGCGCCGAGGAGACGCCATGAACGATCTGCGAACGCTGTTCGGGCCGACCGAGGAACGCGAAAGCACGGAAAGCGAGAATCAGGGTTCGTCGAAGAGTTCTGCGGCGTTGCGGGCTCTCGTGGGAGCCGGTCCCGTGGGATCGTCCGCGCCCACGTCTTCGGCCGGCCTTCGTGACTTGGTGGGTGCATCGACCGCTGTCTCGGCGACGTCGGCCGGCGACCTCTCTCGACTCGCGGGTCCGCCGCGTCCGCGATCCGCGACCGCGTCCTCCGATCTGGCGGCACTCGTGGGCGCGCGACCCGATGACGGCACCCCGTCGTCCTCGTCCTCCGACCTGACCGCGCTCGTCGGCGGTGCCGAGCGCGCCGTCGCGTCGTCGTCGGCGGCGGACCTGTCGGCGATGGTCGGCTCGCGGTCCGCGGAGAAGCTCGACGACGCCGGTTGGCGCGCGCCCGACCTGGCACAGGCCGGGAAGCGCCCCCTCTTCGGCGGGCGGCGTAAAGCGGGCCCCGTCAACTACCTCAGCGTCGCGGTCGCGGCGATCGCGGTGGTGGCACTGGTCGGGACCGCGTCGTTCGCGGTGTTCCTACGCGCGACGGCCAATCCCGCCGACGACGCCATGGTCAGCCTGCGTGAGCGCGAAGCCGAACTCGCCAACGAGACCAAGGTCCTCCAGACCGCCGTCGACCTCTACGCGGGATCGACATCGGAGGCCGCCTCGCTCGCCGAGACCAGCGCCCCTGTGCTGGCCGCCCTCCAGGGGCGAGTCGACGGCGCCGCCCTGGCAGCGGCGGAGAACGCGCGAGCCGTCCTGGCGCAGAAGGCTCAGGCCGCGGTCTCCGTCTCGGTTCCCGCGTATCAGCGGGACTCGATCGATGAGAAGTCGCTCGACGATGTCGGGCAGGCGATCGACGACGTGCGTCTGGCGCGCGAGACGCTTCCGCCCCTGATCTCCGAGGCGCGCGACGCACGGTCGTCGGTCGTCACGGCCCTGTCCGATTACCGCACGGCGCTGGGCTCGCTGGGGGCGGCGATCCAGTCCGAGGCGGCGAAGCTGGTCGCCGCGAACGACTCGGCGGGATCCGCCTTCCGTGCAGCGGTCACCGATGCTGCCGCACGGATCGTGAGCGCACAGCAGGCGGGCGGCGACGGCCTCTCCGACATGCCGGCGTACGCCGTGGCGGTCGACGCTCTGCGCGCCGAGAACGCGCGCATCGTCGCCCTCGAGGAGGCGGAACGGGAGGCCACGCCGAACCGTCCGAGCAACCCGAACGGCGGTACCGACAACGGCCGCGACCCCGACTCGGACTCCTCCGACCCGGGCACCCCCTCGCCGGAGCCGTCTCAGCCTGCTCCCTCGCCGGACCCCGAGCCGTCGCCGGAGCCCACGCAGCCCGAGCCGACCCCGGACCCGGAACCGACGGAGCCGTCCATTCCCAACCCCGACCCGACCACTCCGATCGAAGGTGGTAGCGCATGACGGCAGCGCCCGAGGATGACACGCGTCGCGGCCGACGTCGGGAATCCGTGGAGCCGGGCACGTCCGGTCGAGGGAGGGTCGCCGGCGCGATCGTCGGATGGACGTTGGGCGTCCTCGGATTCGCCGCCTGCGCGGTCGGCGTCGTGGCGCTGGCGTTCATGCAGCAGGCGGGTGTCGTGCGTACCGATCTGCTGGGCGCGCAGACGAAACTGTCCTTCGTCCCCCAGATCGTGGCCAATCGCGACATCGACGGGCTCAATCAGGTCTCGGGCGAAGTGCTCCAGATGACCGAACGAGCGGATGCCGGTTCGGCGGGGCCGCTGTGGGATCTCGCCTCCTCGGTCCCCCTCGTCAAGGACAACACCCAGGCGGTGCAGGAGCTCACCGCGATGACGCGGGAGCTGACCGGTCGGGCTCTGCCCCCGACGGTTGCCCTCCTCTCGGCATCCGACTTCTCCTCGCTCGCCGTCGAGGGCGGGGGGATCAACCTCGAGCCCTTCCGCCAAGCGGAGGGCGCTCTTCCCGAGATCACGAGCGCCTTCACGGATGCCAAGGTCGTCACGGACGGCATCGACCGGACAAACCTGCTCCCCATCGTCACCGAGCCGCTCGACCAGGTCGCGCAGATCGTCGACCAGGCGGCTCCCTCGCTGACCCTCGTCCAGAAGTACCTCCCCTCCTTGCTCGCGGCCGCCGGTGGGGACGGCCCGAAGACCTACCTGGTCGTGTTCCAGAACAACGCCGAGATCCGCGCGACGGGCGGCAACCCGGCCGCGTCGAGCGTCATGGTCGTGGACAACGGCCGTATCGAGCTCAAGGAGCAGTCCGATTCGATGGCGTTCTACGCCGCAGGTCAGGCGGGTCGCTCGGTACTCGACCTGCCCGAGAGCACCCTGGCCCTCTACCCGGACACGTTCACGCGCTACTCGCAGGACTACACCTTCACCCCGGACTTCCCCACGACCGCGCGCCTGTTCGAATCGCTCTGGAACCGCACCGACGGCTCGCAGTTTGACGGGGTCATGTCTATCGACCCGGTGGTGCTCGCGCACATGCTCGAGGTCCTCGGGCCGGTGGATCTCCCGTCGGGAGAGCAGATCACCTCCGAGAACGCCGTCAAGCTGCTGTTGAGCGACGCGTACCAGCGCTTCGGCGACGCCGGCGACAACGGTCGCTCGTCGGACGAGTTCTTCGCCACGGTGTCCTCGACCGTGTTCTCCCGCCTTGCCGGTGGCCAATGGAACCCGATCGCGATGTTCGACCAGCTCACGCGCAGCGCTCAGGAGCAGCGCATCAATCTGTGGTTCACCGACGAGCAGGCTCAGGCCCTCGTGACCGAGGTGGGGCTCGACGGTGGTCTGCGGTCGGACAATGCGGCGTCGACGCAGGTGGGGATCTACCTGAACGATTTCTCGATCGGCAAGCTGGAGTACCACTTGACCACCGCGGTGTCGGCCACGTGCAATGCGGCCGATCGCACGGTGAATGTGTCGATGAACATGCACAACGGCATCACGGACGACATCACGAATGCGTACACTCTCGGTTTCCGCAACAGCGATTACGGACTCCCGAAGACCACGATGATGCTGAACACGCTCTTCTTCGCCCCTCCGGGGGCGACGATCACGGCGATGGACCCCGGCGACGGCGACATTACTTCGCTTTCCCGCAGCGGGGTCGAGAACAACAACATCGGGGAGAGCCGCATGGTGACGCTCGGCCAGGACGAGAATCGCACAGTGTCCTACACGGTGCAGCTCCCGTCGGGGCCGCTGGGACCGCTCGACCTGCGTCACACCCCGACGGCGAATGACACTTCCGTCTCGATCGACGCCTCATGCGATGCCTTCCTCGCGGGTTTTCCGGAATGAAACCGGCGGTTGTTACGGAGGGCGATTCTCTCTCCGGAACAATGTCGCGCCTCGCCCGAGCGATGCCCGCTAGTCCGGATTCCTAGCGATAGGCTGAATGGACCTTTCCGATATCGGAAGAAGATCCTTTCAGACGAGCGGGAGCGCGCACGCCTATGGCTTCATCAGTCGCAATCATCGGGACGCGTGGCTATCCGAGCTACTACGGCGGTTTCGAGACGGCGGTGCGGAAGCTGGCTCCGTTCCTCGCGGGCGAGGGATGGGACGTGACCGTCTACGGTCGTTCCGGTTCGACGAAAACCGACGACCCGGAGCGCGACGCGCGGGTCCGGACCGAGGTCACCCGCGGTATCGAGAGCAAGTCGCTCAGCACTCTGTCGTATGGGCTCACGGCGAGCATCCACGCCGCACGGACGAAGCCCGACGTGGCCCTGGTCATGAACGTCGCGAACGGCTTCTTCCTTCCCCTGCTCAAGGCGCGCGGTATCAAGACCCTCGTGAACGTGGACGGCATCGAGTGGGACCGCGCGAAGTGGGGCCGTCTCGCGAAGTTCATCTTCAAGACGGGCGCGCGCATGACGGCCTGGTTCGCCGACGACCTGGTCTTCGACTCGCGAGAGATCGAACGGCGCTGGAACACGGAGTTCCGGCGTGAGGGCGTGTTCATCCCCTACGGCGGAGACGTTCCGCCCGACCTGCCCGTCGAGCCGGGGCTGACGCATCGCGGATACGTGCTCGCGGTGGCCCGGTTCGTCCCGGAGAACACGATCCCCGAGTTCCTCGACGCCGCCGAGGTGATCGCCGAGAAGTACCCGGTCGTGATCGTGGGATCATCCGGCTACGGCGGTCCTCTCGACGAGCAGGCGCGTCTCCTCGCGGAACGCAACCCGAACGTCCACGCCCTGGGCCACATAAGCGACGACGCACGTCTCCTGGCTCTCTGGCAGCACGCGGGTGTCTACTTCCACGGGCACAGTGTGGGCGGCACCAACCCGACCCTCGTGCAGGCGATGGCGACCGGCACCCCGATCGTGGCCCGGGCGACGGTCTACAACCGCGAGGTGCTCGGCAACGGCGCCCACTTCTGCGAACCGAACGCGGCATCCATCGCCGAGGCGGTCTGCGCGCTCATGGCCGAACCGGAGCAGCAGCAGGCGGCGTCGACGCAGGCGGCACGTCGCGCGGGTGAGTCCTATACCTGGCAGGGCGTCAACGGCGCCTACCTCGACGCGCTTCGTCGACTGAGCGTGGCCTGACCCCGCCCCGGTCTCTGCGCCGAACCCGACCGCCCGAGGAGTAGACGTGTCCGTCCCCCCGATCCGTATCGCCGTCGCGATCGCCAGCTACAAGCGGCCCGACGACCTCGAGGCCCTGTTGACGTCGATCGAGGCCCTGGAAGGTGCTCACGATCTGCGGGTCATCGTCGTCGACAACGACGCGAGCGGATCAGCGGGCAATGTCGCGCGGGCAAGTCGCCTGAACGTCGACTACGTCATCGAGGAGAAGCCGGGGATCGCGGCCGCTCGCAACGCGAGCCTGGACCACTTGCCGCCGGATGCCACGCACATCGTCTTCGTCGATGACGACGAGGTCGTCCCCGCGGGGTGGATGAGCTCCCTGTTCGAGGTGGCGGACCGGTACGGGGCGGAGATCGTCTGCGGACCGGTCCGCACGATCTTCCCGCCGCAAGCGCCCCGCTGGATCGAGCGCGGAGGATACATCCAGCGCTCACCGGAGGCGGAGGGACTGACGTCGCGCACTCCCGCCACGAACAACACCCTGCTTTCGCTCGATGCCTACCGGCGTGCGGGATCGCCGCGTTTCGACGAGAGCTTCTCCGCCACGGGAGGGAGTGACACCGACTTCTTCACCCGGCTCATCGCCTCGTCCGGCGCGAAGGTCGCTTGGGCGCCGTCCGCCGAGGTGACCGAACTCGTTCCACCCGACCGGTTGCGCTTCCGATGGATCATGCGCCGCTACATCCGCATCAACAACGTCTCCGGGCGCCTGATGCTCCGCTCGACACCCGCGTGGAAGCTCGCGGTGCGCGCCGTCGGTCACATCCTCGTGGGAACGGCGAAGACAGCCGTGGCCCTCGCGACCGGGAAAGGGCTGCGACTGCGCGACACCGCGCAGATCACCCGGGGTCTCGGCTGGATCGGTGCCGTGAGCGGACGCCACGTGCAGGAGTACCAGCGACCGACATCCTGACGGCGGTTCTCCTCCCGGTCGAGGCGTCAGCGCTTGCGCACCAGCGCCTTGATCGTGCGCAGGCGGTTCCGGTTGGCCGGGATCAGGAGGTTGATGCCGGCGACCCACGCTGCGGCCGCGGTGACGCCGATGGCCAGCGCCGCGGGCCCGGAGAAGACGACGGTGCTGATGTAACCGGCCGCGGCGACGGGGACACCCGAGAGCAGCGCGGTGAGCAGTCCCGACCGGGTGAGCGACCAGGCGGGCAGTCCCGATGTCCGCCCCGCCCACCACATCTGGATGATCCAGAACAGGAAGTATCCGACGGAACCGCCGATACCGACGCCGACGGGCCCCCACGGGGCGCCCGCGAGGATCGAGACGACGACGATCGGCTGCGTGACCAGGTAGATCTTCAGCTGCTTGCCGGTGAGCCCGAGCGAGACGAAGATCCAGTAGGGCACCTGGCCGAGAGCCCGGAACACCCCCACCAGGGCGAGGGCCTGGAGGATCGGAGCGACGGCCAGCCATCGTTCGCCGAGGACCAGCAGCACGATCGGCTCCGCGAAGCCGACGAGGGCCGCGTAGAAGACGCTGGCGAGGGTGACCGTGAAGTGCTGACCCGTGCGGATGTACTCGATGAACCGGGCGCGGTCGTCCTGGATCCGCGAGAGCACCGGCACCGCGACACGGGAGAGAGGTGCGGTGAGCTGATTCAGCGGCAGGACGACGAGCTGGAAGGCACGGCTGTACAGGCCGACGACGTTGGACCCGAAGAGGACGCCGAGGGCGACCGTATCGATGTTCTTCGCGGCGTACGCGATGCCCTGGGTCCCCGCGAGTGCGCCACCGAAGCGGAGGAAGCGTCGAATCGAGGTTGTGCGTGACGGCAGGGACGGATGCCAACGAGCCAGCATCATGTCCAGGACGAGTGCCAGCAGGGCTACCGCCAGAGCCTGCGCCACGAGAGCCCAGTACCCGAAACCGTTTACCGCCAGCATGATGGCCAGGACGAGTGCGATCGCCTGGGGGAGCGCTTCGGTCAGGCCCAGCGTCATGAACCGCATGTCGCGGTTGATCTGCGCCTTGTACTGCGCCGCGACGCCGTTGAGCAGGAAGGTGACCGACAGCATCTGCGTGATCGATACGAGTGCCGACTCGTCGTAGATGAGGGCGATGCCCCACGAGCTTGCGAAGACGACGAGGGCGAGGACGAGTCCAATCGCGCTGTTGAGCCAGAAGAGATTGCTCTTCTCCGAAGCGGAGAGGGTCTTCGCCTGGACGGCCGCCATCGACAGACCCATGTCGCGCAGGAGCTCGCCGAGACCGATCACGGCGGTGACCATCGCCAGGTACCCGTAGTCCTGCGGGTCGAGAAGGCGCGCCAGGACGACGATCGAGACGGCGAGCAGTCCGAGTCGAACCCCCTGCCACAGCAGTGTCGCGCCGGCGCCGCCGAGGGCGCGTCGACCAAGGCCAGAGCTCAAGGGGCGATCGCCAGAGCGCGGCGGGCGACGTCCCGGATCCGGGCGCGAGCTGCACTCACCTGGGCGACGGCCTCGTCGGTGCGCGCCGCTTGAGCGACGAGGTCGTCGAGGATCTCCGCAGAGCCGCGGTTCGCGGATGCCACCGTCATCTCGTGGTATCCGATGGCGTCGAAGTGCCGCCCCACCTTGGTGTCCGGCTCGGCGATCAGGTTGACCGGCACGGCGCCTTCCGCGGCCGCGACGATCAAGACGTGCAGGCGGTCGCTGAGGGCGACAGCGGTCTCGAGATAGATGTCGCGAAGGCGATCCTCCTGGGCGCGATGGCCGTCGACGGTCTCCCAGTCGACGAGGTCGCCGCCGAGCTGCGCGTGGAGTTCCTTGCTGCGAGCGGAGTCTCTCGCCACCTGGGTGATCACGGTCACGGTGAGGCCCTCGCGCGAGGCGAATTCTCGGATGGCGGTGATCGTCTCGCCGGACAGCGGTTCGCGGTCGCCCCGGTAGGACACGACCAGACGATGCCGACGCCGGGCTCCGGAATCGGCGCCCGGGAGGAATCCCCAGTCGGGCATGACTTCGCCGAGACCGAAGTGCTCGCGGGAGTCGACGTCGCGCCAGGCCACCATCGAGGACAGGCGGTACAGGCGCCGGAAGCGTTCGATCACCGCGGGATTGGGCTTGCGCTGACCGATCCCCAGTCGCAGAGCGCGTCCGCCTCGCGCGCGGACGGCGAGGATGAGGGGGAGCAGACGCCGCTGTCCTTTGTAGATGTCCTCCTCGAGCAGCAGTTCGCCGGGCTTGTCCACCCACCATGTGTCCCGCCGGAGCACCGAGCGGTAGGCCGACCGTCGCCAGTCATCGACATCGCGATAGACGACATCGGAGTCCCGCAGATCGAGCGCCGCCAGGAAGTCTGCGCTCGCGTCCCCGAGGAGGATGTGAAGCTCTCCCGCACGGGAGAGCTCGTCGAAGAAGGCGCGACGGAGGATGACGTCTCCGATGTTGTCTTCCTGGCCGGTACCTCGCACATAGATGCGGCGCATTCACTTGCCTTTGCTCTGGAGGGTCTGTTTGGCCGTCGCGCCGATCGCGTAGACGATCGCCGCGGGGCCGGGGCGTCCGAAACGGATGCCGGAGACGGCGGTCCGGACCATGGAGCCGACCGACCCGTTACGCCGGGCGAAACCCAGGGACTGGGTGAGGATGAAGTCGCCGAGCAGCCGTGGCTGGTCGGCGAGGAAGCGGCGGGCCCAGGCGATCGATCCCTCCGGAGCGATCCGCTTCGAGACGGATCCCTCCGTCGCGTAGTAGCTCGCCAGAGGCTCCCAGGACTGCAACACCGTCAGGTCGGGATGGGCCGCGGCCACGGAGGTCAGCCACGAGACGTCCTGATGGAATTTCAGGTTCTCGTCGAAGGGGACCTCCAGGGCGAGTTCCCGGGGGAAGATCAGAGTGGAGGCCTGGACGAATCCGTGGCCGCTCCGCGGCGACCGCTTCGCGAACATGTACGCGCGGAGATCCTCGCCCGGTCGGATGGGGAAGGCCGGCTGGATGAGCTCGGCACCGTTCGTGCGCTTCATCCGCACGCGGGAGGTGGCGATCCAGGGCCCGGACGTCTGCGCGGCGAGGCGGGTCAGGACCTCGACCTTCGTCGGCGCCCACTCGTCGTCGTCGTCGAGAAGACCGATCAGATCCCCGGTGGCTTCGCGGATGCCGCTTTGACGCCCGACGTTCCCTCCGGCGCCCGGACCGACGCGAACCACGCGTACCCGGTCATCCTCGGGAAGGGTGAGTTCATCCACGGTGTCGGCGGCCACGATGACCTCGTGCACCGGTGTCGTCTGCTCGAGAGCGCTTCGGACGGCCCGCGCGAGTTCGGGGCGGCCGATCGTCGGAATGACGACGGACAGTTTCACGGGGTTCTTCTCTCTCTCGGACGACGAGGTGCGCGCACTCGGGGTCTGTGCGAGGCGGTCACACCGATTGCGGCTTCTTCTGCGCGGAGAGCGCCTTACGCCGCCGAGGCTCGAAGGTGGGGGAGTGCTCACCCAGAGTGAACGCGGGGTCCACCTTCTCCTGTACCTGGACGACCGTCGCGAGCCCGATGGAGATCCAGAGCAGGAAGCTGACCGGGCTCTCCTGGAGGGTCGGGAGCACGATCTGGGAGACGAGGGTCCCGCTGAGCGCGGCGGCGGGGAGGAACCCCACGATGCTTCGGGACCGCGCCGCGCGGCTGGCGAGAACCCCGAGCAGGATGAGGAAGATCGCCAGGATGAGCGGCCCCGCCTCGAGCGCGATGAGGAGCCAGTAGCTCTCCACGTGGTAGTTCGTCTCGAACTGCAGCGATCGGGGGCCGACGACTCCGAGGCCCATCCCGAGCGGGTGGACGAGGAGTTGCGCGAGCCCCTCCTGCAGACTGGCCGCGTGACCGCCGAAGGACGTGTCGGTCTCCTCCTCGAGGGCGCCGCCGATGTACAGCGTCGCGGCGGCGACGGTCGCCACGCCCGCGACGAGCAGGAAGCCGACGGAGAGGATATGCGAGGACTTGCGGAGGGCACGAGCCAGGAGCACCGCTCCCAGGATGGCGGCGCCGAACAACCCGCTCCGGGACTCGGTGAGGAGAACGGCGGCGGCGGGCAACAGGGTCAGCAACAGGCGACGTGAGGTACGCAGGCCCGGCGCGCACCACACCACGGCGATGGAGATGAGCATCGCCGCTGCGAGCTCGTTCGGCGCGACGTACGGACTGAACGCTCGCGGTGTCAGGCTGCCGGAAGAGAAGAGGGAGGTCGGGAAGCGCTGCCCCGCGGGCACCGGCAGGCGACCGATGTCCAGCAGCCACTGAACCCCCTGCGTCCACGTGGCGACCGCGAGCGCGGCGCTGATCTGCGCGGTCGCGATGATGGTCATCAGCATCCGGCGCACGTGGCGCACCTCGACGAACGCGGGCACCAGCACGAGCAGGAGCAGCGGCTCGTAATCGTTGCGCCATCCGTAGAGAGCCTGCTCGAGCGACGGGGTGAACGTGCCGCTCACGAGAGGCAGGAGGGCCAGGAGGCCGACGAGGACGGCGATGCTCGTGGGCGCGCGGTTGAAACGCCTGTTCACGAGAGCGGCGATCAGGAGAAGGCCGATGACGGCGTCTTTGATGACGCCGTAGGCGGTTCCGACCACGCCGGGTGCGACCTGTGACACCAGCGCATTGAAAGGAAGGAGCACGATCAGGGCGTAGATCCCGGCGAGGGGGAAACGCAGCACCACGATGACGCCGGTGATTCCCAGAATTCCGATGAGAACCGGAATCGGGCCCAAGAAAAGAACGAGCGCGACGAGCACCACTGCTGCCGCGGCAGAAGTGATAATCGAACGAGTCACCGTGGTGCCTTCCCCGGGGGCATCAGCCAGACCCCTGCGCATCGTGCTTTCTCCAGGATAAGCGCTCGACCGGTCCTTCATTGCATTCTCCGATACGATCGACGTAGGCACGGGCGCCTGTCCAATCAATCGTTCAGGGGTGTTTGTGCGAAAAGAACAGGCCGATGGGGGGTCGGATCCCATTTCCTTTTCAGTGCCACGGAGTTCTGCCGTCGAGCTGACCCGCGGAGAGGCCGATGCCTCGATATGTCGGATCGGGGCCACATGCGCGTAATGCTCTGCCACCCGTCAGCCGAGCTCTACGGGAGCGATCGGATGGCGCTGGAAGCCGTCGTGGGTCTGCGCGATCGCGGGGCCCATGTCACCGTCGTGCTCCCCGTCGACGGTCCTCTTCGAGGCGAGCTCCAGGCGGCCGGGGCGGACGTCCTCGTCCGCGACGTCCCCGTCTTGCGGAAGTCGGCGTTGAAACCGTCCGGCTTCGCCCGGCTCGTCTTCGACCTGGTGCGGCGAGGGCCGCGGATGGTGAGGGTCATCCGTCGCGTGCGACCCGACCTCGTGTACGTGAACACGATCGTGCAGCCGTGGTGGGCACTCGCTTCTCGTCTTCTCCGGAAACGTGTGGTCTTCCACGTGCGCGAAGCGGAGGTCGATCCGCCGGCACTCGTGCGGCGCGCGCTCCTGTCTCCCCTGCGCCTGGCGCACTCGGTGATCGCCAACAGCCAGTTCACGGCGCGCCAGATCTTCCTCGACTGCCCCTCCGTGCGCACGCGGACCAGCGTGATCTACAACGGCAAGGACTGGTCCGCGTACGCGGTCCGACATGAGCCCTCCCCCGAGGGCACGTTCCGCATCCTCTACCTCGGTCGCCTGAGCCCCCGCAAGGGTACGGACGTCGCGGTCCGTGCCGTGGCGCGGATGCGTCGAGACGGGACCGATGTGCGACTGACGCTCGCCGGGGCCGTCTTCCCCGGGTACGAGTGGTACGAAGCCGAGCTGCGCGACCTTTGTCGTGAACTCTCCCTGGGGTCGGACGTGGTGACGTTCACCGGGTTCGTGGCCGACGCCCCACCGTTGTTCTCCACGGCGGACGCGTTGGTCGTCCCTTCTCGTGCGGAGCCCTTCGGGACCGTCGCTGCAGAGGGCCTGGCGGCGGGTGTTCCGGTGATCGTCTCCGACGTCCAGGGGCTGGTCGAGATCGTCGGCGATGGACGCGAGGGGCTGGTGGTCCCGGCGGACGACCCCGACGAGCTGGCATCCCGACTCGAGATGCTGCGGACCGACGACATACTGCGCGAGCGGCTCATCGACCAAGGGCGGCGGAGCGTCTCCGAGCGCTTCTCCCGCGAGCAGTACCGCGCACAGGTCGCCGCAGAGATCTTCCGTGTCGCCGGGCACGAAGAGTGAAGGAAGTGACAGACGTGTCCGTGACCACGGTGATCCTCGTGAGCTACAACTCGGCCGACGACCTGGAGGGATGCCTTCGCACGCTCGGCGCGTCCGACGACGTCGAGGTGGTGGTCGTCGACAATCGCTCCTCGGACGACTCCGTGTCGATCGCGCGCGGCCTCGAGGCCGAGGGGCTGGTGACCCGCATCATCGAGAGCGAGACGAACGACGGGTTCGCGCGTGCCGTGAACCGCGGTATTGCGACCGCGGCTGCCGGTGGCATCTTCCTCTTGAACCCCGACGCCCGCATCACGGGTGCCGACCTCGCCCGCCTCGTGCGCGCCGCGGAAGCCGACTCGACGATCGGGATCATCGCTCCTCTCGTCGACAGCGGGCCGCACGTGCCGACCCTAGCGGCGGGGAAGCAGCCCCGGCTGTGGCCTCTCTTCACTCACTTCACCGGGCTCGCGCGGGCCTTCCCCCGTGTGCCGTTCCTCCGTGGACGCCACCTGTATCGCCGGCACCACTCGTACACGCAGGACGTCGAGTGGGTCTCCGGATGCGCCCTGTATCTCGCTCCCCACGCGCGGGAGGCCGTCGGGTTCCTCTCCGAGCGGTGGTTCATGTACGGGGAGGACATCGAGCTGGCGGACCGAGTGCTCCGTCAGGGCTACCGCGTCGTGCTGGACGCGGATGTCGTCGCGACCCATGAGATCGCCGCCTCCGTCAACGCTGCGGGCTCGTCGGTCTCCACCCTCTGGGCGCAGAACACCTTCGACTTCTACGTCTGGCGTTTCTCCGCGGGGCCCGTGCGCCGCTTCCTCTGGAGAGCCATCTTCTCGGCGGGTCTCGGGTCACGGGCTCTTCTCCTCGGGGCGAAGGCACGCCGGGCGGGCGAGAAGGGGGCGGCCATGAGGGCACGGGCTGCGAGGTTCCGGAGATTTGCGGGTGCGGTGTGGTCGACGAACCCGACGCGCTGAGCCACCGCGTCCCGCGGCGTGCCGTCCTGGCCTTCGCCGGGGTCGCGGCCTTCACGGTCTTCCTCGCGTCGTGCGCGCCCGACCCGGATGACGGCGCTCCGGACTACGCCGACGAGCTCAATCAGCTCCTCCGTTCCGCCCCTCAAGGAGGGCGGGTCGAGTTACCGGCCGGAACGCAGGTCGTCCGATCCACGATCAGGCTGCGGCCCGGTGTCGAGTTGGCCGGGCACGCGGATGGATCGACTCTGAAGCTCGCTGACCGCACGGACGCTCCCTTCGTCCTCGCGAACGGCGTGGACAATGTGAAGGTGACGGGCGTCACGTTCGATGGCGGCGTTCAGTCCACGCAAGGGGTCTCGCTCCAGATCGACAGCTCTTCCGGCGTCACGATCAGCGGGTGCACGTTCATCCGCATGAAGCACGCGGTCCGGGTCTACGCCGAGTCCGGGCGCTCGGCGTCGAACGTCGTCATCGACTCCTGCACGTTCGACGACATCGTCGACTTCGCTGTCCGGGTCGAATCTGGCGCGCGGGACATCAAGATCACCTCCAACACCATCGACAAGGTCGCCAAAGGGCAGGCTCCCTCACCGTCCGCGATCTACGTACGCGGCCAGGACGTCCTCGTGCAGGGGAACACCGTGAAGAGTTCCTATGACACCGGCGTGATGGTGGCCGGTGACGACGCCACAGACGTCACGATCCAGAACAACACCCTGTCGACCGACATGGTCGGGATCTACTTCGGCAGCGGTGCCCGGTCCGGTACCGTCACCGGGAACACGATCACGTCGAAGCGGGACTTCGGCATCCATCTCCATGATCGACGCGGTGGCGTCGTCGACGTCCAGGTGACGCAGAACACCATCGGTCCGACAGGGAAGACAGGCGTCGAGATCGAGGGGGTCCAGCAGGTCGTCCTGCGGGAGAACAAGATCTCGGACGTCGCCCAGCGCTCGGGAAGCCCCGATTACTGGCGCTGCGGTGTCGCGATCAGCAAGCTGCGGGACCAGGCTGCGCAGTCGGTCCTCGTCGAGGGCAACACGATCTCCGGTGAGCCGGGGCAGATGATCTACGGCGTCTTCGTGTCGGACAACACGCGGAACATCATCGTTCAGGACAACCAGGTCGAGGGCGCGCGGACGGCGTCATACCAGGTCGAATCGGGCGACGGCGGTCCGTACCTCGTGGAACGAGCCGATGGCTCCGTCGTCGCCCGAAAGGGCGTCACCCGGCAATGGTGAAGGGGCGTCCCCAGGCGACGCTCCGACCGTCCGGTCCGGACACGCTGATCCGGAATCGGTAGTCCCCCGGGGTCGCGACGGCCCCTCCCGTGACCTTTCCGTCCCAGGCGATCTCGCGCGCTCCGGAGAGGTAGGAGCGGGAGTCCACGATGGTTCGGACGAGCTTGCCGCTCTTCGTGTAGATCTGGACGGTGATCGTGGTGCGATCCCCGGTGAGGAGGCGGAGCGAGACGGAACTACCGGGCTTCACCGACGACGGATTGACCCGGTTCGACGACACCAGGAACTTCGGGGCCGACGAGACGGTCACTTCCGCGCCGAGAGACGAGTCCACCGACACGGCTTGCAGGGCTCCGCGATCGTAGATGTATGCGGTCGTGTTGGCGACGGGAACCCTCGTCGTGGAGAAGTCCGGTCGGTACAGGGCCTGGGTCACGAAGTTCCGACCGTAGAAGACCACTCCGCGAGTGCTGGTGCCGTAGTGCGCAGTCACGTCGTCGAAGATGATGCGACCGCTGGTCTTGGAGGTCGACGACTTGAACACGTGCACATCGGTGACGGTGATGGGGTAGTCGATCTTCTTATCGACATTGGATCCATAGCTCTTGTAGCTGGGATTCAGCCCGTCGAAGTAGAGTGTCTGCCGAGACCATCCCTCCGGTCCCGCGTTACCCACCTTGCCTTCGAAGATCTCGCCCTTGGCGTCCGTGATCTTCATGTAGATCGAGCTATTGCTGTTGTCGCCGTATGTCCAGACCGACACGGCACTCGGCCTTCCCGAAACGGGCAGGTTCATGGTGAGGGCGGTGCCCTCCGCGGTTGAGGCCTTGTAGTTGTAGTCCAAGGCGATCGCCCCCGAACCTGCCACGCGCGTGGTCACGGCGGACACTTTCGACGTTGCGCCTGTGCCCAGCGACTTGGACTTTACGTCGGTCGTCTTCGCGAGATCACTGAGAACCGTAGATGTGCCCGTACTCGGTGAGGCGGTGCCGGCGGCGACGGAACCGGCCATCCCGGCACCGGTCCGAGCGAGCGCAGAGTATGCCGGCTTCTTCCTCCCGGACTGCTCGATCAGTCCGTAGTTGTCGAGCCTGCTGGCGCTGCCCCCGATCTCGACCAGGTTGAACCAGGCGTACGCCGCCACCCCGTGCGCGGCAGCGTCGATCATCGACCTGCTGAGGTACGCGGCCTGATCCGCCTCGCTCACCCCCGCTCCGGAGCCGCAGCTCGTGCACGTCGACCAGCCCGTCTCGGTGATCCACAACGACCGTCCCGGGGCGTTCCGAGCGATCCATGACTGCGCGGCCGAGATCCAGCTATCGATCGTGCTCGATTCCGGTGCACCTTGAACGTAGGTGTGCAACCCGATTCCGTCGAAGGAGTCGATCGCCCCCGCGTCCCGCAGGCTGTTCAAGTACTGCTCGGAGTATCCCGCGAGCCCGCCCGTCAGCACGATGGCATCCGGGTCGGCCTCCTTGATCGCTGCGTACGTCGCCTTCAACAGACGCGCGTAGGCGGACGCGTCCGGCGAAGGCTTCCAGTACTGCTCGATGTTCGGCTCGTTCCAAATCTCCCATACCTTCACGCGATCCTTGTAGCGCTCGACGGTCGCGACGGCGTAGTTCACATAATCCGCATAGTCTGCGGGCGGGTAGTACCGCGCGGACGAACTCGGAGTGCCGGCAGGGGCACTCGTGGCCCAGTCGGCCGTGTAGACGAGCTTGCCGATGATGTCGATGTTGCGCGCACGAGCGACCGAGACTGCCTGGTCGAACTTCGGCCAATCGAAGAATCCCTTGCGCGGCTCGACGCGGTTCCACTCAAACTCTTCCCGCGCATACCGCACGTACGCGTCCTCCATCGCTGCCGCATCGGTGTCGGCCTTGGACAGACTCTCGTACGTCGTGAGCGAGGAGTTCACCGCGGCCACCGAGCCCGCGGTGGCGGAGGCCGCGCGCTGGGCCGCTCCCACGAGATAGGGAGTGGCGACGGTGAGCTGGCCGGACAACTTCCCGTCGGCCGTAGAGTCGTACTCGAGTACCGCCCGCACCACGCCCGCCAGAGGCGCCCCGCCGTCCGACTTGCCGTCCCACCGGTTCGTCTCGGTCTTCGCCGCCTGCACTGCGCCGGTGAATGTGCGGGTGTTCCCCGCAGGGTCGATCAGGCGGAGGCGGTAGTCGCCCGCGCCGCCCGCGGTGAAGGT
>NZ_LDRU01000139.1 GCF_001476285.1 Microbacterium testaceum | reverse complement strand
TTGCGCGGCGCCGGGTGACGACGAGCCGGAGTCCGAGGACGATTCGGAAGGCGACGAAGACGAAAACGAAGAAGACGACGACGAGGACGAGCGCGAACGCAGCTACTGATCCCATGAACGACGAAGGCCGTCCCGCGCGTATGCGGGACGGCCTTCGTCGTTCGATCAGGCGCCGGGCAGCCGTTCGATCGTGTAGTCGATCGCGCCGATGAGGCGGCGGACGTCGTCGGGCTCGATCGACACGAAGGTCGCGACGCGCAGCTGGTTACGCCCGAGCTTGCGGTAGGGCTCTGTGTCGACGATCCCGTTCGCACGCAGGCTCTTGGCGATCGCGGCGGCGTCGATGCTCTCGTCGAAGTCGATCGTGACGACGACGGGGGAGCGGTCGGCCGGGTCGGTGACGAACGGCGTCGCCACGGCGCTGGCATCAGCCCACTCGTAGAGTGCCGACGACGACTCCGCGGTGCGGGCGCCGGCCCATGCCAGGCCGCCGTTGTCGAGGATCCAGCCGAGCTGGTCGTCGAGGAGCAGGAGGGTCGCGAGTGCCGGGGTGTTGAGAGTCTGCTGCAGCCGCGAGTTGTCGAGCGCGTTCTTCAGGTTCAGGAACTCGGGGATGTAGCGACCGGATGCCGCGATGCTCTCGATGCGCTCGATCGCCGCCGGCGACACGGCGGCGTACCAGAGCCCGCCGTCGGAGCCGAGGTTCTTCTGCGGGGCGAAGTAGTACACGTCCGCCTGGGTCACGTCGAAGTCGATGCCGCCCGCGGCGCTCGTGGCGTCGATCACGGTGAGCGCACCGGCGTCGCCGTGGACGCGTTCGATGGGGGCGGCGACACCCGTCGAGGTCTCGTTGTGCGGCCAGGCGTACACGTCGACGCCCTCGACGGCCTCGGCGACGGTGCGTGTGCCCGGTGCGGCCTTGCGCACATCGGGGGCCTGCAGCCACGGGGCGGCCGCGGCCGAGGCGAACTTGCCGCCGAACTCGCCGAAGACCAGATTCTGGCTGCGGTTCTCGATCAGGCCGAAGGCGGCGGCATCCCAGAAGGCGGTCGATCCGCCGTTGCCGAGGATGATCTCGTAGCCCTCGGGCAGGCGGAACAGCTCGGCGAGCCGCTCGCGCGTGCTGGCGACGAGGTTCTTCACGGGGGCTTGGCGGTGCGAGGTGCCCAGGATGCTCGCGCCACGGGTGACGAGAGACTCGAGCTGCGCTCCGCGCACCTTCGAGGGGCCGCATCCGAAGCGGCCGTCGGCGGGCAGGAGGTCGGTGGGGAGGTCCACGTGCGGCATGGGCTCGATTCTAGGGCGCGGGGCTGCGGCATCCGGAGTCTGTGTTGGACGGGGTCGGTAGGCTGTCCTTACCAGCCGCGCGACGCCGAGGACTCCTGAATGACCGATCTCATCGACACCACCGAGATGTACCTGCGCACGATCCTCGAACTCGAGGAAGAGAACATCGTTCCCCTCCGGGCCCGCATCTCCGAGCGTCTCGGGCACTCCGGCCCCACCGTTTCGCAGACCGTCGGTCGTATGGAGCGCGACGGTCTCGTGGTCGTCTCGGAGGATCGCCGCCTCGAGCTCACCGGCGACGGGCGTCAGAAGGCCGTCGACGTCATGCGCAAGCACCGCTTGGCGGAGCGCCTGCTCAGCGACGTGATCGGTCTCGACTGGGCCTACGTGCACGACGAGGCCTGCCGCTGGGAGCACGTCATGAGCGAGCAGGTCGAGCGCCGCCTCGTCGAGCTTCTCGGACACCCCACCGAATCGCCCTACGGCAACCCGATCCCCGGTCTCGATCAGCTCGGCGACGTCGCCAGCTCGACGTTCGAAGAGGGCGTCGTCGGCCTGGTCCGCAAGCTCAACGACGCGGGCGGGCCCATCACCGGCACGGTGCGCCGCCTCGCGGAACCCGCCCAGGTCGACCCCGAGCTGCTCCAGCAGCTCAAGGCGGCGGGGGTCATGCCCGGTGCGCGAGGCGATTACCGGTTCAACGAGGGATACGTCCTCGTGCAGATGGAGGGCGCCGACGAGGGACTCGAACTCCCCGTCGAGGTGGCGTCGCACATCTTCCTCGTTGACGAGGCCTGACGCCGTTCCCGCAGCTCCGATTTGTCGCATGACGTCCCACGATGTCGTCGTGCGGCCGCGCGGGCGCGGCTCGGCCGAGCATCTCCTGTACGCGATGTCCTTTGCGTGACTTGTTCGTTATCTTCGGGTAGCCTCTGAGGGTCCACAGGCGAGAAGCCCGCCGTCGGACCCCTCGCGGTTTGCCTCCCCGGCTCGTCGTCCGCAGAGGGTGAAGCCCGCACATCGTGCCCCCAATATCGAGTGCTGACGAGCCAGCGTCTTCACGGACGCAGAGGCGCCGGAGGAAATTTGGCTGAACACACCGATCCTGTCGACGACCGACCCGAGGTCTCCTCGACGGGGCTGACCCGAAAGAGCGCGCGCGCAGCGGCTACCCGACCCTCGCGTGGCACCATTCGACCCACCGCTCCCGCGGCATCCCCGGTTCCCCGGACCGCGCCGCCCGCCCGTTCGCTTCCCGCGGCCCGCCGCGTCGGAAAGCCCCTGCGCAGCGCCGTCATCCTGTCGATGGTGGCCGGTCTGGTCGCCACGGTCGCGATCCCGGCCTATGCGGCGACGGTGCCGCCCTCGAACACGGTGACCCTGGGCGAGATGTCCGCTCCCGACAACCAGTCGATGGTCGTCGCCTCGGACGTCGCCAGCGAGACCCTCGATCGCAGCAGCTACTCGGCGACCACCGCCGACGAGATCCAGAAGAAGAAGGATCAGGAAGCCGCCGCTGCCGCCGCCGCGGAGCGTGCGCGTCAGCTGGCCGCCAGCGCCGGCGCGTCTCTGTCGAACATCGACCTCAACATGACCGCCCCCGGTTCGGGCGAGGTGCGCTGGCCGCTGACGAGCTACGTGCTCGGTCGTGGTCTGTGGGACTCCGGATATCACCAGGGCGTCGACCTGCTCGCTCCGGGCGGACAGCCGATCTTCGCCGCCGCCGCGGGCGTGGTGAGCACCTCGTCCGAGAGCTTCGGCGGTTACGGCGTGGGTATCGTCATCGAGCACGTGATCAACGGTCAGAAGGTCTCGACCACCTACGGCCACATGACGTACGGCAGTCGTCAGGTCCAGGCGGGCGACACCGTCGCCGCGGGCCAGCTCATCGGTCTCGTCGGTTCGACCGGAAGCTCGACCGCCAACCACCTGCACTTCGAGGTGCACATCAACGGCCAGGTCGTCGACCCCTACGCCTGGTTGCAGCAGAACGCGGGCTGACCGCTTCCTGCTCGACAGCTCGACCTCGACACGGCGTGTCGGAGACTCCTGTTCTCCGACACGCCGTTTCTTGTTTCCCGATCTCACGGACCCGGGCGTGTCGGTCGTGGGTTAGCCTGTCAGCGACGTCGGGAAGAACCGAAGGGAAAAGCCGATGAACGCCAGGCCACGCATCCGCACCATGGATGCGCTCGGGCTGCTCGTTCTTCGGCATCGTCTGTTCGGATGCCACGGTCTCACCGTGACTCCTCGGGCGCTGTCTGTCTAGACAGCGCCTTTTTTCATACGCCTGCGCACCTTCCTCTCGTCGCGAGTCGAACATCCGAGAAGCCGTCTCGGCCATTCGAGAGGAGACCTCATGCGTACTCTGGTGCTGAACGCGGGCTACGAACCGCTCGCCGTCGTGTCGTTCAAACGAGCGCTCGTGCTCGTGATGAACGAGAAGGCCACCGTCGTCGAGCGCGTCGACGAAGATCCGGTCTGGGCGGCGGGAGGGACCTACGATCGCCCGGCCGTGATCATCCTCACGCGGTATATCCGGGTGCCGGGTGCGCGTCAGGTGCCGGTCACCCGGCGCGGGGTGCTCCGCCGCGACGCCCACCGGTGCGGGTACTGCGGCAAGACGGCCTCGACCATCGACCACATCCTGCCGCGTTCGCGCGGGGGGAAGGACACGTGGGAGAACCTCGTGGCCTGCTGCCTGCGATGCAACAACGTCAAGGGCGACCGCACGCCGCAGGAGATGTCGTGGGAGCTGCGGGTGATCCCCGCCCCGCCGCGGGGGTCGTCGTGGACGGTGCGCGGTGTCGACAAGAGCGACCCGCGGTGGGAGCCGTATCTCGCGCTCGCAGCGTGATGGCGCTCGTGCATCGGTGATCGTCCGTCTCCCGCGGCCCCGGTGTCGGCGCTCGGTGATGGAATGGGGCCATGACACGTGCTCTGGTCGTCATCGACATGCAACGGGGTTTCGACGACCTCGCGTTCTGGGGCCCCACGGCCAATCCCGACTGTGAGGCGAACGTCGCCGCCCTCATCGAGAGGTGGGGCCGCGAGGGCGAGCCGATCGTGATCGTGCGCCACGATTCCCCGAAGGAGGGCTCGCCGTTGCACCCCGCGACGCCGGGGAACGCCCTCGTCCCGGCGGTGGCCGCCGTCGAGCCCGACGTGCTGGTGAGCAAGAGCGTGAACTCGGCGTTCTACGGCGACCCCGACCTGCGGGTATGGCTCGACGAGCGCGGCATCCGGGATCTGGTGATCTGCGGCATTCAGACGAACATGTGCGTCGAGACGACCGCGCGGATGGCCGGGAACCTCGGGTACGGCGTCACCGTCGCTCTGGATGCCACGCGCACCTTCGATCTGACGGGCGAGGTCGCGGGGCTCGGGACGGTCAGTCGTACGGCGGCGGAGTTGATGGCCGACACCGCTCTGGTGCTCCAGCAGGGCGGGTTCGCGCGGATCGTACGGACGGCCGAGCTGCTCTGAGCGGCGACGATCGTCGCGTCGACGGCGATGTCGGAGGTAGATCGTATCTTCGAACCACAGGGATTGAGAGTGTAGAACACATGTTCTAACCTGTGGGAGTGAGGGCGATCGTGCGAGACCAGGTGCAGGCGGTGCCTGACATCCACGCGCTGCGAGACCGTCTCGAGCGCATGCAGGGCCGGCGGATGGACGCCCCCGTGCTGCCGACGCACCCGGCTTTCACCTCTCTCCTTCCCGGCGGGGGGCTGCGGTCGGGCTCGGCCTATGCGATCGCCCGGTCTTCGTCGCTGCTGCTCGCCCTCATGGCGCGCCCGTCGCAGGACGGCGCCTGGTGCGGAGTCATCGGCATGCCCGAACTGGGGGCGGAGGCCGCCGAGAAGTACGGGCTCGATCTCGACCGTCTCGTTTTCATCCCCGACCCCGGGCCGCGCTGGTTGGCGGTCACCGCGACGATCACGGAGGTGCTTCCCGTCGTCGCCGTGCGTCCTCCCCAGGGCTCGAACGCGGCGCGTGGTGGTGCCGAGGCCACGCGGTTGGCCGCGCGTCTGCGTGACCGGGGGACCGTTCTGCTGGTGCAGGGATCGTGGCCGCAGGCGGAGGCCGTCATCGATGTGACCGACCCGCGTTGGACGGGACTGGGGCAGGGGAGCGGATACCTGGCCGGTCGCGAGCTGACGGTGTCGGTGAGCAGCCGACGCTCTCCGAACGCCCGCCGGGCGCGCATGCTGCTGCCCGCGGCCGACGGCACGATCGAGATGCTCGGCGCTCCGACCGAGCGTCTCGTCCCGCGCACGCTCGAGACATCTCCCGTGCGGGCGGTGGGCTGATGCAGGCGCCCACGCGCAGCCTCGTGCTGTGGTTTCCCGACTGGCCGATCACGGCGTTCGCCCGCGAAGCATCGTCGCCCCCGCGCGATGACGCCCCCGTGGCGGTGTTCGCGAACAACGTCGTCGTCGCCTGTTCGGCCGTCGCCCGTGCTCACGGAGTGCGGCGCGGGCAGCGTCGACGCGACGCGCAGGCGCTCTGCCCTACCTTGGTGGTGATCGCCGCCGACCCGGTCCGTGACGCGCGGGTCTTCGGTCCCGTCGTCGCACGCATCGAGGACCATGCTCCGGGGGTTCAGGTCGTCCGGCCCGGGCTCTGCGCCCTGCGCGCCCGCGGCCCCGCGCGGTACTACGGCGGCGAAGCCGAGGCGGCGCGCACGCTCATCGACCTCCTCACCGCCGACGGCTTCTTCGGGGTGCGCGCGAGCGTCGCTGACGGGATCTTCACCGCCGGCCATGCGGCCCGCGCGGCGTCTTCCGATGAACCCGTGCGGGTGGTTCCTCCCGGCGACGCCGCGTCCTTCCTCGCTCCGCTGTCGGTGGCGGCCCTCGACGACGACGAGATGGCGAGTCTGCTCGCGCGACTGGGAGTCCACACCCTCGGCGCTTTCGCCGCGATGCCCGTCGAGCGGGTGCTCGAGAGGTTCGGGCCGCGTGGAGCCCGACTTCATGCACTGGCCGGTGGGCGCGACTCCCGACCCGTCGAACCGCGTATCCCTCCTCCCGAACTCCACCGCGACGTCGCGTTCGAACCCCCGCTCGATCTCGCCGACCAGGTCGCCTTCGGCGTCCGCGTGGCGGCCGAGGAGTTCATCGCCCGCCTCGGTGCCCAGAATCTCGTCTGCACCGAGCTGCGCGTCGTGCTCTCCGGAGAACGGGGAGAGCGCAGCGAGCGTGTATGGCTGCATCCGGGGTCTTTCGACGCGGCGGCCGTCGTCGACCGCGTACGCTGGCAGCTCGCCGAAGACGGTCAGGGCATCTTCGGCAGCGGGGTCGCCGGAGTGCACATCGCACCCGAGGCCGTCGACGACGCCGCGCACCACAGCAAGGGGCTCTTCGGCGCCGGGCCCGACGAACGGGTGCATCACGCGCTCTCGCGTGTCCAGGCCATGCTCGGCCATCGCGGGGTGGTGACGCCGACGATCGGCGGGGGCCGGTGGCTCGCGGAGCGCCAGGTGCTGGTCCCGTGGGGCGATCGCGCGGTGACGGCCAAGGATCGCACCCGCCCCTGGCCGGGCAGTCTGCCGGATCCTCTGCCGGCGACCGTCTATCCCGAGCCGCGGCTGGTGGAGGTCACCGACATCGCCGGGGCACCCGTGACGGTGGGGGAACGCGATGCGTTGAGTGCCCCACCCGCCGTGCTCGTCACGGGCGAGCAGCGCCGCCGCATCCTCGAGTGGGCGGGACCGTGGCCCATTAGCGAACGGGGATGGGACCCTCTACGTCGTCGCCGGGCGCACCGGTTCCAGGTCGTCGACGCCGACGGGGGTGCGTGGCTGCTCGTGGTCGAAGAGGGGGAGTGGCGAGCGGAGGGGCGTTATGACTGAGTGCGTGGCCCCGCGGGTCGTCGCCCCGCGGGGTGTCGTCGCCCCGCCCATCGAGTGTCCAGAACACGCC
>NZ_LDRU01000138.1 GCF_001476285.1 Microbacterium testaceum | reverse complement strand
CGCCGCCACGGCGCCCGCCCTCGACCCCGCCGCCCCTCGACCCCGGTTGGAGGCCGCCCGTGCCTGAGGGCGACACCGTCTACCGTGCGGCGGCGAAGCTCTCGGCCGCTCTGACCGGCAAGGTCGTCACGCGCTTCGACATCCGCGTCCCCGGGAGCGCCACCGCCGATCTCCGCGGCGAGACGGTGCACGAGGTGGCCGCGCGCGGCAAGCATCTCCTGCACCGCATCGGCGGGTACACGCTGCACTCGCACCTGAAGATGGAGGGCCGGTGGGACGTCTACCGGCCGGGCGAGCGGTGGCGCCGCCCCGCCTTCAAGGCCCGCGCGATCGTCGGGGTGACGGGGGCGGATGCCGTCGGTTTCGACCTCGCGATGGTCGAGGTGCTGCGCACCGTCGACGAGCACACCGTCATCGGCCATCTCGGTCCCGACCTCCTCGCCGACGACTGGGACGAAGCCGAGGCGGTCCGCCGGGTCGCGGCTGACCCGCGAGAAGCGCACGTCGCGCTGCTCGACCAGCGCAACGTCGCCGGCTTCGGCAACGTCTACGCGAACGAACTGCTCTTCGTGCGGGGTATCGCGCCGACCACCCCGGCCACCGAGATCGACGTCCAGGCGACGATCGCGCTCGGCGAGCGCATGATCCGCGCGAACCTCCCGCGACCCGAGCGCACCTTCACGGGCGACACCCGCCCGGGCCGTCGGTTCTGGGTCTACGGCCGCGAAGGCGCGCCCTGTCGTCGCTGCGGCACACCGATCCGCGCGACGTCCCTGGGCGCCTCGGAGACGAGCGAGCGCAACGTCTACTGGTGCCCCACCTGTCAGCCCGGGTGATTCTCCGACCGGTCCGCGGATCAGCGCCCCTCCGGTTCGCTCCTGTCAACCCGGCAGGCTCACCGCCGCCGGCGTGCGAGAACAGGAGGACGAAACATCGTCGAGAGTCCTCGCCGCACTTCTCTCGACGTCGAGCAAACCGATCGCGGCACGGGCGACGAAGAACCATTCGAGGGAATGAAGGGCATTCCCCACCCGTTGTCATACATGTCGGCTGAATCCGAGAGTCGACCGGAGGGGATCGTGGGTAAGAACTACATCGACATCGAAAACGACCACGGCGAGACGCTGCGCTACCGCAAGCACGTCAACGGTCGCGGACTCGTCGCGCACGGCGCGAAGGTCCACCCGTCGGCGCTGGTCGAGAACGGCGCCTACGTCGAACCCGGCGTGCAGATCGCCGCGGGTGTTCGTGTCGGCCGAGGGGCGTGGATCGAATCCGACGCCGTCATCGGACCCGAGGCTCGCATCGAGCCGCACGCGCACATCTGCGCCGGCGCGGTCATCGGCGCGGGCGCTCACATCGGCGTTCGCACGCAGGTGGGCCACAACGCTCGCGTCGCGACGGGCTCTCTCATCGGCGACGACGAGATCATCAACGACGGCGAAGCGGTCGCGACCGACCAGCGGGGACTCCGCCTGGCCGCGTGATCCGGCCGACGCGACAGCCGTCCCGCGGCTTCACGACCCGCACGACTCCTCGGAGCGTGCGGGTTTTCGTCTTTCGAGGCAGCGGGCCCGTCAGGCGAAGATCGCGAGCACGAGACCGATGAGCGGCAGGGTGCCCTGAATCGTCGCGGGGCGCAGGTACTTGCTGCCCGAAGTCACGAGCACGAGCGCCGCACCCAGCATGGAGCCGAGCGAGAAGATCAGCAGCGTGCGTCCGGCCACGTCGCCCACGCCGTTGACGATCCAGAACAGGATGCCGATGATGGCGCCGATCGCGAGGAAGAGGTTGTAGAAGCCCTGGTTGTAGGCCATCGGCTTCGTGGCATCCGCCGTCTTCTGGTCGGCGATCCCGAAGACCTTCCACGTCTTCGGCTGCGACCAGCGGACACTCTCGAGCACGAAGATGTAGACGTGCAGCAGGGCCGCGAGGCCGGCGAACACGAGCGCCAGGATGCCGATCATGCGTTCCACGTTACTCGCGCGGATAGCCTGGAACCATGGCGAGCGGCAGCGGGTCCCGGGGACGTGGTCCCACCGGCGGTGCCCGCAAGGGCGGAGCGGCACGGCCCTCCACGCCGAAGCGCCCCGCGAGAGGGAAGGCACCGCGCCCCGCCCCCGCTCCTCCGGAACCCCCGCGCACCTTCGTGCTCGGCGCGGTCCCGGGTGCGACCCCGGGGAAGTGGATCGGCCTGTGGCGTGAGCGCATGCCGCACGTCACCCTCGAGCTGCGGGAGATCGACGTCGCCGGGCAACGGTCGCACCTCGACGAGGTCGACGCCGCTCTCGTGCGGCTCCCCGTCACGGCATCCGATGACCTCCACCTCATCCCGCTCTACGAGGAACAGCCCGTCGTCGTGATGTCGGTCGACTCTCACCTGACGGCCGGCGACGAGCTCGACACCGCGGATCTCGCCGGCGAAGTCGTGATCGTCCCCGCCGATGACGTGCTCGCCGCGCGGATTCCGGATGCCATCCCCCCGACGTTCGCGCCACCGTCCGACACCGGCGAAGCCATCGCGACCGTCGCCGCGGGCGTCGGCGTCGTGGTCGTGCCGATGTCGCTCGCGCGCGCCCACCAGCGCCGCGACGTCGAGTACCGGGTGCTGCGTGACGGACCGGTGTCGACCGTCGCGCTCGCGTGGCTCCGCGAGCGGACGGTCGACA
>NZ_LDRU01000137.1 GCF_001476285.1 Microbacterium testaceum | reverse complement strand
GGCCGCGGGGGTGGCGGGAGCCGCGACCTCGGTCTCGTCCCGGCTCTCACCCGCTGCGGCGGCCTCTGTCGCCTCGGCTCCGGCCGGGCTCGGCGCATCGACCTGTGCGGCATCCGCGTGCTCGGCGACCGCCGGACGCACCTCGTCCGTCCACGCAGTGCCGTCCCAGCGTCGTGTCCCGCCGCTGCCGGCGGGGTCGGGGTACCAGCCTTCGGGCGGAGTGGGCGTGTCGGTCATGGTCGTCCCCCTGGATGGTGATGCGGGCGGTTCATGCGAGTTCCCCGAGTCTAGTGAGCGGGTTCGCGATCATCGGAAATCCCTCGATGCGTGCGAGACGCCCACGCGGAGGTCGGTGAAGCCATCGGCCACCACGTTCGTCACGCCCTCGACCGAGCGTTCGAGCATGCCCCGGACGATCAATGCGGGCGACTCGCGCGCGATCCGGCGGTAGCGATTCCAGACCCCGACCGAGCAGATGATGTTCATGAGGCCGTGTTCGTCTTCGAGGTTGAGGAAGGTGATCCCGGATGCCGTCGCCGGACGCTGGCGGTGGGTGACCAGCCCCGCCACCTCGATCCGGCGGTCGATCTCGGCCGTCTGCAGTTCGCGAGAGGTGAGGACCCCGCGCGAGTCGAGCGCCGACCGGAAGTGCGTGAGGGGGTGATCGTCGGTGGAGAGACCCGTCGCCCACAGGTCGGACGCGAGCAGTTCGTAGCTCGTCGGGTCGGTGAACAGCGGGGGTTGTACGGCTACGAGCGAGTCAGGAAGGAACTCCAGGCGGTCCTGGGCCGCCGACCCTGAGAGCCAGATCGCTTCTCGGCGCGAATGGCCGAGACTCTCGAAGGCTCCCGCGGTCGCGAGCGCCTCGAGCTGCGAGGCGATCAGCCCCGTGCGCCGCACCAGGTCGCGCATGTCGCGATAGGGACCGCTCCGCTCTCGTTCGGCGACGATACGTTCCGCCACCTTCACGCCGATCCCGGTCACTCCCGCCAGTCCGAGCCGCACCGCGAACGCTCCGTCCCGCCGATGCGCGGCGGTCTCATCGGGCGCAGCTCGGTCGAACTCCCCCGTCGGCGGCTGGTGCGCGTCGACGCAGGCGTCGAGACCCGTGGGGCCGTGGGGACTCGCATCGTCGAGAGGCTCCATCCCCGCCTCGACGCCCGAGCGCAGCAGGTCGGGCCGGAGAACCCGCACCCCGTGTCGCCGTGCGTCGGCGGTCAACGTGGCGGGCGAGTAGAACCCCATCGGCTGGGCCCGCAGGAGCCCGGCGAGGAACACGCCCGGGTAATGCAGCTTGATCCACGAGCTCGCGTAGACGAGAAGCCCGAACGAGAGCGAATGCGATTCCGCGAAACCGAAGTTCGCGAACGCCTGGATCTTGGCGTAGAGGTCGTCGGCGACCTGGCCGACGAGCCCGTTCTCGGCCATGCCGGCGTAAAGCTTCTCGCGCAGCGAGTCGATCCGTTCCAGCCCGCGTTTGGACCCCATCGCCCGCCGGAGCAGGTCGGCGTCCTCGGGCGTGCAGTTGCCGATCGCGACCGCCATCTGCATGAGCTGCTCCTGGAACACCGGCACCCCCATGGTGCGCTCGAGCACGGGTCGCAGCTTCTCGTGCACGTACGTGATCGGCTCCTGACCGAGCTTTCGCCGCACGAAGGGGTGCACGGCTCCGCCCTGGATCGGCCCGGGACGGATGAGCGCGATCTGCACCACGAGGTCGTAGAACTTCCGCGGCTGCAGGCGGGGCAAGAGCCCCATCTGGGCCCGCGACTCCACCTGGAACACCCCGATCGAGTCGGCGCGGCACAGCATGTCGTAGACGGCCTTCTCTTCTTTCGGCAGCGTCGACAGCTCCCACGCCTCGCCCGTGGCATCCCGGATCAGGTCGAAGCAGTACTGCAGCGCCGCGAGCATGCCGAGCCCCAGCAGGTCGAACTTGACCAGCCCCATCCACGCGGCGTCGTCTTTGTCCCACTGGATGACCGTGCGATTCTCCATGCGCGCGTGCTCGATCGGCACGACCTCGCCCACCGGCCGGTCGGTGAGCACCATGCCCCCGGAGTGGATGCCGAGATGCCGAGGTGCCTTCAGCAACTCGGCCGCGAACTCGATGACCTGATCGGGGATGTCGTGATCGGCTCCGGTCTCGAGCGTGGCTCCCCACCGTTCGACCTGCTTCGACCACGCGTCCTGCTGACCCGGCGAATGCCCGAGCGCGCGGGCCATGTCGCGCACCGCGTTCTTCGGCCGGTACTGGATGACGTTGGCGACCTGCGCCGCCCGCTCGCGCCCGTACGTCTCGTACACCCACTGGATGATCTCTTCGCGCCGGTCCGAGTCGAAGTCGACGTCGATGTCGGGCTCCTCGTCGCGCAGACTCGACAGGAAGCGCTCGAACGGCAGCCGGTAGAAGATCGAGTCGACCGCGGTGATGTCGAGCAGGTAGCAGACCGCGCTGTTGGCGGCCGACCCGCGTCCCTGACACAGGATGCCGCGACGTCGGGCCTCGGCGACGATGCCGTGCACGATGAGGAAGTACCCCGGGAAGTCCTTCATCTCGATGACGCCGAGCTCGCGCTCGATGCGATCGCGATCGTCGGCGGAGAGGTTCGGATACTTGCGCGGCACGGCCTCCCACACCAGATGGCGAAGCCAGGACATGGGCGTGTGCCCCTCGGGCACCGCCTGCTTCGGCAGCGCGGGCTTGGCGCGACGCAAGGGGAAGGCGAGCTCGTCGGCGAGCGTCACCGTGCGTGCCACTGCGCCGGGGTGGCGCGCGAACCGGGCCGCCATCTCGGCCCCCGAGCGCAGATGCGCACCGGCGTGGGCCGGGAGCCACCCGTCCAGTTCGTCGAGACCGCGGTTCGCCCGCACCGCCGCGACGGCGGCGGCGAGCAGTTCTTTCCGGGGGACGGCGTAGTGCACGTTGTTGGTGGCGAGGGTCGGTAGTCCGCGCTCCGCGGCGAGGGCCGCCAGCACGTCGTTGTGGCGTGAGTCGAGAGGGTTCCCGTGATCCATCAGTTCGACGTACACGGCCTCGACGCCGAAGAGGTCGACGAGTGCGTCGAGTTCACGAGCGGCCGCCGCCGGGCCTTCGGATGCCAGCGCCTGCCGCACGGCCCCCTTCCGGCATCCGGTGAGAACCGCCCAATGCGGATCCCCAGCGCCGCCGGAACGCTCCGCCAGTTCCGCGAGGTCGTAGACCGGGCGGCCCTTCTCGGCCCCCGTGAGCTGCGCGTGAGTGATCGCTGCGGCCAGACGGTGGTATCCCTCCTCACCCCGGGCGAGCACGAGAAGATGCGAACCCGTGGGGTCGGCCTCACCGTTCTGGGGTCCGGGCAACTCGAGCGAGAGCTCGGCCCCGAACACGGTCCGCACCGCTCGCGCCTCAGCCGCCTCGGCGAAACGCACGATCCCGTAGAAACCGTCGTGATCGGTGACCGCCAGCGCGTGGAGACCTAGTCGTTCTGCTTCTTCGACGAGCTCTTCGGGTGAGGAGGCCCCGTCGAGGAACGAGTACGACGAATGCGCGTGCAGCTCGGCGTAGGGCACGGCGTCGGCGGGGCGCTCGATCTCCGGGGCGACATAGGCTCCGCGCTTGTGCGACCACGCCGGGCTGTCGCCCCCGTCGCCGTTCGGCGGAGCGCCGGTCGGACGCCGCGCGTCGCTCAGCAGGCGCTCGAGCTCCGACCATTTCACCGGTGGGTTGTTCCACCCCATCAGGGTGCCCCCGCCCGCACGCAC
>NZ_LDRU01000136.1 GCF_001476285.1 Microbacterium testaceum | reverse complement strand
TGTGTGTCAACCCTCTTCGAGGCGTTGCTGTGGACGACCGTCGGATCCGTGGTCGGGGCGTTCATGCTCTACGGCCTGGGGCGCTGGCTCGGGGCCGCTCGCCTGCGCAGCTTCGCCGAGAAGATGCCCCTGTTGCACCCCGAAGACGTCGATCGCACCGTGGCCTGGTTCGAGCGCCACGGCGGCAAGGCGGTGTTCTTCGGGCGCATGATCCCGATCTTCCGCAGTCTCATCTCGATCCCCGCGGGCGTCTCGAAGATGCCGATGTGGCGTTTCGGCCTGCTCACCGGCGCGGGAAGCCTCATCTGGAACACGATCTTCGTGCTCTCGGGCTACCTGCTGGGCGAGAACTGGCACATCGTCGAGGAGTACGCCTCGATCCTGCAGTACGTCGTCATCGCGGCCGTCGCGATCGGGGTGGCATGGTTCCTGTACAGCCGCATCCGGTCGCTGCTCGCTTCGCGGCGCGATACCGCCGACACGCGTCACGACGCCTGAGCTACGGCATCCTTCCGCGGTATCTCCACGTCGAGACAACCCGCTCGCTCGCTCAGTCAGACCACAGAACCCGCCCGTAGACTGATCCGGTGCCCGCGGATCGCCTTCATCTCGTGCGCCACGGGGAGGTTCACAACCCCCGTCGCGTGCTCTACGGTCGGCTCCCCGGGTTCGGTCTGAGCGTCGACGGCCGGCACATGGCACGCCAGGCCGCCGAGTACGTCCACGGGCTCGATCGGCCCGTGTCGGCAC
>NZ_LDRU01000135.1 GCF_001476285.1 Microbacterium testaceum | reverse complement strand
GCGTGCCGTCGTCGATGCCGAGGTCTCCCGCGTAGACGCGCAGGGTCAGCACGGGGTACTCGAGAGCACCGTAGGTCGAGGTCAGAGCGCCCGAGTCGAGCACGTTCATCGTCGGGTAGAAGAAGCCGATGAGGCCGAGCTGCTCCGGCATGCCGTCGGCGACCTTGATCACGCCGAGCGAGGTCATGTTGGAGTCCTGCGGGAGGAACGCGACCGAGTCGTGGAAGACCTCTTCGCCCTGGGCGTTGCGGATCGTCACGGTGGGGGCGTAGCCGTTGCCGAGCAGGTAGACCCGGTCGCCCTGCACGTCGAGCGGGTGGTTGACGCGGATCTCGCCGTCCTGCGGGGTGCCGCCGGGTGCCTGCGTGGTCATGTGCGCGACGAAGTCGCCGGCCTGCCCGCCACCGGGCTGCCCGGGAGCGACGTAGTTCACGTCGAACTTGTCGAGCGTCATCGAGTACGGCGTGAGGGTGTCGCCGCTGACGAAACGTCCGGGGTTGAAGGACGAGTAGTCGAGCAGGCTGTTCGCGAACGCCTGTCCCTCGACGAGCACGCGCTGGCCCGTGTAGGTGAAGCCTCCGCCGACGCCGACCGCGATCAGCACTCCGACCAGGGCCGCGTGGAATACGAGGTTCCCGGTCTCGCGCAG
>NZ_LDRU01000134.1 GCF_001476285.1 Microbacterium testaceum | reverse complement strand
CGCGAAGCTCGCCCGCACCCTCGGTCTCTGGTCGATCGTCGGCCTGGGCCTGGGCTACATGACCCCGACCGTCGTCTTCGACACCTTCGGTCTCGTCGCCGAGAAGACGAACAACGTCGTCCCCGCCGCGTACGCGGTGGCGCTCATCGTGCTCGTGTTCACCGCGATCAGCTACGGGAAGATGGTCCGCGTCATCCCGAGCGCCGGCTCCGCGTACACCTACGCGCGCGAGTCGATCCACCCCGGCGTCGGCTTCGTCGTCGGTTGGACCGCGCTCATCGACTACATGCTGCTGCCCATGGTGAACGCGCTGATCCTGCGCAGTTACATGGAGGCGCTGTTCCCCGACATCCCCGGCTGGATCTGGGTCGTCGTGTTCACCGCCGGCGTCACCGGCGTCATCTACCTGACGATGCGCGGCACCTCGAACGTCAACATGATCCTGCTCGTGTTCTCGATCCTCGTGATGACGGTCTTCGTCGTCATGGTGTTCGTGCAGCTCGTCGGCGGCGCCGGGGCCGGCACCGCGGTGTCGCTCGCCCCCTTCGCCCACAGCGAGGTGCAGTTCGGCGCGGTCCTGGCCGGAGCGACCGTCGTCTGCTTCTCGTTCATCGGCTTCGACGCGGTGTCGATGTACTCCGAGGAGGCCAAGACCCCGAAGATCATGCCCCGGGCGATCCTGCTCACCCTCATCGCGGGCGGCGTCATCTTCCTCGTCGCGGCGTACTTCACCCAGCTGCGCTTCCCCGACTCGACGGCCTTCCCGCAGGAGGCGATCGAGGACAGCACCCTGCCCGAGATCGGCGTGCAGGTCGGTGGCCCCGTGCTGCAGGCCGTGCTGACCGCGGCCGGGTTCGCGGCGACGCTCGCGTCGTGGCTCGCCTCGCACGCCTCGGTCTCGCGCATGCTCATGGTGATGGGCCGCAACAACGTGCTCCCCCGCCGGATCTTCGGGTTCATCAACCCCAAGACGCACACCCCGACCGTCTCGATCGTCATCGTCGGCGTGGTGAGCCTGCTGGCGATCGCGTTCACGCTCGAGCAGATCGCGGCGTATATCAACTACGGCGCCCTGGTCGCGTTCTCGTTCGTGAACATCTCGGTCATCGCGTGGTTCGCGATCCGCAAGGGACTGCGTAAGACGCCCGGCGACATCGTCCGCTACATCGTGATGCCCGGCATCGGTCTGCTGCTGACGGCCCTCCTGTGGGTGAACCTGGACATGCATGCCCTCATCGGCGGCCTCATCTGGACCGCTCTGGGCGTCGTGTACCTCGTGATCCTCACGCGCGGCTTCCGTCGTCCGATCGCCTCGTTCGACGAGAACCAGCCGGTCACCGGGGTCAACAAGACGCTTCCCGGTCCGCGCTCGGAGATCTGAGAGCGAGAGCCTGACAACCGCGTCGGCCGCGGCATCCCTCACACGGGGGTGTCGCGGCCGACGCATGTTCCGCGCTCTGGACATCCTGCCCGCCCGGGGCGCCCTGCGCGCCGCGGGACGGTCGACCGGAGAGTCGGTTCCGGAGCGCGGGACGCGGGCGAGGGGCGGGCGCTCTCGGGGCCTCCATGCGCCCGCGGGTACGCTGCATCGATGCGCTTGATCGACGACTCCGAACGGACCACGTGGACCATCGACGTCGGCGGGCTGAGCCGCAGCGACCTGATCGAGCGGCTCGACGCCCACGGCATCCATCGCAATCCCTTTGCCGGCGTGCTCCTCGCGGATGCGGTCTTCGACGACGCCGCGCGCGAGACGGTCACGGTGGTCGAGAGATCCGTCGCCGACCTGGGATTTCCGGACGGCGCGACCCTGCCGCGGGTCTTCGACGCAGCCGCCCGGCACGGGCTCGGGCTCTGTCCGCCGGTCACCGCGCCGTACCTGCGCCTGGCCACCCTCGATCAGGCGAACGCTCCCGACAGCATCCTGAGCACCGGCCGCGCACCGACGGGTTCCGTGAACGTCGCCTCCCCCGTGCTGCGCGCCGACCACGACTACCCCAAGGGCTTCTACCTGCGCGTCATCGACGGGGTGCCGTGGCTGCGGGGATACCGGTGCGACGACGAGCACGTGCTGTCGCCGGGCGATCGCTTCGCGTTCCGGGCTCTCGCCTGCGGGCCGAACTCCTGAGTTCTGTGGCTGAGTCGTGCGACGGAGCCCGTGGAGAGGGCAGCGCGCACGATATCTCAGGAGTTTCGCACGCCCGGGCGGGCGCCCGCGCTCACACCGGTGCCCGCGTTCACCGCTCGAACGGCGTGACCGCGCCCAGCACCACGGTCTCGGCGTCGTGGCCGTTCGCCCACCAGTGCGGCTCGGAACAGCCATAGGTGACGGTGTCGCCCGCGTGGAGCTCGACCCGGCGGTCGGCCTGACAGACCACCAGCACGCCGGACTCGACCGTGACCGTCTCGGTGCCGATGTGGCGGAACGGACTCGCCTCGTTCGAGAACCCGACGGGCAGCGTCGAGCGGATCAGCTGCAGCATCGACTCCCCGCGCGGCGTCAGGAGCTCGCGGACGGCGCGCTGCGAGGCCGGGGCGTCGACGGCGACCGGCATGATGTGACGCTTCGCGCGGGTGACCACGGCCAGCGGCACGGCCGGTTCGTCGAGAAGCTGAGCGACCGGGATGCCGAGGGCCCCGGCGAGCCGTTGCAGCGACTGCAGCGACGGGTTGCCGAGTCCGCGCTCGAGCTGGCTGACCAGGCCGAAGCTCACGCCGGCCTTCTCGGACAGCGCCTGGACGCTCAGGCCGAGGCGCTTGCGGGCGTCGCGCACCGCGGCCCCGAGGGTCTCGACGGTGCGCTGCTCATCGGCATCCGTGGCTCTGGTCATGACCGTGTCAGCGTATCGAGATCAGGGCTGATCGGCGCCGTACCCTCGGGTCTCCCGCGCGTCACGCGCGCACCCTCGGGCCGTCGGGCGGCACGGCGGCGAGGAGAGCGCGCGTGTACTCCTCGCGGGGGTTCGCGAACAGGTCCGGCGCCGGAGCCGCCTCGACCACCCGGCCACCGCGCAGCACCACGACGTCGTGACTCATCTGCTGCACGATCGCGAGGTCGTGCGCGATGAAGAGGTACGTGAGTCCCTGCTCGACCTGCAGCCGCCGCAGGAGCGCGAGCACGCGCGCCTGCACCGACACGTCGAGCGAGGCCGTCGCCTCGTCGAGGATGACCAGCTCCGGTTCGAGCGCGAGCGCTCGCGCGATGGACACGCGCTGACGCTGGCCGCCGGAGAGCTCGTGCGGGAAGCGCGTCGCGAAGGCGGGATCGAGGTCGACGAGCTCGAGCAGCTCTCGAACGCGCGCGGCACGGGACGCGGCCGTGCGCCCGCCGAGGCGATGCACGCGCAGGGGTTCCGCGATCGCGTCGGCGATCGTGCGGCGCGGATCGATCGAGGCGAAGGGGTCCTGGAAGACCATCGCGATGCGCCGACGCTCGCGACGCGGGGCGCGCAGCGCGTCGCGCACGCCCTCGCCGGTGGCATCCGCCAGGGTCGCCGTCCCCGCGTGGGGGGCGACGAGTCCGGTGAGAGCGTTCGCGATCGTCGACTTGCCCGAGCCCGACTCGCCCACGAGCGCGAGGGTCGTCCCGCGGCGCACGGTGAACGAGACGTCGTCGACCGCGTGAACCGTGCGGCGGCCCGCGGGGGTCTGCACCGCGAAGCGCACGTCGAGACCGTCGACCTCGAGCAGGGGCGGCGCGGCGGGCTCGGGCGCGGGTCCCGCACCGGCGACGACGCGGGGTCGTGCCGCGAGCAGCTCTCTCGTGTATGCGTGCTGCGGGTCGGCGTACACGTCGGCGAGGGGGCGCTGCTCGACGGCCTCGCCGTGGCGCAGCACGATCACGTCGTCGGCGACCTGTCCGATCACCCCGAGGTCGTGACTGATCCACACGACCGCGGTGCCCCGGTCGCGCTGCAGCTGCTGCACGAGGTCGATGATCTGCGCCTGCGTGGTCACGTCGAGAGCCGTCGTGGGCTCGTCGGCGACCAGCAGCGCGGGGTCGCACGCGAGAGCGATCGCGATCATCACGCGCTGGCGTTGCCCGCCCGAGAACTGGTGCGGGTAGGCCTCGACCCGTGAGGCCGGATCCGGGATGCCGACGGCCTCGAGCAGCGAGATCGCCCGGGTGTGCGCGGCCCGCCGGGTGAGTCCGCGATGCGCCTCGAGGGACTCCGCGATCTGCCGCCCCGCGGTGAGGAAGGGGTTCAACGACGTCGAGGGGTCTTGGAAGACGAAGCCGACGGCGTCGCCGTGCACCGACCGGAGGGTGCGGTCGGTCGCTCCGACGAGTTCGACGCCTGGGGCATCCGGACTCGTCCGCAGAATGCTCGAGCCGGACACGCGGCGCCCCGGGGCGTCGATGAGCCCGGTCGCGGCGAGGACGGTCATGGACTTGCCCGAGCCGGACTCCCCCACGATGCCGAGCGTCTGCTCGCGCTCGACCGAGAAGTCGAGTCCCCGGACGATGGGGTTCTCGCCGATCGACACGCGGAGGTCGCGGACGCTGAGAACGGTCATCGCGAGCCCTCCTGAGCGGTGTGTGTCTCGCCGATCGCGACCCGCAGATCGCGCACACTCAGAACAGTCATCGCGGGATCTCCTGGGTGGTCGGGGCCGGGTCGGCGAGGGCGGGTCTCTTGCGCCGTCGCTCGCCGTGACGCGCCTCGATGATCGTGCGCTGGCGCGGATCGAGGCCGTCGCGCAGCCCGTCGCCGAGCAGGTTGAAGGCCAGGGCCGTCACGAAGATCGCCGCACCCGGGAACACGCTCATCCACCACGCCTGCGAGAGGAAGCCCTGCGCGGTGAACAGCATCCCTCCCCACGACGGCGCCGGCGGCTGGATGCCGAGCCCGAGGAACGACAGGGCGGCCTCGGACAGGATCGCGAAGGCCAGAGAGAGCGAGGTCTGCACCACGATCGGGCCGCCGATGTTCGGCAGCACGTGCCGGAGGAGGATGACGGGGGCCGGGGTGCCCATCGTGCGCGACACCTGGACGAACGGCGAGGTCCGCAGCGACAGCGTGCTCGCGCGGGCGACGCGGGCGAAGATCGGCGTGTAGACGACCCCGATCGCGATGGTCGTCGTCAGCATGCCCGGCTCGAAGATCGCGATGATCGCGAGGGCGAGCAGCAGCACGGGGAAGGCGAACATGACGTCGACCACGCGCATGAGCGTGGCGTCGATCCAGCCGCCCGCGTACCCGGCCACGACACCGAGTGCGAGGCCGAGGACGAGAGCGATGACGACCGCGATCGCCGCGATCGTGAGCGACGTGGACCCCGCGAGCAGCACGCGCGAGAAGACGTCGCGGCCGAGCTCGTCGGTGCCGAACCAGTGGGCCGCGCTGGGCGGGGTCAGGGCGTTCGCCACGTCGATCTGGTTGACACCGTACGGCGCGATCCAGGGCGCGAGCACGGAGGCCGCGACCACGACGGTGAGCACGACCGCGGCGGCCACCGTGAGCGGGTTGGAGGCGAGGAGGCGCCACGACCGGACGCGCGGGCGCGCGACGGCGGCGACGGGGGGTTCGGTGACACTCATGCGGCTCGGATCCTCGGGTCGACGACGGCGTAGAGCACGTCCACGATCAGGTTGACGACGATGAACATGACGGCGACGAGGAGCACCGCACCCTGGATGAGCGGGTAGTCGCGCGCGGCGACGGCGTCGTACACGAGCCGGCCGAGACCGGGCCACGCGAAGACCACCTCGACCACGATGACGCCGCCGAGGATCGTCGCGAGCTGGATGCCGGCGATCGTGAGGACCGGCACGAGCGCGCCCCGCACGATGTGACGCGAGACGACGACCCGACGCGGGAGTCCCTTCGAGACCGCGGTGCGGATGTAGCCCGAGGAGGCGACGTCGATCACGGCCGCGCGGATGTAGCGCGTCATGATCGCGCCCGCGACGAGGCCGACGGTGACGCCCGGGAGGGTCACCTGGCGGAGCCACCCGGCCGGGTCGTCGGCGAAAGCGACGTAGCCGCTGGCGGGGAGCAGGCCCAGCGTCACGGAGAACAGCGAGATGAGCAGCATCCCGAGCCAGAAGTCGGGGATCGAGACGCCGAACTGGCTGCTGAGGCGCACGATGACGTCGCTCACGCGCCCCTCGCGGAGCGCGGAGTAGATCCCCGCGGGGATCGAGATGATCAGGGCGACGACGAGCCCGACGAGCGCGAGGGAGATCGTCGCCGGGAGGCGCTGCAGGAGCGTCGTCGTCACGGGCTGCCCGTTGCGGAAGCTCACACCGAGGTCGCCCGTGACGGCGTGCGCGAGATAGGAGAAGAACTGCTCGGGGAGCGAACGGTCCAAGCCCGAGGCGGCACGGAGCGCCTCGTACGCCTCCGGCGTGTAGCGGGTGCCGAGGGCGAGACGCACGGGGTCGCCGGGAACGAGGTGCACGAGCGCGAACACGACGATGAGGACGCCGAGCAGCACGATGGCCGACGAGAGCAGACGTGCGCCGAGGAAGCGCGCCATCTGAGCGGGGGCGACCCTCATGAAAACCTCCTTGCTCGGCGCCGGGCGGCGACGGCGGTCTGGGGCGTGACCGCGGGGGCACCGGCATCCGGCACCCCCGCGGCGCGCATCACTTGTCGATGCTCGTGCCGGCGAAGCGGATCGCCCGGTCGGCGCGGGTCTCGTACCCCGACACCTTCGGCGACCACAGCTGCGTCACCGAGGGGTTGTAGAGGTAGATGTAGCTGGCCTTGTCGGCGATGATCGTCGCGGCCTGCGCGTAGAGGTCCTTGCGCTTGTCCTTGTCGGTCTCGACGCGGCCCGCGTCGAGCAGTTCGTCGACCTCGGGGTCCGAGAACTTCTGCGCGTTGCTGGCACCGCCGGTGTGGTGCTGCGAGTAGTAGAAGTCGTCGGGGTCGATGTTGCCGAGCCAGCCCATCATGAGCATGTCGAAGTTGCCGGAGTTCTGCTCGTCGAGCCAGGTCGAGAAGTCGGGCTGGCGGATCGAGACCTGGATGCCGAGCGGCTCGAGGTTCGCGGCGATGATCTGCGCGGCCGTGACCGTCTCGGGGTAGTCGCTGGTGGCGAGCAGGTCGAGGGTGCCTCCGGTGAAGCCGGCCTCCGCCATCAGCGCCTTCGCCTTGTCGATGTCGGTGGAGTACTCGTCGTACTCGCTGTACCAGAAGCTCTGCTTCGGGATGGCGAGCTGGTTCTTCTCGGCGGTGCCGTAGCTGACGGCCTGGACGATGGCATCCCGGTCGATGGCGTAGGCGATCGCCTGGCGCACCCGGACGTCGTTCCACGGGGCCTTGGCCTCGTTGAGCGCGAGGTACCAGTAGTCGCTCGACGGCGTCTGGCCGAGGGTGACCGAGCTGTCGCTCGAGAGCTGCTCGACCTGCTGCGGGGGCACGACGTCGGTCCAGTCGATGTCACCGGCCTTGAGGGATGCCAGGGCGGTGGCGGGCTCGGAGATGAAGCGGTACTCCACTCCCCCGAGCTGGGGCGCGCCGCCCCAGTAGTCGGGGTTGGCCTTCAGGGTGATGTGGTCGCCGGCGACGTAGTCGCTGACCGCGAACGGTCCGGTTCCGACGGGCTTCGTGGTGATGTCGCCGGATTCGACGTTGCTCTTCTCGACGATCGCCATGCCCTTGAAGCCGCCGAGGTTCGAAAGCAGGTTCGGGGTGGGCTGCGAGACGGTGATCACGACCGTCTTGTCGTCGGGGGCGCTGACGTCGCTGACGGTCGAGAACTTCCACGCGTTGGCGAGCTTCTCGTCGATGATGCGGCGGTACGAGTACACGACGTCTTCGCTGGTGAGGTCCGACCCGTCCTGGAATTTCACGCCGTCGCGCAGGGTGAACGTCCAGGTGAGCTGGTCGTCGCTCGTCTCCCAGCTCTCGGCGAGTGCGGGCTGCATCTCGAGGTTGGCGTCGGGCTGGACGAGCGTGTCGTAGACGTTCTCGAGCACCTCGAACGCGAAGTACGACGTCGTCTTCTGGGGGTCGAGCTGGTCGGGCTCGCCACCGATCGCGGCGACGAGGGTCTGACCGGATGCGGAACCGGAGTCGCCGAGGTCGACGCTCTGGCCCGCGGAACAACCGGCGAGGGCGAGGACCGCGGCGAGCGCGCCGGCGATGCCGAGAGTGGTGCGCGATGTCATGTGATTGCCAATCGGGTGGGCGGGTCATCATTTAGATGATGTTTCGATCAGTATGTGCAAGCATGGGGGCGGGCACAAGCCCGGGGCGGCCTCGAAACACGATCTTCACAAAGCCGCTCCGACCCGACCGCCCGCCCTTCGTCGACCCCCGGGAGCGCCCATGACCTTCACCGTCCTCGCCCGTGACACCCGTCGCGGCCTGATCGGTGCCGCGACGGCCAGTCGCTCCCTCGCCGTGGGGGCGTCGGTGATCGCCGTGGATCCGGCCGTCGGGGTCGCGGCCAGCCAGGCCTGGACGAATCGCTCCCTGCGAGGGCGCCTGCTGACCGCGATGAGAGAGGGGGGCACGGCCGTCGAAGCCGTGGCATCCGTCCCCTCCTGGGATGACGGACACGCCCTGCGGCAGGTCGCGGCTCTCGCGTGGGACGCGCCGGGGGCGGCTTGGTCGGGCGAGTCGATCACGGCGTGGGCGGGACAGGTGACGACGACGGATGCCGTGTTCGTCGGGAATCTCCTGACCGGGCCCGAGGTGCTCGAGGCGATGGCCGAGGCGTGGAGCCGCGGGAGCGGAGAGGCCGACGCGGAGCTCGCGGACCGCCTGATCGAGGTGCTCCGCGCCGGGGAGCGCGCGGGCGGGGATGCCCGTGGCCGCCAGAGCAGCGCACTCGTCGTCGCCTCGCCGGAGGACACCGTCGTCGACCTCCGCGTCGACGACCACGACGATCCGCTCGCCGAGCTGACGCGACTGCGCGCGCTGTCCGCGATGCCGGTCGAGGTTCCCAGCGCGAGCCGCTGAGACGGGCTTGCTCACGCGCGTCCCTGAAACCGGCTCGCTTACCCGCGTCCCGGAAGCCGGCTCGCTCACGCAACTCTCGCGATCCCTCCCCCACATCACGGCGAGCTCATAGCCCGCTGCTATGACGGCACGGATACGCGGGGCGATGCTGTGGGGCGTGACCGAACCCCTCCCGCTCGCGCGCTGGTGGCGCGAACCCCTCTGGGCGAAGGGCGTGCTGGCCGCGATCCTCGCCGGCAGCGCCCTGCTGATGACCTGGAACCTCGCCCGCGGCGGGGACTTCGCCTTCTACGAGGCCGCGGCCCGATCGATGTCGGAGTCGTGGCGCGCCCTGCTGTTCGGCGCTTTCGATCCGGCAGGGACCGTCACCCTCGACAAGCTCGCGGGCTTCGCCGTGCCCCAGGCCATCGCGATCCACCTCTTCGGCATGTCGACCTCGGCGGTCGCTCTCCCCCAGGTGATCGAGGGTCTCGTCACCGTGATGGCCTGCGCGGTGGTGGGCCTGCGCGGGGGCGGGACGGGCGCGGGACTCGTCGCCGCTCTCGCGGCCGCGTCGACGCCGATCTTCGTGTCGATGTTCGGCCACCCGATGGAGGACGGCCTGCTCACGATGGCGCTCGCGGTGGCCCTGGTGTGGTGGCAGCGCGCGGTGCTCACCGCGCGGCGGTGGCCGCGCGTGATGGCGGCGGTCTTCGTCGGGGTGGGGTTCGAGGCCAAGATGATGTCGGCCTGGTTCGTCCTCCACGCCCTCGTGGTGGGGACCGTCAT
>NZ_LDRU01000133.1 GCF_001476285.1 Microbacterium testaceum | reverse complement strand
GGCGACGGCATCCTGAACCGCGAGGTTGATGCCCACCCCTCCCGCGGGCGACATCGCGTGCGCGGCGTCGCCGATGCACAGCACGCCGTTCATGTGCCACCGGCGGAGGCGGTTCAGCCGCACGTCGAGGTGCTTCACGTCGTCCATCGACGCGATCGTGTGCACGTCCTCGGCCAGGTCGGGGAGGAGCTCGGCGACCTCGGCGCGGAACGCGTCGATTCCGGCGGCGCGGAGCGCGGCATCCGTCCCCTTCCGGCCGATCCACGCGACCTGCACGTACCCACGGCGGGGGATCGCGATCCCGATACGACCTCGACGGACGCGCGGGAGCAGCGCCTCCGCCAGGTGCCGTGCGGTCGTGACGCGGAACCACCACACATCGAACGGAACCGCGAACTCGCGGAGGGGCAGGTCGAGAGCGCGACGCACCACCGACCACCGCCCGTCGCACGCGACGGTGAGGTCGGCGAGCAGCTCGCCCTCACCGCGCGGGGATCGGATAGTCACGCCGCGAACGCGCCCGCCCCCGCGGAGCACGCCGGTCACCTCGTGCTCGCGCAGCAGGGTGAAGGTCGGCTCCGCCTCCGCGGCCGCCGCGAGCAGGTCGAGCAGATCCCACTGCGGCACCATCGCGATGTACGGATGCCGCACCGGCAGCCGATCGAGATCGGCGAGCACCACGTCTGAACCGTCGGTCGTGGGGACGCGGAACTGGCGCACACGGGACTGCGGGAGCTGGTCGAAGCGCTCGAAGAGTCCGAGGTCGTCGAGCAGTCCGAGAGTCGAGGGGTGGACGGTGTCACCCCGGAAATCGCGGAGGAAATCCGCGTGCTTCTCGAGAACGGTGACCCGGATGCCACCCCGCGCGAGCAGAAGTGCGAGCACCAGCCCCGCGGGCCCGCCGCCGACGATGGCGCACGTCGACGTCATGTCGCCCTCCTTCTCACGCGGTGCTTCTGCGCGGTGGCGTCGGGCATGACGCCCCGGACCGTCACGCGGAGTTCATCGCCGACACGCCGTGCCGCGGCATCCTGAACCGGCGCGTCGCGCCCGGACTCCGCCCGAGGGAACGTAATGGCCGCCCGCCTCAGATTTTGCTGCTGACCAGGATGCCGCGGCCCTCGAGGTCGGCGGCGACCTTGCCGACCGCCTCTTTATAGGCGTCGTAGAGCCTCACCTGGACGAGACCGTCGTCGTTACCGCTGCCCGGCTGGAAGATCGGGCGGTGGAGATCCACCTGGACCGTGCCGCCGAGGTCGGTGAACTTCACATCGAGCACCTCGCGGAGCGAGTCCTCGCTCGTGATGAATCCCTGGAACATCGTCCGGGCGATGCTGCCGTGCGCGGCCTTCCAGTGGTCGCCCTTGTCGGTCACGGTGAAGTCCGCTGCTTCGAGGGCCGATCGCGTGGCATCCTGCGCCGCGGCGAGGTCGCCCGAGACGACGAGCTGGAAATTGAGGATGGCCATGGCACGCCTTTCGGTCCGGTGCGGATCAGCCTGTCGCCTTCCTCTGTTCGGCACAACCACTTCCGGTGCCGCCACCCTCCCACCGGGTCCGCGCGGTACCCGGCGGTGGGGCCGTCCGCCACCGTGCCGTCACGCGGAGTTCGTGGCTGACACGCCGCCCCGCGGCATCCGGAACCGGCGTGTCGCGACCGGACTCCGCACGACGGCACGGGCCCCGGCCGCGACCCGTGGCGGCCCCGGACCTCGACCCGGGGAGCGGATGCCACGCCCCACCCGTCCTCCCCAGCGGGGCGGAGGCCGCGACCTGTCCACGTCGGCCGATCAGGATCGGCTGCCCCAACTAGACTGATGCCCGTCCGGCCCCTGCGATTCTTGGAGCTCAGCCGCGTGACCACCCCGAACCCCGCCGCCCGCACAGCTCTTGCTGACACCGTCGAGAACGCCATCGCGACGCCCGAGAAAGAGCAGCCGTACGGCGCGCTCGGCCTGAAGAGCGACGAGTACGCGAAGATCCGCGAGATCCTGGGCCGCCGCCCCACCAGCGGCGAGCTGGCGATGTACTCGGTCATGTGGAGCGAGCACTGCTCCTACAAGTCGAGCAAGATCTACCTGCGCCAGTTCGGCCAGAAGGTCAGCGACGAGATGAAGACTCGGCTCATGGTCGGCATGGGCCAGAACGCCGGCGTCGTCGACGTGGGCGACGGCTGGGCGGTCACCTTCAAGGTCGAGTCGCACAACCACCCGAGCTACATCGAGCCGTTCCAGGGCGCGGCCACCGGCGTCGGCGGCATCGTGCGCGACATCATCTCGATGGGCGCGCGCCCGGTCGCGGTCATGGACCAGCTGCGCTTCGGCGCCATCGACCACCCCGACACCCCGCGCGTCGTGCACGGCGTCACGAGCGGCATCTCGTTCTACGGCAACTGCCTGGGCCTGCCCAACATCGGCGGAGAGACGGTCTTCGACGCCGTCTACCAGGGCAACCCGCTTGTGAACGCCCTCGCGGTCGGCGTCATGCGCCACGAAGACATCAAGCTCGCCAACGCCACGGGCGTGGGCAACAAGGTCGTGCTGTTCGGTGCCCGCACGGGCGGTGACGGCATCGGTGGCGCGAGCATCCTGGCATCCGACACCTTCGCCGACGGCGGCCCCACCAAGCGTCCCGCGGTCCAGGTGGGCGACCCGTTCGCCGAGAAGGTGCTCATCGAGTGCTGCCTCGAGCTCTACCGCGACGACCTCGTCGAGGCCATCCAAGACCTCGGGGCCGCGGGCATCTCGTGCGCCACGAGCGAGCTCGCCGCCAACGGCAACAGCGGCATGAGGGTCGAACTCTCGAAGGTGCTGCTGCGCGACCCGTCGCTCACGCCCGAAGAGATCCTCATGTCGGAGTCGCAAGAGCGCATGATGGCGATCGTCGCTCCCGAGAAGCTCGACGCCTTCCTCGCGGTCGTCGGCAAGTGGGACGTCGAGACGAGCGTCCTCGGCGAGGTCACCGGCGACGGCCGCCTCGTCATCGACTGGTACGGCGAGCGCATCGTCGACGTCGACCCTTCCACGGTCGCGGTCGACGGCCCGGTCTACGAGCGCCCCGTCGCCTACCCGACCTGGATCGACGCGCTGCAGGCCGACTCGGCCGCGACCCTTCCTCGGACGACGGATGCCGAGACCCTCCGCGAGCAGTTCACGACGCTGGTGGCGAGCCCCAACCTGGCCGACACATCGTGGATCACGAACCAGTACGACTACTACGTGCTCGGCAACACCGCGCTGAGCTTCCCCGACGACGCCGGCATGATCCGCGTCGACGAGGAGACGGGTCTCGGCTTCGCGATCGCGACCGACTGCAACGGCCGCTACAACCAGCTCGACCCCTACAACGGCGCGAAGCTGGCGCTGGCCGAGGCGTACCGCAACGTCGCCGTCACGGGTGCCGTGCCCACCGCCGTCACCGACTGCCTGAACTTCGGCAGCCCCGAGAACCCCGAGGTCATGTGGCAGTTCAGCCAGGCCGTCGAGGGCCTGAGCGACGGATGCCTCGAGCTCGGCATCCCGGTCACGGGCGGCAACGTGTCGTTCTACAACCAGACCGGCGACCAGCCGATCCACCCGACCCCCGTGGTGGGTGTCCTGGGCATCATCGACGATGTCGCCGCGCGCATCCCGAGCGGATGGCAGGATGCCGGCGAGAACCTCTACCTGCTCGGCGTCACGGCCGACGAGCTCGACGGCTCGCAGTGGGCCGGCACGATCCACGGCCACCTCGGCGGTCGCCCGCCCAAGGTCGACCTCGCTCAGGAGCGCAAGCTCGCCGAGCTGCT
>NZ_LDRU01000132.1 GCF_001476285.1 Microbacterium testaceum | reverse complement strand
TCGGGAACGACGCGACCTTCTCGCCGACCTCGTCGCGCCCGGCTCCCGGCCGCCCCGTCAACATACTCATTTCACCATCTTGTCACGCGCTCCTGAGGCGTCACCGAGGTGTTCGCGATGAGCTGCGGACTACGCTGTACCGGTGAGCACGCAAAGGGTTTTCGTCGCCCGCTTGGCGGGCTGCACGGTGTTCGATCCGGCGGGCGACCGCCTGGGGAAGGTGCGAGACGTCGTGGTGATCTACCGCGCGTCGGCCGCACCGCGCGTCGTGGGGCTCGTCGTCGAGATTCCCGGGCGCCGACATGTGTTCGTGTCCATCGGACGCGTCACCTCCATCCAGGCCGGTCAGGTCATCACGACCGGCCTCATCAATGTGCGCCGTTTCCAGCAGCGCGGCGGCGAAGTCCGGGTCATGGCCGAGATGCTCGGCCGCCGCGTGAGCCTGGTCGACGGCTCCGGCACGGCCGTCATCGAGGACGTCGCGATCGAGCGCAACCGGCTCGGCGAGTGGGACGTGGGCCAGCTCTTCCTCCGTCGTCCGCGCACGAGTGCGTCCCCCTTCGCGAAGGGCGCCACGACGTTCGCCGCGTGGACCGAGGTGCGAGAAAACCAGACGCCGGGCGAAGCGCAGTCGGCCGAACAGCTCGTCGCGACGTACTCCGAGCTCAAGCCGGCCGATCTCGCCAATACCCTGCTCGACCTCCCCGAGGAGCGCCTCATCGAGGTCGCCGAAGAGCTCAGCGACGATCGCCTCGCCGACGCCCTCGAAGAGATGCCCGAA
>NZ_LDRU01000131.1 GCF_001476285.1 Microbacterium testaceum | reverse complement strand
GAAGGTCGCGTCGTTCCCGACGTACGAGCAGGCCCAGAAGGCCGTGTCCTCCCTCATCGCCGGCGAGGTACCCGCGCGCGACATCGCGATCGTGGGGACCGGGCTCCGATCCGTCGAACGCATCACGGGCCGTCTCGGATACGCCACGGCGGCGCGATCCGGGGCGCTGAACGGTCTGATGATCGGTCTGCTCTTCGCCTTCATCTTCGTGCTCGGTCAGCCCACGGCGCAGGTCGCAACCTTCCTCGGCGTGCTGCTCGTGGGCATGGCGCTCGGAATGCTCCTGAGCCTCGGCACCTACTCGATCATCCGCCGTCGACGGGACTTCGCGTCCGTCATGCAGGTCACCGCAGACCACTACGACGTCTGCGTTGCCGCCCCCAGCCTCCACAAGGCTCGCGGAGTGCTCGGCCCCACGGGCACCGCGCGCACGGTGGTCGCGCGCCCGCCCGTCTCGGTGGACGATGCTCCGCCGCAGTACGGCGAACGGGTGGCACCCGGCAGCGCGGCGCCGTCGACCCCGCGTCCCGCCGCCCCGAGCTCCGCGCCCGCGTCGGACGAGCCGCCGCGCTACGGGGAACGCATCGTTCCGCCCACGCCGCAGGCCCATCCGGACGAGTCGGCCGGCACCGGGTCCGCCGACGCTGATCCTGTCGCCGGTGAGCAGCGAGGCGACGGCCCCGAGGCGCCGCGCGAAGAGCGGTGACCGCCGAACCCGTCCGGATCCCGGTCGAGTCGCCGGGCGGCGCCTCGAGCGTGTCGGGGCTGTGGGAGGCGCCTGACGGCGCGGCCGC
>NZ_LDRU01000130.1 GCF_001476285.1 Microbacterium testaceum | reverse complement strand
CCGAGGTCGATCAGGCGCTTGATCACGAACGGCTTGAACAGCTCGAGCGCCATCTGCTTGGGCAGACCGCACTGGTGCAGCTTCAGCTGGGGTCCGACGATGATGACCGAACGACCCGAGTAGTCGACGCGCTTTCCGAGCAGGTTCTGGCGGAAGCGACCCTGCTTTCCCTTGAGCATGTCGCTCAGGGACTTGAGGGCGCGGTTACCGGTACCGGTGACGGGGCGACCACGGCGGCCGTTGTCGAACAGTGCGTCGACGGCCTCCTGCAGCATGCGCTTCTCGTTGTTGACGATGATCTCGGGGGCACCGAGGTCGATCAGGCGACGGAGGCGGTTGTTGCGGTTGATCACGCGACGGTAGAGGTCGTTCAGGTCGGAGGTGGCGAAGCGGCCACCGTCGAGCTGGACCATCGGGCGCAGCTCCGGCGGGATCACCGGAACGACGTCGAGCACCATCGAGGCCGGCGACATGCCGGTCTGCAGGAACGCGTTGACGACCTTCAGGCGCTCGATCGCGCGGATCTTGCGCTTGCCCTTGCCCCCGGAGATCTGCAGGTGGAGGCTGTCGGCCTCGGCCCGCCGGTCGAAGGTCCCGCGGCCACGCTTGATCGACTCCGCCCCCCTGTGGGCAGTGAAGTACTGACCGAAGCGGACCTGCCGTTCGTGGG
>NZ_LDRU01000013.1 GCF_001476285.1 Microbacterium testaceum | reverse complement strand
GCACACCGCGTTTATGCGCGCGAATCGCGTTTATGCGGGGACGTCGCACCCCGCGCCGCCCCTCTCGACGCCCGGCTCGCGGCATCCGGCGCCCCACTCACGGCATCCGGCATCCGGCACCCGGCACCCGGCACCCGGCACCCGGCACCCGGCATCCGGCATCCGGCATCTGGCATCCGGCATCCGGCATCCGGCATCCGAGGTGAGCGGGCTCCCCGACGGCCACTCATAAACGCGATCTGCTCACAGAAACGCGAGCACACCGTGTTTCCGCGCGCGAATCGCGTTTATGCGTGAGCGCAGCCCCCGACCCGGGGCCACCACCCGGCGCACACTGCCCGGCATCCCTCATCCCGCACCGGCTCCGCGGCATCCGGCATAAACGCGATCTGCTCACAGAAACACGAGCGCACCGCGTTTCCGCGCGCGAATCGCGTTTATGCGTGAACGCAGCCCCCGACCCGAGGCCACCACCCGGCGCACACTGCCCGGCGTCCCTCATCCCGCACCGGCTCCGCGGCATCCGGCATAAACGCGATCCGCTCACAGAAACACGAGCGCACTGCGTTTATGCGCGCGAATCGCGTTTATGGGAGAGCGCGCCCCTCACCCCGCCACAGCACACCCGCACCGCGCAGCGGCAGCCGCCACCCGCGCAACCGACAAGCGCCCGTGAGCGCACCCGACACAGGAAGGGGCGTGGCACCCCCCAATGGATGCCACGCCCCTCCGGTCGTGCCCGACGTCAGCCCTTCGTGGCTCCGGCGAGGAGGCCGCGGACGAAGAACCGCTGCAGGAGGAAGAACACGATGATCGGCACGAGGATCGAGATGAACGTACCGGCCGACTGCAGGAACCACTGGTCGCCCCAGGTGCCCGACAGCGAGTTCAACGACTGCGTCAACGGCAGCGATGACGACGGCGCGAAGATGGTCGCCACCAGCAGGTCGTTCCACACCCAGATGAACTCGAGCACCGCGAACGACGCGAGCGCGGGAGCCGCGAGCGGGAGGATGATCCGGAAGAACACCTGACCGTGCCCGGCGCCGTCCACACGCGCCGCCTCGATGACCTCGTGCGGGATCTCGGCGATGAAGTTGTGCAGCAGGAAGATCGCCAGCGGCATCGCGAAGATCACGTGCGCGATCCACACGGTCGCGAAGCTGTGCTCCACGCCGCGCAGGTCGAAGCCCGGGAAAATCGTGACCTCGTTGATCGTCAGACCACGCGAGAACAGGCTCAGCAGCGGCACGAGAGCCATCTGCAGCGGCACGATCTGCAGAGCGAAGATGAAGATGAAGAAGAAGTTCCGCCCCTTGAAGTCGATCCACGCGAACGCGTACGCGATGAGCGACGCGATCGCCAGGGCGAACAGCACGACCGGGATCGTGATCGCCAGGGAGTTGAGGAACGACTGCGCGAGGGTCAGCGCCGTGCCACCCGAGGTGAAGGCCAGCCGGTAGTTCTCCAGCGTGAAGCTGGGGTCGGTGAACACCGTCCACCACCCGGTCGACTGGGTGTCGGATCCGGGCCGGAACGACGTCACGAACAGGCCGAACGTCGGGATGGTCCAGAAGAAGGCGATCACGACGGCCGCGATCGTCGCGCCCTTGGACGTGAGGCGCTTGCGCGCCATGGCCTCGTGCTTGCGCGTGTCGCGGGCGACCTGACGAGCGCTCCGCCCGTCGGACGTCGGCTCGAGAACGACGGTCGAGGTGGTCATCGCAGTTCCCTCTGCTTCCGGATCTGGCGCACGTTGAAGATGATCAGCGGCAGCACGAAGACGAACAGCACGACCGCCAGGGCCGCGGAGTGCCCGTAGCTCTGGAACCGCTGCTGCTGGTTGACCATCTCGAACGCGAGGACGGTCGAGTCATTGCGACCACCTGTCATGACGGCGACGATGTCGTAGATCTTCAGCGCGCCGATGGCGATCGTGGTGAGCACCACGATGAGCGAAGAGCGGATGCCGGGAACGGTGACGTTGATGAACCGCTCCCACGCGCTCGCCCCGTCGAGTTCGGCGGCCTCCATCTGCTCCGGCGGCACGGCCTTGATCGCGGCCGAGAGGATGACCATAGCGAGACCGGTCTGGCTCCAGATGAACACCACGACGAGGAGAAGGGTGTTGACCAGGGGCGTCGCGGCGAGCCATGAGACGGGTTGCCCACCGAAGGCGGTGACGATGGCGTTCAGGATGCCGATCTGGTCGCCCTGACGGAAGTCGTAGACGAACTTCCAGATGATGCCGGCACCGACGAACGAGATCGCGAAAGGCATGAAGATGAGCACCTTCAGGTACTTCTCGCCCGCCGCCCGGTCGATGAAGACCGCGTAGGCCAGGCCGATCGCGGTGGCGATCGTCGGGGCGAGCAGCACCCAGATGAGGGTGTTGATGACCGACCAGAAGCCCTCGGGGTTCGTGAAGGTCCAGACGTAGTTGTCGAGTCCGACGAAGTTGTCACCGGTCTTGTCGAAGAACGACTGGAAGAACGTGGTGATGGCCGGGTACACCAGGCCCAGCAGCAGCAGGATGGCGGCCGGAGCCGCGAAGAGGATGAGCTGGAACAGGTAGCCCGCTCCCTGGCGCGAACGGTAGTCGGCGTAGAAGAGGATCGCGCCCAGGAGCACCGCGATGCCGAGCACGTAGATGACCGCGTTCTGATACGGACGCAGGAGCATGAACGCGAGGACCGGGATCGCGAAGCACGCGACGAGCCGCAGCCAGAAGTAGCCCTTTCCGGAGCGCGGCGCGTACTCGATGAGCAGCAGCAGGAGTCCCACGACGGCGCCGAAGACCAGGAGCACGAGGGGGATCTGCACGAGCGGGTTCAGTCCGCCGAGCCAGTTGAAGAAACTGTTGAGCGAGAAGCCCAGCGTCGTGGGCTTCGTCTCGGCCGGGGCCCTCGTGACCATGAAGAGGAAGAGCGCCACCACGAGGATGAGCCCGACCATGACCACGAGGAGCGTGGTCCGGCGCTGTGGCGCGGAGTCTCGCGGCTTTGCCGCCGCTCGCCCCCGCGGCGGAGGCGACGCCGACGGCGTCTTCTCCACGTGTGTGATCTCGGTCATGACGTCCCTCCCGAACACGCCTTCGTGCTCACCGATGAGTACCCGGGCCATGCCGGGCAGATGAGAAGTATGGACCCGATGGGCCGCCCGCAGCACGGACGACCCATCGGGTGGACCTCAAGAGGTCAGTTGTTGTAGCCGGCCTGGATGTCGCTCAGGACCTGGTCGGTCGGCGTACCGTCGATCCAGCTGACCATGCCCTTCCAGAACGATCCCGAACCGACGGTCGCGGGCATCAGGTCGGATGCGTCGAAACGCAGCGTGGTGTTCGGGTCCTGCAGCGTCTTCATCGCCTCGGTGAGGAATTCGCTGGACGCCAGCGAGGGGTCCGCGCCCTTGTTCGCCGAGATCACGCCGCCGAGCTTGACACGCGCATCCGCGAACTCGGGCGTCGACATGAACTCCACGACCTTCTGCACGTTCGCGTCGTCGGAGAACGCGGTGACGAACTCGCCGCCACCCTCGACCGCGAGCTTGCCCTCGGTCACGCCGGGGAGCAGGAAGGCGTAGACGTCACCGTCGGGAGCGACCTTCACCTCGCCGCCCGAGGCGGTCTTGACCGTCTGGAAGTTCGACGACAGGAACGACGCCTGGTGCGTCATCGGGCAGCTGCCGTCGGCGACCTTGGCGGCCACATCGGCGAAGGCCACCGAGTTGATGCTCTTGACGTCACCGAAACCGGCGTTGACGTACTGCGGGTTCAGCAGGATCTTGCCGGTGGCGTCGAACGCCTCCTTGATCGGCGCGTCGGTGAACTTGACCTCGTTGGCGACCCACTGGTCGTACACGTCGGGTCCGGACTGGCGCAGGACCATGTCCTCGATCCAGTCGGTGCCCGGCCAGCCCGAGGCGTCGCCGGACGCGAAGCCCGCGCACCACGGGGCGGCGCCGGTCTTCTGCTGGATCGTCGCCGTGAGGGTCATGAGCTCGTCGAGCGTCTTCGGGACCTCGACGCCCCACTCCTTGAACTTCGCCGGCGAGTACCAGACGTAGCCCTTGAGGTTGGCGAGCATGGGAGCGGCGTAGAACGTGCCGTCTTCGCTGCCGTAGGACTTCCAGTCCTCGCCCCAGTACTTGTCGACGTTCGACGAGACGGTGTCGGACGCCTTCTGCACGTCACCGGTGCCGATGAGGGTCTTCAGCAGACCCGGCTGCGGGACGATGGCGATGTCGGGGGCGTCTCCACCCGTCACCTTGGTGACGATGTTGCCTTCGAAGCTCTTGTCGCCGGTGTAGACGACCTTGATGCCGGTGTCGGCGGTGAACTTCTCGAACGACTGGTTCAGCAGGTCGGCTTCGCTGCCGGTGATACCGCCGGAGATGCGGACGGTGGTCTCGCCCCCGGAGCTCGTGCCGCCCCCGCTGTCACCCTCGGCGCAGCCTGCGAGTGCGATCGCGCCGACCGCCAGCAGGCCGACGGGGGCCAGCAGGCGATACCGCTGTGACATACCCATGTGGTCTCTCCTCTTCGAGTTCAATGGTGCATCGGATTCTGTCAGGAACCGATTCCAGATCACCGTAGGCGAGAACCAGAAGTTGCGCAACGCCGAAATATTACGAACGCATAACTGGCGAAATCACGCGGCTCTCGGACGATGATCCGCGGGGGAACCGGTTCCATAAAGGGTGAATCTCAGGTAATCTGCTTCGATGTCGACACGGAGGTCGACCGGACACCGAGGAACACACCGATGAGCGGAATCGCCGATGTGGCTCGCCTGGCAGGCGTGTCGAAATCGACGGCGAGTCGTGCGCTGACCGGCGGCGGCTACGTCTCCGACGACACCCGTCGACGCGTCTCGGACGCGGCGTCGGCCCTGGGATACGTGCCGTCCACCAGCGCCGTGAGCCTGGCGACCGGTCGCACGCGTACCATCGCCCTGATCGTCCCCAAGGTGAACAGGTGGTACTTCGGCGCCATCGTCGAGGGCGTCGAACAGACGCTCATCCCCCGCGGATACGACGTCACCCTCTATGTCGCTGAGCCCGGTTCCAACGACCGCGAAAGCCTCTACTCGACGTACCTCGCCCGGAAGCGATTCGACGGGATCATCGCCGTCGCACTCGAGCCCGACGACGCCGACCTGGAGCGCCTGGCCAACATCGGCAAACCCGTCGTCAGCATCGGCAACGCACTCTCCGGAGTCCCGACACTCGGCCTCGACAACGTCGCCATCACGCGCATCATCACGCAGCACCTGATCGCGCTGGGACACACCGACATCGCCTTCGTCGGCAGCACTCCCCCGACGGACGCCCCGGCGAAAGACGTCGACGAGCGCTCGATCGGCTACCGAAAGGCGATGAACGACCACGGGCTCGCCGTCCGTATCCGCAGCGTCCCGTCGACGCTGACGATCACCGACGCCTACGCGGCCGCTGCGTCGTTCCTCGCCGACGCGGGGTCGCGTCCGACCGGTGTCGTGGCCGCGTGCGACGAGGTCGCGATCGGGGTGATCATCGCCGCACGCCGCATGGGCATCTCGGTCCCGACCGAGCTCAGCGTGGTCGGCATCGACGGCCACGACTACGCCGAGATGTTCTCCCTCACCACCGTCGAGCAGTATCCCCTCGACCAGGGGGTCGAAGCGACGCGACTGCTCCTGTCGATGATCGAGGGCACCGACGAACCAGCCCGACGCACCGAGGCGGTCACACGCCTGGTCGTGCGCGCCTCCACGGCTCCTCCGCGGAGCGCGTGACAGAGCAGGGCCCCGGATGCCGTGGCATCCGGGGCCCTGCTCTCTGCCGAGTTCAGTCGGCCTGACGCACTCCGCGACGCCGCACGGCCACACCGAGCGCGAGCAGGGCGAGGGCTGCGAGGACTCCGCCACCCATCCACGCCGTATCGGCACCGGTGCGCGGGAGTCCGTCGGGGCCGCGCGGCGGCGCCGCTTCGCCGCCCTCGCCGCCACCGGGTCCGGCCGGTACCTCGGCACCGCCGAGCACGCGCAGGGGAACCGTGGCGGTGGAGCCGGAGGCGGTCGAGACGGTGATGTCGAGCGCGTCAGGCGCATCCGCCGGAACGGCAACCGTCACCTCGGCGACGCCGTCGCTCACGGGGACCGTCTGCGACTCACCCGAGCCGACGGTGACTCTGGCTTCGGTGGCCGCGGGGCTGCCGAGTGAGGTGAGGTCGAGGCCCGACACGGTGAACGAGGCCTCGGTCCCGCGGGCCGCCTCTGCCGGCGCACCCGTCACCTGAACGCCCCGCGCGGTGAAGTCGGGAGCGAGGTCGGGGTGGGACCCGAGGTACGCGATCCAGCCGTCCCGGTCGATCAGACCGGAATCGCGCGAATCCGTCCCCTCGTCGAACACCGTGAAGGCGTCGCCTCCCGAGAGCAGGAAGCTGAACGAACCCACCCGGTACGACGCGGCCGGGTCGACCGGCGTCCCGTCGATCCAGATGCCCGTGATGCGCTCGCCCGGCGCGCGCGTGGCGTCGAAGGTGTAGCGCACGTTCTCGGACACGCTCAGCGACAGCGTCGCCGCACGTCCGGCCGCGTCGCCCCACTGCTGCTCCAGCAGACGGCGCAGCTGATCGCCGGTGAGGCTCGTGGTCCCGAGGTTGTTCACGAACGGCAGCACCGCGTTTGCCTCGGCGAAGGTGATCACGCCGTCGTCGCCGCGCAGCAGCTCCGCGCGCAGACCGCCCGGGTTCACCACCGCGAGGTCGGCGTCACCGCGCACGGGGTCGGCGAGCGTGTCGTGCAGGGCATCCGCGACGAGGTTGCCGAGCGCGGACTGCTTGGAGCGATCGTCGCGCTCACCACCCTGGTAGACACCGTCGACGTACGAGCCGCCGAGGAACGCCGTCGTGATGTCCGCCGACACCGAGCCGACCGGCTGCGAGCCGACCCGCTCGGCCTCGGCGAGAGCGCGGTCGACGATGTCGGCCACCTCGGCGACACGGGGGTAGGTCGCGATGAGCTCGGCATCCAGGGCCTTGCTGTTCTCCGCGGTCTGCTCGTCGTCACCCTCGACCTCCTCGGCCGAGAGCCGCGGGACGTTGCGGGCCTCATGACCGATGACGTCGCGGCTCGCGCGGTCGATCGTCAGGACGACCTGGCCGATGTTCTCGCCGTAGTTGCCGGTCTGCAGGACGGGACGCGTCCCGTCGGTGCCGGGGATCGGTGCGTCCCACGCGTACTCCTCGTGCGTGTGACCGGTGAAGATCGCGTCGACATCGGCATCCGTCTCGGTGACGATGCGCGCGAACGCGCCGCCGCGGGCGATCGCGTCGTCGAGGGTGCCTCCCGACGTCTCTCCCTGGAGGGCGCCCTCGTGGTACTCCGCCACGAGGATGTCGACCTGATCGCGGATCTCGGCCACGACGCGGTTCACCTCGGCGACCGGCTCGCGGAACTCGATGCCCTCGATCCCGTCGGGGCTGACGAGCGAGGCGGTCTCCTCGGTGACGGCGCCGACGACACCGACCCGCAGGCCGTTCACCTCGACGATCTCGTACCCGGGGAGCACTGGCTGGCCGTCGCGGTAGACGTTCGCCCCGAGGTAAGGGAATGCCGCACGCTCGGTGACGCGACCGGTGAGATCGTCGATGCCCTTGTCGAACTCGTGGTTCCCGACTCCGGATGCCGCCACCTCGAGCGCGTTGAGCACGTCGATCGTGGGAGCGTCGTCGGCGTTGGCCGAGGCGAACAGCGAGGCACCGATGTTGTCGCCGTTGGACAGGAAGAGCGACCGGTCGTCGCCCTTCTCGGCTCGCAGCTGCTCGATTGTGCCGGCGAACTTAACCGTGTTGGCGTCGATGCGCCCGTGGAAGTCGTTGATGTTCAACAGGTTGAGCTCGGTCGTCCCCGACAGGTCGATGCCCACGACCACGGGGTCGTGGTCGCTCGACCGGTAGGGAGAGGCGTCGTAGAAGTTGCGCACGTTGGCGTTGTAGCGGCTGTACTCCAGCGCGAGCGCCTCGCCGGCGTTGATGTTCCAGACATCCGTGCCGGTCACGAGCTCCCGTGCCGCCGGCGATGCGAGCACGTGGTCGAGCGAGCCCGACTGACCGTCGTACGAATACGTGTACTTGCCGGTGTCACCGCCCAGGTCGACGTATCCCGCGTCGCGGAGCACCTGAATGGGGTCCTCCTGCGTGTAGGCGTTGAAGTCACCGAGGAGGAACACGGCGCCGCCCTCGACGCTCTCGGCCTGCTCTCCGGCGAAGGCGACGAGCGCCTGCGCCTGGCGGACGCGGTCGCCGTTGAAGGCCCCCTGGTCGCCCGCGGCGTTGTCGCCCTCCGCCGCCGGGTCGCTGTCGCTCTTCGACTTGAAGTGGTTCACGATGGCCACGAAGGCGGCGTCGTCGCGACCGGCGGGCGCGAACGCCTGGGCGAGCGGCTGGCGCGCGTTGGAGAAGGCCGGGTCGTCGAGGATGACGCTTTCGCCGACGGGGCTGACCGCCGCCTTCTTGTAGATGAAGGCCGTGCGGATGACGTCCTCCGAGGCCGGGAGGGCGGTCGGCGACGGCACGAAGGCCCACGCGTCCTCGCCGAGATCGGCGTTCAGCGCGGCGACGAGGGTGGACAGGGCTTCGTCACGGGGCTCACCCAGGGCAGCGGAGTTCTCGATCTCCTCGAGCGAGACGACCTCGGCATCCATCGCGTTCAACGCCGCGACGATCTTCGCCTGTTGGCGCTGCAGGTTCTCGGCATTCGCCGCGCCGCGCGGACCGGGCTCGGGGCAGCGATTCGCCGTGATCGGGTTGCCCTCGCGGTCGGTGTAGACCGAGTCGCAACCGACGTCCTCCGCGGTGGTCGTGAAGTAGTTGAGCACGTTGAAGCTCGCGAGCTGCACCGTCCCGCCGACGTCGGCCGGACGCTCCGTACGCGTGTTCGCGAACGTCGCGGGCTGCACCTCGGCCGCATTGTCGACGGTCAGCTGCTGCGTGGGCTGGAGCTTCCACGCGTCGAACCGGTAGTCGAGCACGACGGGACGCGTGAACGTCACCGGAGCACCGACCCGCACCGGATCGGTGAGCGACAGGTACGGCAGGGGTACGTCGGTGGCGGAGCGCTGGAAGTTCAGCGACGCGCCGTCGTCGAGCACCACACCCCGCGCGGCGTTGTCGGCGACGACCTCGTCGAACTCCGGGGTGCCGGGTCGAGCGACCTCGGTGGGGGTGAGCAGCGGCGTCGTGCCCGCCGCGAGCCCGATCTCCGCGTACTGGCCGGTGATGTAGGTGTTGGTGACGGTGAAGTCGCCCTGCGGCGCGAGCAGCATTCCCTCGAAGCGCTCGCGCTCCTCGTCGGTTCGCGGCCACGCGATCTCGGCCGGGGTGACCGGCTCCGCGTCCTCGGTGAGAACGGTGACGAGGTCGGCATCCGAGACGATCTGGGTGAGCCCGTTGTACTCCCCCGCCGTGCCGCTCACCTCGACGTAGTCGCCGATCGCGACCTGGGCGACCGCACGCGAGCCGTAGACGAAGACGGCGTCGGATGCCGTGTGCTCGGCACCCAGCTCACCACCGGTCCCGGCGGTCTGGAGGAAGAAGCCGTTGTAGCCGCCGGTCGGGTACGCGGCGGTCACGATGCCGCGCGTGGTGACGGTCTGACCGTCGAGCGGGGTGCTGTCGCCCTCTCCCTGGATGTCGCGGATGGGCGTGATGTCGGCCGCGGCTTCGGCATCTTGCGCCGGAGCGGCGGTCTCGGCGGCCTTCGCCGGGGCACCGGCTGCCGGAGTCTCCGTGGGTGCGGGCTCCGTCGGTGCGGGCTCCGTGGGAGACGTCGAGGTCGGCGCGGCGGTGTCCGTGGGAACGGGCGTGGTCGGCGCGAGCGGTGCCGCGGTAGCGGCGGGAGCGACGAGGGCGGAACCGAGAAGGGCGGCGGCGACGGCAGCGCTCAGCGCTGTCGCGGTGCGGCCCGAGGGTCGCCGAGAAGGCACGGGTGACATGGGTCTCCTGCGAATCCGACGGACATCGTCGGGTGGGGGGATCGACGGGGGGTCTCTTCGACCGTAGACGACCTCATCAGGAATTCCCAGGTTTCTTTCGTTGCCATCGTGTGAACACGCTGTCCGACGAAGAAGGCCCGGATGCCATTGGCATCCACGGGCCCCTCTCGCCTGACGACGAAGAAGGCCCGGATGCCATTGGCATCCGGGCCTTCTGAATCGCGTTGCTGCGACCGTGAAGCGAAATTACTTCAGGGTCACCGTAGCGCCGGCCTCCTCGAGGGCAGCCTTCGCCTTGTCGGCGGTCTCCTTGTTCGCGCCCTCGAGCACGGCCTTGGGAGCGCCATCGACGACGGCCTTGGCCTCGCCGAGGCCGAGCGAGGTGAGCTCGCGGACGACCTTGATGACCTGGATCTTCTTGTCGCCGGCGGCCTCGAGGACGACGTCGAACGAGTCCTTCTCCTCGACCTCTTCGGCGGGGGCGCCACCGGCAGCGCCGGCAGCGGCCACGGCCACGGGGGCGGCGGCGGTGACGTCGAAGGTCTCCTCGAACGCCTTGACGAACTCGGACAGCTCGATGAGCGTGAGCTCCTTGAACGCGTCGAGCAGCTCTTCGGTGCTGAGCTTAGCCATGTTGTATCTCCTTGATCGGGTTAATCAGCCGGGCCGGGTCAGGCCGCGGTGTCCTGCTTCTCGCGCAGCGCGTCGACCGTGCGAACGGCCTTCGACGGAAGCGCCTGGAAGACGTATGCCGCCTTGGTCATCGTCGCCTTCATCGCACCGGCGAGCTTCGCCAGCAGGACTTCACGGCTTTCGAGATCGGCGAGCTTGTTGACCTCATCCGCGGTCAGAGCGGCGCCATCGAAGTAGCCGCCCTTCACCACGAGCTGAGGGTTAGCCTTGGCAAAGGCACGCAGGCCCTTCGCGACGGCGACAGGGTCACCGTGCACGAACGCGATGGCGGACGGGCCCTTGAGCTCGTCATCCAGTCCCGTGACCCCCGCCTTGGCGGCGGCGATCTTGGTCAGCGTGTTCTTCACCACGGCGTAATCCGCGTCCTGACGGATGTCGTTGCGCAGCTGCTTGAGCTGGGCAACCGTCAGACCGCGGTACTCGGTCAGCAGAACGGCGGTCGAGTTCTCGAAGTTCTTCGTGAGCTCGGCGACCGATGCATCCTTCTGCGCCATGGCCACTCCTTGTGTGTACGAGGCGCTCCGCGGAGGCGGGGCGCCGGCCGAAGACACCGGGGTCTGGGCAAAAAAGAAGAGCTCCGGCGCAGGCGCACGGAGCTCGGATTCCCGAAGGAGAGTTCGTTTACCTGCGTAGGTCCCCTGCTTTTCAGCAGACGCTTCGATCGGCGTGCACGCACTCCGATGACCGACGGTCTTTGGCTTGGGCTCCACTGTACCCGATGCCGCGCTCCCCCGCCAATCGGGTGCCGCTCACCGCCCGCCCGCCGTGCCGTCGCGCGGAGATCCGGTCCGCATGCCTTCCCTCCCACGCCGTACCGCCGCGCGGAGATCCGGCCCGACACGCCGCCCCGCGGCGCCTCACGTCGGCGCGCCGCGGAAGAAGTCCGCGCGACGGCTCGCCGCGTGTGCGGCATCGGCGAAGCACCCCGCGCGCGTCAGGAGACGCGCGGGGCGGGGAGTAGCGCCTGGGTCATGCGCACGATGCGCGTGGGCGTCCGTGCGCCGAGCCAGACAGTGCAGACCGGGGAGTCTCCGCACGCCCACTCGGCGCACCAGGCGTGGATCGCCTGCGCCAAGCGCTCGCCACGCGGGCGGATCCGACCGCCGAGCGAACGATCGAGCCAGCTCACCCGCGCGTCGCCCGCGTCGAACGGCTCGATCTCCCTCTCGCCGGACGCCTCGATCGCGATCGTCACGTGCGCGGCGGGCGACAGCGCGGCGGCGATCCGCCGCATCTCGGGCAGATTCCGCGCGTCACCGCCGAGAAGCACGGCCCCCTCGAGCTCGCTCCAGCGGCCGCCGTCGGGGCGACGGAGGTGCTCGGCATCCGGAGTCATGCCCTTAACTTAGGTCACCCTTACTTCGATGACAAGACCCCGGATGCCGACGCGCCGAGCCTCACAGTCGATCCGCCGCCGAGCGGGGTTAGGGTCGAACGCATGTCCCCCGAGCTCGTCGCCTCCCGCAGCGCCGACCTCGACGCCCGGATCGTCGCGGATTCGCGCGATCGCGTCGCCTGGATCCGCGCGCGCTCGCGCGGCATCACCGCGACCGACGTGGCCACTCTGACCAGCGCGAACGCCATCTCGCGCGCGGCGGACGCCAAGCTCATGGGCTCGAGTTTCTCGGGCAACGCCTTCACGGCGCACGGTCGTCGGCGCGAGCCCGAGATCGCCGCGTGGGTGGCCGCGACGCACGGCATCCAGCCCTCGTCGGCCCTGTATCACGCGGTCGTCGAGAAGCGGCATCTGGCCACTCCCGACGGCGTCGTCGTCGACGGCGAGGGCCGCGTGGTGCTCGCCGAGATCAAGACGACCAACAAGGCATGGCGCTCCATCCCCCGCACGTACATGCGGCAGATCTGGTGGCAGCAGCACGTCCTCGGCGCGGAACGGACCCTCGTGGCATGGGAGCAGCACGACGGATTCGTCCCCCTGCACGACGAGCCGCGCTGCCAGTGGATCGACCGCGACGAGCGCGAGATCGCCAAACTCGTCGGGCTCGCGACCTCGCTCATCGACGAGCTCTACCGCCGCACCATGCAGGCGCGCCAACCGACCCCGGCACGACAGGAACCCACGGAGAGGTATCGCGCCCTCGCGCTCCTCGATTGATAGTTGACGCAAGTCAAGCATCAGGCGTATCGTTGACATCAGTCAACTAATCGCGCCATCGTCGTCGCGGCATCCGCCCCCCCTTCCGTGGAGTTCCGCATGGCAACCACCTCCGTCGACGCGCCCGCTCAGCGGCGCGTCCTCCCGGCCCTCATCGGGCTGCTGCTCGGCACGTTCGTGTCGATGCTCGCCTCGACCGTCGTCTCGACGTCGCTGCCCGTCATCGTGCACGACCTGTCGGGCGATCAGAACGCCTACACCTGGGTCATCACCGCGACCCTGCTCACCACCGCGATCTCGACCCCCATCTGGGGCAAGCTCGCCGACCTGTTCAACCGCAAGGTGCTCATCCAGATCGCGATCGCGATCTTCGTGCTCGCCACCGCCGCGGCCGGGTTCTCGCAGAACACCGACATGCTCATCGCCTTCCGCGCGGTGCAGGGTCTCGGCGCGGGCGGCCTCGCCGCCCTCAGCCAGGTCATCATGGCCGATATCATCAGCCCCCGTGAGCGCGGTCGCTACATGGGCCTGTTCGGTGCGGTCATGGCCGTCGCCACGGTCGGCGGGCCGCTGCTCGGCGGCGTGATAACCGACGCATTCGGATGGCGCTGGAACTTCTTCGTCGCCCTCCCCTTCGCCGTCGCCGCGCTCCTCATCCAGCAGCGCACCCTGCACCTGCCGGTGCGCGCGAAGCGGACCGTGAAGATCGACTACCTCGGCATCGTCCTGCTGTCGACCGCGGTCTCGCTCATCCTCATCTGGGTCACCAACGCCGGGAAGTCCTTCGACTGGGCCAGCACCGAGACCATGCTGATGGTCGGCGGCGCCGTCCTCGCCGCGGTCCTCTTCGTCGTCGTCGAGCTGCGCTCCTCCGAGCCGCTCGTGCCGCTCACCCTGTTCCGGGATGCCACGTTCACCCTCGCCACGATCGCCTCGATCGCGACGGGTCTGGCGATGTTCGGCACCTCGGTGTTCCTCAGCCAGTACATGCAGATGGCCCGCGGCGCCACGCCCACCGAGGCCGGCGTCATGACCATCCCGATGATCGGCGGCCTGCTCGTCTCGTCCATCGTGGTCGGCGCCCTCATCTCGCGCTTCGGCCACTGGAAGCCGTTCCTCATCGCCGGAGGCGTGCTGCTGATCGCGGGGTCGTTCCTGCTGTCGACGATCCACTACGACACCAACTTCGCCCTCGTCTCGCTCTACATGTTCTTCCTCGGCGCGGGTGTCGGCATGACGATGCAGAACCTCGTCCTCGTCGTGCAGAACACCGCGAACCCCACCCAGATGGGCGCGGCGAGCTCGGGCGTGACGTTCTTCCGCAGCCTCGGGGGCACGATCGGCGTCTCGGTCATGGGCGCCGCGCTCGCCAGCATGGCCACCAGCCTGTTCACAGACCGCGCCGAAGACCTGAAGACGGCGATCATGGGGCTCGGCGCGAACGGTGCCTCGGTCGCCCAGTCGCTCCAGTCGGGCACCATCCCGCAGGTGTCGACGCTGCCCGACAGCGTTCGCGTCATCGTCGAGGACATCTACGCCCAGTCGATCGCCCACTCGTTCCTCATCGCGGTGCCGGTCGCCGTGGTCAGCCTCATCGCGATCCTCTTCCTGCCGAACCGTCCGCTGACCCGTATGACGACCACGGAGCGCGTCGCGGCGAGCGAGGCCGACTTCGCCACCGTGTCGGTTCCGGCGGGCATGTCGACCCTCGCCGCGACCGGCGCGGTGCCGACACAGGATGCCACTCCCTCCCGCCGCGCACGTCGCGAGGCTCAGATGGGAGAGGATGTCTGACGTGACGAGCGAACTGAGCGACGAGCGCCGCGAGGCCGTGCAGGCCCTGGAGTCGTCGTTCTCGGAGCTCATGACCGTGTTCCGCCGCTTCGTCTCCGAGGCGGCGGAACGCGTGAGCCCCGGGATGCTTCCGGCCACGTTCAAGGCCCTTTCCGTCGTCAGCCGCTTCGGTCCGCTGACCCTGTCGGCTCTCGCCGAGCGCTTGGCGGCCGACAAGGGCTTCCTCAGTCGGTCGATCAGCGAACTCGAAGACCTGGGTCTCGTCAGCCGCACACCCGACCCCAACGACGGTCGCTCGCGGCTGATCTCGGTCACCGAACTGGGCCACGAACGCCTCGCGGACGCGCGCGCCCCGCACGAGAGCCGGCTGTACGAGGCGATGGCCGACTGGTCGGTCGTCGACATCCGTCACCTCTCGACGCTGCTGCACGCCCTCGCCGTCGGCGAGGTCCCCTCGCGCGACTGAGCGCCGACCTTGCGCGGAAGCCCCGCGCCACGGAAGCCCCGCGCCGCGAACCCGCGCTGAGTGTCCAAGACACCCGGACGATTTCTCGAATCGTCCGGGTGTTTTGGACACTCGATCGGAGCACGCGGGCCCGCAGCGCCGTCGGCGTGCAAGAGACAGGGGCGACACGCGGACCGCACACCGCGGCCCGGGGGCGCTGAACGCGCCGTCGCGACACGGTGACCGAGGTGTAACACCGCGGAGACAATGGCGCGATTGACTGGGGGAACCGCGGCGGCGTCGCCGCCTGTACGCGAGAGAGAGCGCCCGATGAGATTCCGATCGACGCGTCCCGAGATGAGCATCGACCCCGCCCCCGCGGTCCCCGACACGATGCGGGCGGTCGTCTTCGATGCTCCCGGCGCCGCCGACGCGCTGCGGGTCGCCGAGATCGCGGTCCCGACACCCGTGCTCAGCGAGGTGCTCATCCGGGTTGTCGCCGCCGGTATCAACCCCATCGACGCCAAGACCCGCGCGGGCCGCGGAATGTCGGGCGCGATCGACGCGTGGCCGTCCGTTCTCGGACTCGACGTGTCCGGAGTCGTCGTGAAGGCCCCGTTCGACGCGCACCCCTTCCCCGTCGGCACGGAGGTGTACGGCATGGCCGCCGTCCCCCGCACCCCCGGCGGTTACGCCGAGTACGCCGTCGTGCCCACCCTCTCGCTCGCTCGCAAGCCCGCCGCCCTCTCGTACGTCGAGGCCGCCGGCGTCCCGGTTGCCGCGCTCACCGCGTGGGGCCTCGTGGTCGAGACCGCTCTCGCCCACCAGGGTCAGCGCATCCTCGTGCACGCCGGGAGCGGCGGCGTGGGGCACTTCGCCGTCCAGTTCGCCGCGTACTTCGGCGCACACGTCATCGCCACGGGGTCTCCCCACAACCTCGACTGGCTGCGTGAACTCGGCGCCGCCGAGGTCGTGGACTACACCTCGACCCGCTTCGAAGACGTCGTGGCCGACGTCGACGTCGTCATCGACCTCATCGGCAACGTCGCCGACGACACGGGCACGCGATCGCTCGAGGTGCTGCGTCCCGGCGGTCTGCTGATCGAGGTGCCGACCGGCGCCTGGCCGGGATTCCGCGAGGCGGCCTCGGCGCGTGGCATCCGGTCCACCGATTACAAGACGATCCCCGACGGCGCAGCGCTCGCCACGATCGGTCGCCTGATCGACTCCGGTGCCGTGCGCGTGTTCATCGACCGGGTCTTCGACCTCGACGAGGCAGCCGCCGCGCACACCGAGCTCGAGCGCGGACACACCCGCGGCAAGATCGTGCTGCACGTCAGCGACGACTGACTCATCCGTTCGCGAGCACCCGCCGCCCCTCCCCGACGACCTCCTCGGCGACGTCGTCGAGGAGGGAAGACGTGAGATTCCACTGCTGCCAGAAGAGCGGCACGTCGATCGGATCGTCCCCGAGGCGCACCAGCGTGCCCTCGGCCAGGCCGGCGGCCGACTGGAAGCGCGGCAGCAGCCCCCATCCGAGGCCCAACTCGACGGCGGTGGCGAAGTCCTGGGATGCCGGGACCCGATGGCGCGGAGGCGACCCCGCCGCCACTGCCCGACGCGCCAACCACTGCGTCTGCAGGTCGTCGCGACGGTCGAAGTCGACGACGGGCGCGTCCGCCAGTGAGGCCGTGTCGACGCCGTCGGCGAACCAGCGGGAGGCGAAGGAGACGGTCGCGACCGCTTCGTATCGCAGGACTCCGAGCGGACGCACGCGGCATCCCGCGACGGGGGTCTCGCGCGACGTCACCGCCGCCATCACCGTGCCCGCCTCGAGGAGGCCCGCCGTGAAATCCTGGTCGTCGCGGTGCAGGTCGAACACGACCGGTCGACGGGCCGACACCCGCGCCAGCGGCGGCAGGAACCACGTCGCGAGCGAGTCGGCGTTGACGGCGAGCGGGACGGATGCCACGGCCCCGTCCTCTGTGCCGATCGCGGTCAGCGCATCGTGCTCGAGCAGCGCGAGCTGGCGCGCGAGGCGCACCACGGCGTCGCCGGCCTCGGTCGTCCGCACCGGCTTCGACCGGACCAGCACCACGCGACCGAGCTGATCCTCGAGCGCGCGGAGGCGCTGACTCACCGCTGACGGAGTGACGTGCAGGCGACGGGCCGCGGCATCCAGAGTCCCCTCCTCGACGACGACGGCCAGCGTGCGGGCGAGATCGAGGGGGATCGACATGAAGTAATGCTAATGGCACGTCAGAATCCTGAGCTGGGCTTTCGTTGCGCGCACCCCTATCGTCGGAGCGTGCTCGCTCCCCTGCTCGCCGGTCTCGGCCTCGGCTTCTCGCTCATCGTCGCCATCGGCGCGCAGAATCTGTTCGTGCTGCGCCAGGGCGTTCGACGTGAGCACCTATTCGCCGTCGTCGCCGTCTGCGCGGTCTCGGACGCGATCCTCATCCTCCTCGGCGTCTCGGGAATCGGGCTCGTGCTGCAGGCGGTCCCCTGGCTCATCGTCGTCGTGCGCTGGGCCGGTGCCGCATTCCTCGTCGGATACGGCGTCCTCGCCGCTCGGCGGGCCGTGCGTCCGAGCGGCGAAACGCTGCGCATCGACACCCCCGCATCCCCGTCGATTCCGGATGCCGGAGCCACGATCGTGCAGACCCTCCCGGCCCGAACGACCCTCGTCGCAACCGTGCTGACCTGTCTCGCCCTCACCTGGCTGAACCCCCACGTATACCTCGACACGGTGTTCCTGCTCGGCTCGGTCGCGTCCACTCACGGTGACGGGCGGTGGGCGTTCGCGCTCGGCGCGTGCCTGGCGAGCCTCGCGTGGTTCTCGGGCCTGGGCTTCGGTGCCCGCTTCCTCGGGCGATGGCTCGATACGCCGCGCGCGTGGCGCATCCTCGACGCGATCATCGCCGTGGTCATGTTCGCGCTCGCGTTCTCGCTCGTACTCCCGCACTGAACGGCGGTCGCGTCCGTTCCCCCATCGCCGGGGTCGGGGCGCGGTTCTCGCGCGCCGACGTGACGAACACGCCCCGCGCTGCCGGAGGCTCGGCGACGAGAATGACTCCATGCGAACGGTGACCATCACGGTGCACGGACGGGTGCAGGGCGTCGGGTTCCGGTACGCGCTGCGAGACGAAGCGCAGCGCGCGGGCGTGCGGGGGTGGGTCCGCAACCGTCGCGACGGCACGGTCGAGGCTCTGCTGTCGGGCGCCCCGGCGATCGTCGCCGATGTCCTTGCGTGGGCGCATCACGGCCCACCGTCGGCCGCGGTCGAGCGCGTCGACGTCGCGGTCGGCTCCGAGACGGCCCCCGACGCCTTCGAGATCCGCGCAACCGCCTGAGGCGCGTGGTCACCTAGCCCGGCAGCCCCGCGCGGAGTTCCGCGAGCACCTCGGACACGTCGTCGAGACGCGCGAGCCCCGCGGACTGCCCCGCCCACAGCGACACCAGGTCGTGCTCGCCCGCCGCGCCCGCCGCGGCCCGAAACACCCCGGTCAGCCAGTTCTGCGCCGGGAACGGGGCGATCATCCCCGTGGCCTCGAGCTCGCGCATCGCGCGGTTCGGGATGCCGCGGGCCAGGCGTCCGCTCATCGCTCGCGTCAGCACGGTGTCGACGTCGGCCGCCGCGGCGATCGCGTCCCGGTGGCCCGGGGTCGCGGCCGACTGGCGGGTGCGCAGGAACGCGGTCCCGACCTGCACGCCCGCCGCACCGAGCGCGAGCGCCGCCGCCACCCCGCGTCGGTCGGCGATCCCCCCGGCCGCGATCACGGGAACGTCCACCGCGTCGACGACCTGCGGGATCAGCGCGAACGTGCCGACGAGCGACTGCGCGGGGTCCCGCAGGAACGACACGCGATGCCCGCCCGCTTCCGCTCCGGTCGCGACCACCGCGTCGACCCCCGCCGCGTCGAGGGCGACCGCCTCGGCGACCGAGGTGGCCGTGCCGAGGACGCGGATGCCGAGGTCCCTCGCGCGAGCCAGGGTGGCGGCATCCGGAACCCCGAACACGACGCTCAACACGTCGGGTCGCGCGGCGAACACAGCGTCGAGCTGCTCGGCGAGGGGCGGTAGGAAGGATGCCGGGGGCGCGGGTGGCGCGACACCCGCGGCCGCGTAGAGGGACGCCGCAGCGCGGAGGAAGGGGTCGACGTCGACGTCGACGGGGGTGACCTCGTCGCCGCGCGGAAGCCAGAGGTTCACCGCGATCGGTCGCGATGTCTCCGCCCGCAGAGCAGCGATCGTGTCGTGGATGCGGTCGGGCGTGTATCCGTACAAGCCGTACGAACCGAGGCCGCCGCCGTCGCTGACCGCTGCGGTCAGAGCGACCGAGGAGAGGCCGCCGAACGGACCGAGGACGATCGGGACGTCGATGTCGAGCAGGTTCTCGAGGCGCATGCTCCGACGCTACCCGCCCGGGCGTCAGGCGGGATCGGGGCCGTCGAGGGGGCGGAGCAGGCGGTTGAGGAAGCGCTGCGTGCGCTCCTTCTTCGGCTGGCGCAGCAGCTCCGACGGGGCACCGCGTTCCACGATCACGCCCTCGTCGAAGAAAAGGACCTCATCGGCGACCTCGCGTGCGAAACCGAGCTCGTGAGTGACGATGACCATCGTCCAGCCCTCGTTCGCGAGCTCGCGCAGCACGGTGAGCACCTCGCCGACGAGTTCGGGGTCGAGCGCACTGGTCGGCTCGTCGAAGAGGAGCAGCTGCGGCTGAAGCGCCAGGGCGCGCACGATGCCGACGCGCTGCTGCTGTCCGCCGGAGAGTTCCGAGGGGTACGCATCGCGCTTCTCGGTCAGTCCGACGCGGTCGAGCAGCGTCACGGCGCGCGCGACGGCCTCCGCTCGCGGGACACCGTGCGCCTGCACCGGTCCCTCGATCACGTTCTGCAAGACCGTGAGGTGCGGGAAGAGGTTGTGGTGCTGGAACACCATCGCCGATCGGTCACGCAGAGCCGTGCGATCGGCTTTGCCCACACGTCCCGCGAAGTCGACGCTCGGCCCTCCGTCGAATGCCACGACACCGGCATCCGGGGTCTCCAGGCCGTTGAGGCAACGCAGAACCGTCGTCTTGCCGGAGCCCGAGGGGCCGATCAGCACGAGCACGTCGCCGCGGCGGACCTCGAGGTCGACGCCGTCGAGCACGCGGTTGGCGCCGAAGCTCTTCTCCAGACCCGTGACCTGTAGCAGTGGAGTGTCAGTGGGCGACATGGCGGTCCAATCTCTTCTCGAGCGCGTTCTGGCCGAACGAGAGCACCAGGCAGAACAGCCAGTAGATCAACGCCGCCTCGAGGTAGACGGCCATGAACTCGTACGAGAACGCGGCGATGTTCTGCGCCTGGCGGAACAATTCCGAGACGAGGATGAGGGATGCCAGGGAGCTGTCCTTCACGAGCGAGATGAACGTGTTCGACAGCGGGGGCACCGAGACGCGAGCCGCCTGCGGGAGGATGATGCGGGTCAGCGTCTTGCGCGGCGAGAGCCCCACGGTGTGAGCGGCCTCCCACTGCCCGCGCGGGACCGACAGGATCGCGGCGCGGATGACCTCGGCAGCGTACCCGCCGACGTTCAGCGAGAACGCGATGACCGCCGCGGGGAACGGGTCGATCGTCACACCGATCGTGGGCAGACCGTAGAAGATCACGAACAGCTGCACGAGCAGCGGCGTGCCGCGGATGATCGAGATGTAGAACCGGGCGAAGCCGGAGAGCACGACGTTGCGCGAGAGCCGGAGCAGCGCCATGAAGAGCGCGATGACGAGGCCGATCGCGAACGAGGCGAGCGACAGCGGGATGGTTCCCCGCAGTCCCGCCAGCACCATCGGCCAGAACGAGTCGAGCATCAACGACCAGACGTCGTTCATGGGCCTCCTTCTTCACGCGGGCGGGGCGCCCGCTTCGCACGGGCGCGTGCCCGGGATTCATCACGCGGGGCGGACCGCCCCTTCCCACGCTAGAGGTGAGGAGAGGGCGGTCCGCGGGGGTTTACAGCGCGTGCTTACTGGGTGACGTCCTCACCGAAGTACTTCTGGCTGATCTCGGCGAGCGTGCCGTCGGCGCGAAGCTCCTCGAGAGCACCGTTCACGGCCTCCGCGAGCTTGTCCTGGCCCTTCTTGAACGCGAAGGCGCTCTCGGAGGTGTCGTCGGTCTGGGCCGCGATCTTCAGGCCCGTGGGGCTGTTCGTCTTCTCGTAGTCGAGGTAGGTCAGCTGGTCGTTGATCGTGGCATCCACACGACCCTGCTTGAGCAGGGCGACGGCCTGAGCCCAGCCCTCGACGGCCTCGACCTGGGCGCCGCTCTGGGTCGCGAGCTCGTACCAGTTGCTCGTGAGTGACTGGGCGGTGGTCTTACCGGCGAGGTCGGCGAAGCTCGAGATCGAGGTGTCGCTGTCCGTGGTGACGATGACGCCGCGCGACACGGTGTACGGGTCGCTGAAGGTGTACTTCTGCTGACGCTCCGGGTTGATCGACACCTGGTTCGCGATGACGTCGAAGCGGCCGGCATCCAGGCCCGCGAAGATCGCGTCCCACTGCGTCTCCTGGAATTTCACCTCGAGGCCGAGCTTGTCACCCACGGCCTTCGCGATCTCGACGTCGAAGCCGGTCAGGTCGCCCGCGCCCTCGTGGAACGAGAACGGGCGGTAGGTGCCCTCGGTCGCGACCGTCAGGGTGCCGTCCGAGACGAGGCCGTACTCCGATCCCGCGCCGGGGGTCGCTCCGGAGGTCGTGCCGCCGCTGCAGGCGGTCAGCGCGAGGGCGCTCAGGCCCAGGGTGGCGGCGAGGACGGTCAAACGGCGACGGGGCATAGCTGTTCCTTGGTGGTGGGGGTGGGAGGTGAGGCGCGAAAGCGCCTTTCAGCACAACACGGAGCGCGGTGGGAGTCTTCCCGGATGACGCCGTGTTGCACGTCCGTGCAGGTGCGGGGTGCTGCTGACACGCGGAAGCCCCGCCGGCGCGAGGCGCAGCGGGGCTTCCGGTGACGGTCGTCAGACGAGGACGTTGACGTCCAGCGGAATGCCGGGACCGAACGTGGTCGAGACAGCGCCCTTCTGGATGTAACGGCCCTTCGAGCTCGACGGCTTGAGGCGGACGATCTCCTCGAGCGCGGCCTTCAGGTTCTCGTCGAGCTGCTCGGCCGAGAACGACGCCTTGCCGACCACGAAGTGGACGTTGGCGTGCTTGTCGACGCGGAACTCGATCTTTCCGCCCTTGATCTCCTCGACGGCCTTGGCCGGGTTGGGGGTCACGGTGCCGGTCTTGGGGTTCGGCATCAGGCCGCGGGGTCCGAGGACCTTACCGAGGCGACCGACCTGGCCCATGAGCTCGGGCGTGGCGACGGCCGCGTCGAACGCGGTGTAACCGCCGGCGACCTTCTCGATGAGCTCGGTGCCACCGACCTCGTCGGCGCCGGCGGCGAGAGCCGCCTCGGCCGCGGGGCCGTTGGCGAAGACGATGACGCGCGCGGTCTTACCCGTGCCGTGGGGCAGGATGACCGTGCCGCGGACCATCTGGTCGGCCTTGCGGGGGTCGACCGAGAGCTTCAGCGCGACCTCGACGGTCGAGTCGAACTTCTTCGAGCCGGTCTCCTTCGCGAGGGCGACGGCCTCGGTCGGGGTGTAGAACGTGTCGGGCGCGACCTTCTCAGCGGCGGCCCGGTATGCCTTGGACTTGGTAGCCATTGTTATCTCCCTCAGTCCTCAACCGTGATGCCCATGGAACGGGCGGTGCCGGCGATGATCTTCGAGGCGGCCTCGATGTCGTTCGCGTTCAGGTCGGGCTGCTTGGTCTCGGCGATCTGACGCACCTGCTCCTTGGTGAGCTTGCCCACCTTGGTCGTGTGCGGGGTGGCGGAGCCCTTCTGCAGGCCGGCGGCCTTCTTGATGAGCTCGGCCGCGGGGGGCGTCTTCAGGATGAACGTGAAGCTGCGGTCCTCGTACACCGTGATCTCGACGGGGATCACGTTGCCGCGCTGCGACTCGGTCGCGGCGTTGTAGGCCTTGCAGAACTCCATGATGTTGACGCCGTGCTGACCGAGCGCGGGGCCGATCGGCGGCGCCGGGTTGGCGGCACCGGCGTTGATCTGGAGCTTGATCAGGCCGGTCACCTTCTTCTTGGGTGCCATATCCTCTTCCTTTCCTCGAGCGCGGACGGATACCCGCGCTCTCCCGCAGATCCGGCGGTTCCGGACAGCGGTCGTCGCCATGCTGACGCACGAGCAACCTTCATATCATACGCCACGTCGCGGCATCCGGTGTCCGGTGTCGGGCGTCTGGCGTCCGGCGTCGCGGGTGGGCGGGGTCCCCGCTCTGGTGTGGGC
>NZ_LDRU01000129.1 GCF_001476285.1 Microbacterium testaceum | reverse complement strand
CGCGCTGGCTCTCGCGGGTTGTCCCCCGCGCCCCCGGCGTGGTCCGGCCCGGATACCCGCCCACGCTCGTCCGGAGCGGAGCGGGTGCGGTCGGGGCTCCCGGTCTGCCCCGTCGCCGAGGACGAGCGCGAGCCGGTGCTCGCCACCGCACGACGCACGGGAGCGCTGGCCGCCGAGGCCCGGCAGATCGCGCAGCGCGACATCGAGCAGTCCCGCCCGTCGGACTGGGGTGACGGCGGAGGCTGGGGCGGCGGCGGTCGCGGACAGGGCGGCATGAGCGGCGGCAACATGGTCGGCGGGATGCTCGGCGGCCTCGTCATCGGCTCGCTCCTCGGCGACATCTTCGACGGCTGATCGACCGGCGCACACGAGGAAGCCCCCGGCCGAGGCCGGGGGCTTCCGTACGTCGACGGCCCGTCAGGACGCGACGGCCTGCGGCGGGGCCTGCGTCGACAGGGCGATGACGCCGTAGTCCCAGCCCTTGCGGCGGTACACCACGCTCGGGTGGTCGGTGCGCGCGTCGATGAAGAGGAAGAAGTCGTGGCCGACCAGCTCCATGCGGTCGACGGCCTCTTCGGCCGTCATCCACTCGGCGCCGAACTCCTTCTCGCGGATCACCACGGGCGAGTAGTCCGCTTCGTCGGCGGAGTCGTTCTGCACGGGAACCTCACCCGTGGCGACAGCCCGCAGGACGTCGACCGAGGCCGGCTGCACGTCGATACCGGAGAGCTCGCCCGTGCCCTTCTCGAACTTGGCTCCGCGGGGGTGGTTGCGCGCGTCGATGCGCTTGTCCTTGGCTCGGCGGATCTGCTCCGAGATCTTGTCGACCGCGAGGTCGAGGGCGGCGAACTTGTCCGCATCGGTCGCTTCGGCACGGACGACGGGCCCCTTGCCGTCGAGCGTCAGTTCGACCGTGTCGTCCTCCATTCGCCCGTTGCGATAGGAGCGGTGAGTGACCTTGACCTCGAGCGCCTGCGCTCGCGGGGCCAGGTGTTCGATACGGCTCACCTTTTCTTCGACCACCGAGCGGAAACGATCGGTGATCCCGACTCCCACGCCGACGATGTTGGTGTCCATCCGTGACCTCCTTGTTCCGGGTTCCGCCCGGTCTAAGGGCGGAACGTCCGTCGCCTTCAGTCATCCCCACGCTAGTAGCGCGACCGCCGCCTGTCACGCGTGAATCACCCTTTCGTCATCCGCTCTTATCCTTCGCACGCTGTCTCGACGGGTCGACGCGCAGGGGCGTGTGCGCGAGCGTCGCCGCGACGACCTCGGCGGCTCCGGCGACCCGGAGCGCTCTCGACGCGTCGTCCAGCGTGGCCCCGGTGGTGACGACGTCGTCGACGAGCACCACGCGGCGCCCGCGGACCGGGCGCGAGACGAACACTCCCCCGACATTGGCGCGTCTCGCCTCTCGATCGAGCCCCCGCTGATCGCGCGGAGCACGCGCCACGCGAAGCAGCGGAACGGGAGCGTGTCCCCCTCGGCGCACGAGCAGGTCGACGGGTCGATAGCCGCGACGCCGATAGGCGGCCCGTGACGAGGGAACCGTCGCGACGACGGTGTCGGGGGCGACCGCATCGGCGAGCACGAGCGCCAGCGGAGGCGCGAGAGCACGCGCCAGCGACGTCCGCCCCTCCTCCTTGAGGGCGCGGAGGACGCGCGCGGGCACGCCGGAGAACTCCATCGCGCTAGTCACGACCAGCCCGTCCGCGGTGCGGCGGCGGTGCGGGGCCGCGGCCAGGGCCGCTCGGCATCCGGAGCACAGTCCGACATCGAGCGCGCCGCACCCCGCGCACGCGATCGGCAACCAGAACGTCAGCGCATCGTGCAGGGCGGGGACGACGGCGGCCGACAGGGCGGAGCGGGAGACCATGCCCTCATGCTCGTCGACCGGCCCGCTGCGGCGGGCGTGGCATCCGCCCATCCGTGGAGGTGTCGCGCGAACACCCTCGTGGGGAGGACGAGTGCGGTCAGGATGCCGTGCCCTGCTGCGCCGCCAGGACGCGGATGTCGTCGGCCACGAGTGTCCACGAGCTGCCGCGGCGGCTGAACAGCCGGCCGGTGTCATCGAGCACGCGCACGCTCGTGCTGCCGCCCGCGACGCTCCGCGCCCCGTCGGGGGCGCCGCCCGTGGTGCCGCGGCCGCCGACACCGAGTTCGCGCAGGTGACTCACGCCGTCGTCGAGGGCGAGGATGCCGAGCGTCGCGTCGTCCAACCACGCCAGGTCGAAGGCTCCCGACTCGGTGAACGACAGCACGTGGGGCGGCCCGAGGTTGATCTCGCTCGACGTGCGCTGGATGCCGGCGAGCCAGACCTCGCGGACGCCTGCCACCGTGACGATCGCCGCGACGCGCGTGCCGTCGCGCGAGATCTGGAAGGCGGTGATCTCGGAGGCATCCGGCCACGCGTTCCCGATCTCGGACGGCACGCCCTCGGGCGTGAAGGCGCGCAACTGCGAGGGCGACGACGACGGCACGCTCCAGATGAGCCCGGAGGAATCGATCGAGGGTGCGACGAGTCCGGGCCGGTCGTCGAGGAGGAACGTTCTCCCGTCGGCGAGCGCGCTGGCCACGGTTCCCTGGGTCGTGCGGACCGCAGCGAGGGAGCGATCGGCCTCGAGCTCGATCGACTGAGGAGACAGCGATTCGACGGCATCCGAGAGTCCGGGGATCGTCGTCACCTGATCGCCCGAGAGGATGCCGAAGGTCCCGTCCGTGGTCATGACGGCGGGCGGCGGATCGACGCGCGTGACGCGGACCGGCACCTCCTCGGCCGCGATCGGGGTGCCCTCGACCGTCATCTGCACCTCGCTGATGCCCGCCGTCGAGAGGCTCCGGGTCAGCTGCGTCTGCATGCGGTTCAGGGTCGTGGTGTCCAGGCTCAGCGCGGCCCGGGGAAGCTGCACCTGGGCGACACCACCCGACGAGAGCGTCACCGAGCGCCCGACGAGCGAGAGGTCCTCGGGGAACGCGTTCTTCACCGCCCCCTCGAGCCACGCGCTCGGCTGCCCGTCGACGAGCGCGGTCGCCACACGACTCGCCACGAGCGGGCGCGGGAACCAGCGCACGTCCGGCACGATGAACGTCCAGGTCGGATCGAAGTACGCGATGGATGCCGACTGGTAGACGGTCGGGAAGACCTCCTCGTACAGCACCACACCGTCCGGGGCGGCACTGATACGCCACTGGTCGTCGACGCGCACCAGCGAGTAGCCGAGCGAGTCGGTGGTTCCCGCCACGCTCGGCGAGTAGGCGCCGTTCCCGTCGACGCTCGCGACCGTCGACAGCGACACGGTCACGGTCGCCCCGTCGGACGAGGCGGTGGCCCGGCGATCGGCCAGGCGGTCGATCGTGACGCGCGCGCGGGGGTCCCACTGGGTCCCCGGGGCGAGGAACAGCTTCGCCGTCGCCCAATCGTCGGCGGGGCCGGACCCCGCGCGCAGGAAGCCCTCGACGATCTCGGCGGGCGAGGCGTCGTCCTGCGGGCCGTCGGGGACGAAGGCGAACGTCTGCGCGTCGTCGCTCTGCGGACCCCGACCGGGGTTCACGTATCCCGAGGTGGGGAGGCCCGTGCACGCGGTGAGCAGCAGCACCAGCGCCAGGCTCACCACCGACAGTGCGCGCTTCATGTGGCCCTCCCGGTCGTGCGCCCGAGCGAGATCGGCTGGGTGATGCCGAGCGCGCCGAGGGTGCCGCCCTGCTCGTCCTCGGGGACGAGGGGCAGCGGTGAGCTTCCCAGCGGGCGCCCGTCGCGGGGCAGGGTGAGGACGAAGTTGGAGCCACGGCCCGGCTCCGACCACACCGCGAGGGTGCCCCCGTGCAGGCGCGCGTCCCCGAGGGCGATCGAGAGGCCGAGACCGGTACCGCCGATCGTGCGCACACGCGACGGATCGGCACGCCAGAACCGGTCGAACACGCGGTCGACGTCTTCGGCTCGCATGCCCAGACCGAAGTCGCGCACCCCGAGGGCCACGGCATCCCGACCGCTGTCGACGGACACCACGATGGGCCTGCCCTCGCCGTGCTCGATCGCGTTGCCGAGGAGATTGCGCACGATCCGCCGGATGCGCCGGGCATCCATGTCGACGGGTGTGTACCCGCCCGGTGCGACCAGACGCACGTCGGTGCCGTGCTTCTCGGCGAGTTGCTCCATCGACGCGATCACGTCTTCGGCGAGTGAGGCGAGGCTCGTGGGCTCGAGTTCGAGCTGCACGGATCCCGCGTCGTAGCGGCTGATCTCGAGAAGGTCGGTCAGCAGCACCTCGAAACGCTGCACTTGCGCGTGGAGGAGTTCGGCGGCGCGTCCCGTGACGGGGTCGAACTCGTCGCGCTGGTCGTTGATCATGTCGGCCGCGAGCTTGATCGTGGTCAGCGGCGTGCGCAGTTCGTGCGAGACGTCCGAGACGAACCTCTGCTGCACGAGCGACAGGTCGGCGAGCTCCTTGATCTGGGACTCGATGCTGTCGGCCATCGCGTTGAAGGAGCGGTTCAGCGTGGCGAGCTCGTCCTCGCCCCGCACGGGGAGCCGCACTCCGAGATCGCCCGCAGCGAGCTTCGCGCTGGTCTCGGCGGCATCCGCGATCGGCGTCGTCACCGAACGCAGCACGACCCAGGCGATCGCCCCGATCAGCACGACGAGGATCAGGCCGACCACCCACAGCAGCACCTGGACGAACGACAGGGTCTGCGCGGCGCTCGCGAGGTCGTACCCCATGTAGAGCTCGTAGTAGTCGACCCCGTCCTGCGCGGGGAAGCGCAACTGATGACCGACCAGGATGCCGGGAACCTCGCGATCGTTCTCCGTCGGCAGCGCCACCGACTGCCACCACTGCAGATCGGGGCTCGACTGGACCTGCGTGCGCAGCTCGGGCGTGACGAGGTCGGACTCGAAGGTCGGGGAGATGAAGGGCTGCGGCGCGAGGGGCGAGGGAGGTCCGATGCGGTACAGCGCGATGAGATCACTCGACGACTGCTGCGACAGGCGTGTCGCGATGCCGTTCATCAGGGTCTGGGCGGCGGCCGGGTCGGTGGAGTCGACGGCCGCGTCGAGGGTGGCCTGCGCGGAGGCGGTCGCGCGCTGCGCCTCGAGGAGCACCTGGTCTTTGCGGGCGGTGAAGAGCTCGTTCTGGATAACCAGGGCCATCGCGAGACAGGTCACGAGGATGGTCGTCGCGGTGAGCGCGACGGTGATGACGATGGTGCGGAAGCGCAGCGAGCGACGCCACAGGGTGATGAGCCGGTCCCGGTTCGCGCGCCAGTCGCGCGTGCGCCACCCCCGCGGCGTCGCCAGGGTGCGCACCGCGCCGGTCATGACGACCTCAAGCCACCGCGCCGGCGCGATAGCCCACACCGCGAACCGTGGTCACGATGCGAGGGTTGTCGGGGTCGGCCTCGATCTTGGCCCGGAGTCGTTGGACGTGCACGTTCACGAGGCGCGTGTCGGCCTTGTAGTGGTAGCCCCAGACCTGTTCGAGCAGCATCTCGCGCGAGAACACCTGCTGCGGCTTCTCGGCGAGCGCGACGAGGAGCTCGAACTCGAGCGGCGTGAGGGCGATCGGGGTGTCCCCGCGACGCACCTCGTGCGCGGCCACGTCGACGACGAGGTCGCCGATGCGCAATGTCTCGTCGACCGGCGCCTGCACGGGGCGCAGGCGCGTGCGGATCCGCGCGACGAGCTCCTTCGGATTGAAGGGCTTCATGATGTAGTCGTCGGCACCCGACTCCAAGCCCTTCACCACGTCGGCGGTGTCGGTGCGGGCCGTCAGCATGATGATCGGGACGCCGGATTCGGCGCGCACGCGGGTGCAGATCTCGATGCCGTCGACGCCCGGCAGCATGAGATCGAGCAGGATGAGGTCCGGCCGCTCGGAGCGCCAGGCCTCGACCGCCTGCGCGCCATCGGCGCAGAAGACCGTGTCGAATCCCTCGGTGCGCAGCACGATGCCGATCATCTCGGCCAGCGCGGTGTCGTCATCGACAACCAGGATCCGTGAAGTCATCGGGTGTACGTCTTCCGTCTCGAAACCCGCTCGGGAACGGGCCATGGCCCCCCGGGTGAGGGAGCGATCCCTAAGAGCGTAGTCGACATGCCCGGGAAGGGGCCGAGCGCGCTGGGGGTGTCCCCATGACTGTGACCATGACGGGGTGTCGGAGGTCTATGACACGATGAAGACACGGCCGACCACCGAGGAGGCGTCATCGTGACCGCGTACCCCGCCTGGACCCCCGCGTCGCGTCCGGGGATCGTCCCGCTGCATCCCTTCGGGTTCGGCATGATCCTCGGCCGGTCGTTCACGGCTCTGCGCCACAACCCCCGCGTGCTGCTCGGTTTCGCGCTCGGGGTGCAGACCGTCGCCTACATCGTGCTGAGCGCGGCCATCGCGGGTGCGGCCATCGCGAGCTTCTCGCGGCTGGATACCCTCGTCGAGGGCAGCGACGACTTCAACGCGGTGATGGCAGGGTCGATCGCTCTCACGGCGATCGTCGCTCTCGTGCTCGGGGTGGCGGCGAGCGGCCTGAGCGTGCTGGTGCAGGGCGTCGTCGTGGCAGAGGTGGCGCACGGCGTGGTCGCCGAGAAGCCGACGTTGAAAGTGGTCTGGCGGCGGGTTCGCCCGGTCGTCTGGCGCCTGATCGGGTACGCCGCCCTGACGTTCACCGCGGTGATCCTCGTCCTGGCCGTCCTGGCCGGAATCGTCGTCGCGGTCTCGTTCGCGCTGCTGCCGGTCGGCATCCTCCTCGGTCTTCTACTCGCCCTCGGGTGCGTGCCCCTCTACCTGTGGCTCGCTACCAAGCTCTTCCTCGTGCCCTCGGTGATCATCCTCGAGGGCACGGGGATCCGGGCCGGGATCGCCCGGTCGTGGCGACTCACCCGCGGGCGATTCTGGTCGACGCTCGGTGTCCTGGTCATCATCTCCGTGGCGTTCAGCGTGGTCGCGCAGATCATCTCGTTCCCGCTCAGCTTCGGCGCCAGCTTCCTCTCCACGCTGCTCGCACCCACGGGCGCCCCGGAGCCGGGCGCCATCGCGGGCTTCATCGTCGTGCAGTTGCTCGGGCAGGCCGGCATCCTTCTCGTGCAGTGCATCGCCCTCGTCGTGCAGTCGACCTCGGCAGTGCTCGTCTACGTCGACGCCCGCATGCGCACCGAGGGACTCGACCAGGATCTCGCCGCCTACGTCGAGGCGCGCGATGCCGGGGCGAACGACCTTCCGGATCCGTACCGTGTAGGCGTCGGACGAAGCATCGCGCCCCTTCAGCCGTGGGGCGCTCCCCCGCCGGGTGGGGCGCCCCACGGCTGAAGGGGCGCGAT
>NZ_LDRU01000128.1 GCF_001476285.1 Microbacterium testaceum | reverse complement strand
TCCAAGACACGCCGCAACTCCCCCGCGCATAACGGCGTGTCTTGGACACTCAACGCCCCGCGGCGTGAGCCGCGCCCCTCACCGCAGCCGCCGCGCGACCTCCGCCATCGCCTCGGCGAACGACTCCTCGGCGCCCTCGCGTCCGCCGGAGAGGTTCACGCCCACGACCCCGGGGAGCGCGAGCATCTCCTCGGCGAGCGCGACCGCCAGCGCGATCCCCTCGGCCCGCGGTTCCCGGGCCAAACGAACCCGCGCGAGGAACCCGTCCGGCAGCACCAGCGTCGTGAACGACTCGAGCAGAGCGGCCGAGGCGTGATCCACCACCACGGGAACGCACGGGATGTACCGCACCGACTCCCCCACCTCGTCGATGAACCGCCGCACCGGCGCTGCGCCGCCCGCGTGATTGACGAAGCACACGTCGGCACCCGCGCGCAGTTTCTCGCGCAACCGCGCCGCGCGGCGCTCCACCGGCGGAGCCGCGGGCGACCCCGCGACCGACACGACGTGCCCCGCCGCGCGCGCGAGCGCCGTCGCCTCGGTCGAGTCGAGGTCGAACACGGGGGCGGCGTCGGGCCGGTGTCCCGTCCGGGTGTGGTCCCCCGTGACGCAATGCACCCCGGCCACGCCCTCGACCGCGAGCGCCGCGAGCTCCCCCTCGATCGCGACGCGGTTGCGGTCGCGCATGTTCAGCCCCGTCCACACGCGCAGCCCCCGTCGCTGCAACAGGTGCGCGCGGTAGGCGGGAGGGAACTGCACGCGCGCGCTTCCCGCGTCGCCGGCGAGGACGGCATCCACTTCTCCCGAGAGGACGGCGGCGCAGGCGTCGATGGATGCCACGCTCAACGCGCGCGCCGGCAGGTCGGCCACGACCCACGGGCGCGTGTCGAGGGAGGTCAGGGTCTCCGCCGCCGCGGCGGTGCGCGGGGCGGGGCCCACCGGGGTCGTGCGGTCGACGCCGGTCCACGGCACGGTCGGGCGGGAGAGGAACGCGCAGCGGTGGCCCGCATCGATCTCGCACGCGCCGTCGAAGCCGACACCCCCGCACGGGCCGTATTCCATGCGCTTGGGACACGCGTGGATGAGGGGCAGCGAGCTCATGGCCGCGAGTGTAGGGACCGCGTGTTTCAGCGAATGTTCGTGGTGGCAACATCGCCGAAACGCGGCGTCCCTACGCTCGGCGATAACCCCAGCACCCGGGAGGACCCATGATCACGGCCGGCACCACCTTCGGTTCCGATGTCGACGTCACCGACGAGCTCGTCGCCGACCCGATCGCGCTCATGGTCCGGTGGCTGCCGTCGCACGACAGCGAGCTGCGCCCCCTCGCCGCCCTCTCCACCATCGGGCTCGACGGCATCCCGTCCCTCCGCCATGTGCTCATCAGCGACAGGGATGCCGCGGGCCTGACCTTCCACACCGATGAGGCGAGCGCGAAGGTCGCCGAGATCGTCGCGAACCCGGTGGCCGCAATGGCGGTGGCATGGCCCGAGGTCGGGCGCCAGCTCGTCGTGCGGGGAATCGTCGAGCGCGTGACCCCCGCGGAGGCCGCGGCCGTGTACGCCCAGCGCTCGCGCTACCTGCAGCTGCTGGCGTGGCTGAACACGCGCGAGAACGCCCAGCTCGACACCGCGGCCCGCCAGCACCTGTGGGCCGAGTTCGATGCCGCGCACCCGACGCTCGACCCGCCTCCGCGCTGGGTCGGTTTCCGCCTGCGTCCCGTCACCCTGACGTTCTGGCGCGGCGACCCGATCGGACAGAGCACGCGCCAGCACTACACGCTCGCCGACGGCCGCTGGTCGGGTCGGATCCTGGCGGGCTGAGATGGACATCACCACCGTCACCTCGTTCCGCCCCGCGCGCACGCGCGCCGACCTCGCGCTCGCGCCGGGCGAGGTCGTCATGGCGGGCGGCACCTGGCTGATGAGCGAACCGCAGCCGACGACGACCGGATTCGTCGACCTCACGACCCTCGGCTGGCCCGATGTCGAGATCACGCCCGACGGCCTGCGCATCGGCGCGACCTGCACGATCGCCCGCCTTCTCGCCTGGGCCGAGACCGAGGCGCCCGCCGAGTGGACCTCGCTCGCGCTCGCCCGCCCGTCCGCCGATGCGCTCCTCGCGTCGTTCAAGATCTGGAACACCGCGACCGTCGGCGGCAACGTCTGCCAGGCCTTCGCGGCCGGAGCGATGATCGCGATGCTCTCGACCCTGGATGCCACGGCCCTCATCTGGACGCCCGACGGCGGCGAGCGCGTGATCGCGGTGGCCGACCTCGTGATCGACAATCAGGCGACCTCCCTCGCCCCGGGCGAGGTGGTGCGCGCCCTCGACATCCCGTTGCACGCGCTGCGCTCCCGCGTCGGACTGCAGAAGATCGCGCTCGCCGAACTCGGCCGCTCGGGGGCTGTCGTGACCGCTCGCGTCGATCCGGACGGTTCGGCGGTCTTCGTCGTCACCGCCGCCGTTCGACGCCCGCGCGTCCTGAGATTCGCCCGCGTTCCGGGTGCCGGAGAGCTTCGGGATGCCGTGGCCTCCGCGACCGACTTCTACACCGACCCGCTGGGCAGCGCCGACTGGCGGCGCGGCGTGAGCGTCGTGCTCGCTGAGCGGCTGCGCGCGGCGTTCGCCCGCGAATCCGCGGAGGGTACCGCGTGAGCGCGGCACGCCGCATCGCTGTCCCGCGCTCCGGAGTTTCGGACGCCGCGGCGCGCACGACGGGCCGCGCCCGGCGGATTCGGCCGGCTTCTTCCGGAGCGCGGTACGCAGGGTGCCAGGTCGGGGCGCAACGGAAGGGCACCGCGTGAAGTTCCAGGTCAACGGGGAGCCGGTCGACGCCGAGCCCCGCCCCGGTCAGAGTGCGCGCACGCTGCTGCGCGAGACGGGCCACGTCGAGGTGAGGAAGGGCTGCGACGCGGGCGACTGCGGCGCGTGCTCGGTGCTGCTCGACGGGGAGCCGACGCACTCGTGCATCATCCCGGCGATGCGTCTCGAGGGGCGCGCGATCACGACCGCCGCGGGCCTCGCGCCCGGCGACGAGCTGCATCCCGTGCAGGAGGCCCTGGCGTCGGGCTTCGGCTTCCAGTGCGGGTTCTGCACGCCGGGGATGAGCGTCACGGCCTCGACCCTGACCGCCGCCGACCTTCCCGACCTCGATCGGCGCATGAAGGGCAACCTCTGCCGTTGTACGGGCTACCGCCCGATCCGCGCGGCGATCCGCAAGTCTGTTCTGGGGCCCGTGCGTGAGACCGGCGCCGGTGCCGCGCAAGCAGAGCGGTCCGGATGCATGACCGACGCCCGTGGCCCCCTCCCCGCCGCCCCATCAGAGCACTCCTGCCCCACGGGTCATGCAGATGAACCACGCGCAGACACGGCGAACGGCCTGATCGGTTCCTCGACCATCCCCGAGGCCGCGCGGCGCATCGTGCAGGGCCGTGAGCCGTTCACGTTCGACGAGCCGGTGCCCGGCGGTCCCCCGCTCGTGCTGCGCGTCGTCACCTCTCCGCACGCCCACGCGCGGATCGTCGCGATCGACACCGCGGCGGCCCTCGCCGTCCCCGGCGTCGTCGCGGTGTTCACGCACGAGGACGTCCCCGACATCCGCTACTCCACGGGTCGTCACGAGCACCGCACCGACGACCCCGACGACACGCGGATGCTCGACGACGTCGTCCGCCACGTCGGCCAGCGGGTCGCCGCGGTCGTCGGCGAGACGGCGGAGGCAGCGGATGCCGGCTGCCGCGCCCTGCGCGTCGTCTATGACGTGCTGCCCGCGGTCTTCGACCCCGACGAGGCGCGAACGCCGGGCGCTCCGCTGCTGCACCCCGACCGCACGCCCGACGAGCGGGTGATGGATGCCGGACGCAACGTCGTCGCCGGGTTCCACACCGGCCACGGCGGCGACATCGACGCGGCGCTGGCCGCGAGCCACGCCACCGTCTCCGGTGAATGGACCTCGGCCCGCGTCACGCACGCGGCCCTCGAGACGCACGGCGCCGTCGGCTGGCTCGATGACGACGGTCGTCTCGTGATCCGTTCGTCGACGCAGGTGCCGTTCCTCGCCCGCAACGAGCTCGCGCACATCTTCGGCCTGGAGCGCGACCGCATCCGCGTCTTCGCGGCGCGCGTCGGCGGCGGCTTCGGCGGAAAGCAGGAGCTCTTCACCGAAGATCTCACGGCCCTCGCCGTGCTGAAGCTCGGTCGTCCGGTGGCATACGAGTTCTCGCGCACCGACCAGTTCGTGCGGGCATCGCTCCGGCATCCGATGCGCGTGCGGGTCACCCTCGGCGCGGATGCCGACGGCACCCTCACCGCGATGAAGATCGACGTCCTGAGCGATACCGGCGCGTACGGCAACCACGCGATCGGCGTGCTGTTCCACTCGTGCGCCGAGTCGACGACGCTGTACCGGGTGCCGACGAAGTGGATCGATGCCGAAGCGGTGTATACGAACAACCCGCCGTCGGGAGCGTTCCGCGGCTACGGGCTCGGGCAGGTGGTCTTCGGCGTCGAGTCGGCGATGGACGCCCTCGCCGAGAAGCTGGGGATCGACCCGTTCGACCTCCGCCGCATCAATGCCGTCAAGGAGGGCGACCCCCTTCACCCCGACGACGACGAGAAGTACGAGGAAGACCTGATCTGGGGCAGTTACGGCCTCGACCAGTGCCTCGACCTGGCGCAGGACGCCCTCCGCCGCGGCAACGGCGTCGAGGCCCCCGAGGGCTGGGCGGTCGGCGAGGGCATGGCTGCCGCGATGATCGCGACGATGGCCCCGCGCGGGCACATCGCGCACACGACAGCGACTCTCCGCCCCGACGGCACGTTCCTGCTGCGCGTCGGCACCGCCGAGTTCGGCAACGGCACCTCGACGGTGCACCGGCAGATCGCCGCGACGGTGCTGGACGCCTCGCCCGATCGCCTCGAGTTGTGGGCCGCCGACACCGACGCCGTCCGGCACGACACCGGTGCCTTCGCCTCGGCCGGCACGGTCGTCGCGGGCAAGGCCCTGTTCGGCGCCTGCACGGCTCTGCGGCGACGCATGATCGACATCGCCGCCGAGCTAGCCGGAGGGGATGCTGCGTCCGCCGAGGTCGTGGCATCCGGGATCCTCGCCGGAGACGAAATCGTCTCGTGGCAACGGATCGTGGATGCCGCGCCCGCGACGATGCGTGACGAGCAGGGTCTCACGGCTGACGGCGCGGAGTTCGGCGATTTCCGCTCGCTCGCGTTCAACGTGCACGCCGTGCGGGTCGCCGTCGACCCCGAGACGGGGACGGTGAGAGTGCTGCAGTCGGTCCAGTCCGCCGACGCCGGCGTCGTGATCAACCCCGCGCAGTGTCGCGGGCAGATCGAGGGCGGGGCCGCGCAGGCCCTCGGCGGCGCGCTGTACGAAGAGGTGTACCTCGAGGACGGCGTCGTGCAGAACCCCGTGTTCCGCACGTATCGCGTGCCGCAGTTCGCCGACGTCCCCGACACCGAGGTGTACTTCGCCGAGACCGATGACACCCTGGGCCCCTTCGGCGCGAAGTCGATGAGCGAGTCGCCGTACAACCCGGTCGGCGCGGCGATCGGCAACGCCGTCTCACGCGCCCTCGGGCGGCGTGGGTACGAACTGCCGTTCTCGCGGGATCGCGTGTGGAGGTTGGCGGGCGGGGGGTGAGGCTGCCGCCGGTGCGGTGAGGCGTTGCGCGCGCCGCCGGGTAGCGCAGCGCGGCGTCGCGTGAGACGCCACCTCGCTCAGCGCGAGGTTGCGTGTCCCTCTTTGTGCGATTTCGGCGGCTCAGCCATGCACAAAGTGGGACACGCGACGCGGCGCTGCCCCCTCAGCGCTAACGCCCGCCGCGCCCCAACCAGGCATGTCCCACTTTGTGCAGGTGGCGAGGCCGATTTCTGCACGAAGTGGGACATCAGGCGCTGCTCTGGATCGGCACAGTCGTCTTCGAGACCTGGATGCCACGGGCCCGCGCCGCGCCTCCGGCTACGACGTTCCCGCTCACTCCCATGACTGCGCGACTCGCGAATCGCGCTCCCGCCGGGCCCTCGACAAAGCCCGCGCGGAAACGAAGCCGGAGCGACGAGCGATCTCGGCGATCGGGAAGCCGCTCCCCACGAGGGCGTCGGCGAGCTCGAGCCGGCGCGCACGGAGGGCGGCGCTCGGCGTGCTCCCGCGTCGCGCGAACACGCGAGAGAGGTACTGCCGAGACACGCGCAGGGCATCCGCGAGTTCCTCGACGGTGAAGTGCGGGTCCTCGGCGCGCTCGATGAGGAGCCGCGTGGCAGCGGCGAAGGTGGCCTGCGCTGATCGCATCCCTGCGCCCTCGGCATCCGTCCCCGGCCGCCCCGCGACGAGCGCCGCGCACAGACTCTCGATCGCGTGACCGAGGGCTGACTCGACGGCGATGCTGACGCGATGGTCGCCGTTCAGGATCGCGTTGACGGTGGATGCCAGAGCCCTCCACGCCGGGCCATCGTCGGCGCCGGGCAGCGGAGTGGGTTCGTCGAGCAGTCGGTGTGGCGAGGCGATCTCGATGCGCGCACTCGGCTGCGTGGCCGTCACGCAGGACAGCACCGTCTCGGGATAGACAAGCGCGTCACCGGCGTCGAGGTCTGACATGTGGCCGCCCACGAAGCTCAGCTCGACGGTGCCCTCGGCCTGGAGGACGAGCGTCGAGCCGTTCCGAGGCCCCGGTGTCGGCTCGATCGTGAGCGGGGTGTGCCACAGCCGACGGACCGCCACCCCCGCGACCTCCACCTCATCGACGACGAGCGCCGACGGCCCCGAGCTGACGGGCGTCGCGACGAACGAGCGCTGAGCGAACCACTCGACGACCGCGCTCCCCTCGGTACGCAGGGTTCGGGTCATGCGGCTCCGATCTCAGGGGTGGTCTTTCAGCCTCTCCGGCGCCCCACCGGTCCCTCCGCCATCCCCCGATCCGTTCACCCTCGCGTTCACTCCCTCTCGATCCCGGATGCCGAAACCTCCGCCCCGTCCTCACCTGTGGCGACGATGACAACTCACGTTTGGCGCACGCGCGCATGCCTCGACAGGGTGGCGGCAACCCATCCCGAAAGGTTCCTGATGACGCACGACATCGAGCAAGACGCTCCCGCTCTCTCGCCCACCCGCCGCACGGTCCTCACCGGAGCTGCCTGGACGCTTCCGGTCATCGCCGCGGCGACCATCACTCCGATGGCCGCGGCTTCGAACGCCCCGGTTCTCGCCTTCGACAAGTCGACGTACAACGGCACGGCCTGCGGCACGATCACCGGCGCGTACGTCACGGTGACGGTGAACAACGTCGCTACCGCGGGGAAGAGCGTGACGACGACTCTGAGCAATGGGTACAAGTTCTCCGACGGCACGACGACGAACACGCAGGTGAGCGGGTCGAACGGGCGCGTGAATCTGCCGGCGATTAATGTGCCGGCGACCGGTGGCAACGGCACTGCCGCAGCCACCGCGTCGGGAGCCGCCACGTCCACTGCAGCTACGAGCGCCGCGCCGCCGAAACTCGTTGGGGTCACGTGGGACAACAACGCCTACCC
>NZ_LDRU01000127.1 GCF_001476285.1 Microbacterium testaceum | reverse complement strand
CGGGTCGCTCGACGACATCGCCGGCTCGTCGCAGGGCGCGTGGGTGCGCGATCACGCGTGGGAGTACGGCTTCATCGTCCGCTACGTGGACGGGCAGGAGAGCGTGTCGGGTTACGAGCCCGAGGCCTGGCACCTGCGGTACATCGGGCCCGAGCTCGCCCAGGCGTACCACGACGGCGGGTACTCGACCCTCGAGGCCTTCTTCAACCTCCCGGCCGCGCCGAGCTACTGAGGGATGCGGCGCGCGGTCACCAGCGGCGCGCCCGTGACGCGCCGGCGCGTCAGTTCACGACGCCGTTGCTGCAGGTCTGCTGCGCCGCACTCGAGCCGGTGATCGACTCCGGAAGGGCGACGGACCCGGTGGTCGGGTCGACGGTGCCCGGCTCGACCTCGGGAGCATCGGTCGGCGCGGCGGTCTCGCCGGGGGCGGGCTCCGCGACGACGCCGTCGTTCGCGCCGACCGCACCGGTGACCTCGATCCCCTGGTTCGCCGAGAGCGCGTCCCACAGCACCTGCGCCGCGGCGTAGTTCGGCTCGACCCGGTTCGCGTCGGAACTCGCCGTCACCGTCGGGTACTGCACGAACACGATGTCCTCGAACGGCACGTCCTTGACCGCGGAGGCGATCTGGACGAGCGTCAACGGATTGGTGAGGCTCTGCGTGGGCGTGACGTTGCGCAGTCCCGTGGATGCCAGACGGAACACCGTCGCGGGATTCGAGAGCACCTCTTCGCTGACGAGCTTGCGTGCCAGGCGCGACATGTACTGCTGCTGGTTGCTGATGCGCGCGAGGTCGCTGCCGCCGACGCCGTAGCGAGTGCGGAGGAACTGCAACGCCTCGTAGCCCTGGATCGTGCGGGGGCCCGCGGGCCAGTCGATCGCGGTGTTCTCGTCGCGCATGGGGCTCGCGAGACAGATCTCGACACCGCCGATCGCGTTGGTGATCTCGATCACGCCGCCGAAGGTCACCATCGCGCCGAACTGCACCTGCTGCTCGCTCATGTCCGACACCGCGGTCATGACGCACGACAGCCCGCCGTACGAGTAGATCTCGTTGATCTGCACGTACCCGCCGCCCCACCGTCCGCCGTCGGGGGTGTCGCACGCCGGGGCCTCGAAGAGCAGATCGCGCGGGAACGACACGACCGTCACCCGACGCGGTGCGTCGGAGATGTGCAGCAGGATGTTGACGTCGTTCAGCTGGCCCTCGGCATCCGGACCTTCGCACCGTTCGCCGAACAGGGCCTTCAGGTGCTCCTCGCACGCGTCGATGCCGACGACCATCATGTTCACGCCGCCCTCGAGCTGCCCGAGGTCGGGCGGGATCGCGGGCTGGTTCTCGACCACGACGGCCTCGGCGACGTACTCCGAGGTCAGATCGACCGCGGTGTACGCCGTGACGCCGGCGACCGCGACGAGCACGACCGTGGCCGCGACGGCGAGCAGTTTGACCAGCTGCGTGAACGGGTGAGGGGAGCGCAGACGAGCGTGTTGCGCGACGGTGCGACGGCGCCGGGGCATGGCTTCTCCTGAGGTTTCCCCGAGTCTAGGGGGACGGATGCCGGAGCCCCGGCGCGCGAATCGCTCAGAACGGACGCACGACGACGAACACGGCGGCCGACACCGCCCAGCAGAGCGCGACGAACACCGTGTCTCGTCGGCGCCACGGAACCCGGTGGCGCTCGGTGCGGTCGGGGTGGGCGCCGAAGGCGCGGGCGTCCATCGCGAGCGCGACGCGTTCGGCGTGCCGGATCGCGCCGGCGAGCAGCGGGACGACGTACCCCGCCCACCGTGCGGGAGCCGACAGGACGCCGCCGCGCGCACCCCGGATGCGGTGCGCCTGACGGATCACCGCGAGCTCGTGCCCGAAACGCGGGACGAACCGGATGGCGGCGAGGGCCGCGTATCCGATCCGGTACGGCACGCGGAGCTGCTGGACGAGCGCGCGCACGAGGTCGGAGCCCTCGGTCGTGAGCCCGCCGATGAAGGCGAGGGTCATGATCGCCGCGAGGCGCAGTCCCGTGGCGAGGCCGATGGCCAGCGCACCCTCCGTGAGTGCCCAATCGCCCACGCGAAGGACCTCGCTGGTGCCCTCGACGCGCTCGGGGTCGACCCACAGCGCGAACCCGACGGCGACGACGACGGTGGCCGCCGGGATCACGCCGATCAGGATGCCGACCACCCGCCGGGTGAAACGAGTGCCGAGCAGCAGGACGAGGGAAGCGAGAACGAGGAACACGAGCGGGCTCGTGAGGTCGCGGACGAAGACGAGGGCGATCATCGCGGGCAGGGGTCCGGCGAACTTCGCGAGCGGATTCACCACGGCGAGGCCGCGTCGCCCCTCCTCGCGGGCGGCGACCTCCGCGACCGCGGTCATCCCGCACCGCCGGGGAGGTCGCGCAGACGGGTGATCGCCGCGAGCGCGGGGTGACTTGAGAGTCCGGCGAACGCCTCGCGCAGGGGCGGCGGCCGGAGCCCGGCGCGCGCGAGGAGCGCGTCGTCCGCGAAGACGTGCGCGGTGGGGCCGTCCGCCACGATGCGCCCGTCGTCGACGACGATCAGTCGGTCGGCGTGTTCGGCGACCACCTGCATGTCGTGCGTCACCACGATGATCGTCGTGCCGCTCTCGCGCAGGTCGTCGAGGAGCGCGAGCAGTTCGTCTGCGCGGGCGCGGTCCTGTCCGAACGTCGGTTCGTCGAGCACGAGCAGCCGCGCGCCGCCGACGAGCGCCGTCCCCACCGACAGTCGTCGCTTCTGGCCGCCGGAGAGGAGGAAGGGATGGATGCCGGCCTTGTCCGCCAGACCGAAGCGGGCGAGCAGGTCGTCGGTGCGCCGGCGCACCTCGGCGTCGTCGAGGCGGCGACCGTCGAGGCGCGTGGCGCGGAGGCCGTGCGCGATCTCGTCGAACACGGTCGTGGCGATGAACTGGTGCTCGGGGTTCTGGAACACGAAACCCACGTGCCGCGACAGGGCGCGCGCGTCGACGCGGCGCACGTCGAGTCCGTCGATCCGCACGGTCCCGCGCGGGGGACGCAGGACGCCCGCGATCGCCTGGACCAGCGTCGTCTTTCCCGCGCCGTTCGCACCGACCACGGCGACGAACTCGCCCGCCGTGACTTCGAGGTCGTTGCCGTGCAGCACGCGGGTGCGCCCGCGAGAAAGTTGCAGCCCCTCGACGCTCACCAGGACATCGCCGCGGCGCGGTTGCGGCTGAGGAGTGTGTGCCGAGGCCGCTGCGGGCGCGGCAGCCGCTGCCGGGGCGTCGATCAGCGCCGCGCGCAGCTCCGCCGGCGTGAGCGGCAGCCGGTCGAAACGGTGGCCGCTCTGCTCGAGGCGGAGCGCCGCGAGGGTCGCCGTGGGGAGCCACACGCCGAGCGCGTGGAGATCGGCGGCGCGGTCGCGCAGGATCGCGTCGACCGGACCGTCGGCGACGAGGCATCCGGTTCCGTCCAGCACGACGACGCGGTCGACGAGCTCGACCGCCGCGTCGAGGTTGTGCTCGACGAGGACGATGGCCCGATCGCCCGCGGCGACCACGTCGCGCAGCGCCGAGTAGACGTCGTCGACGCCGGCCGGGTCGAGGTTGGCCGTGGGCTCGTCGAGCACGAGGAGGGGCGAGCCCATCGCGAGCGCGCACGCGATCGCGAGGCGTTGCCGACCGCCGCCGGAGAGAACATCCGGCGACTCATGTCGCCGGTGCCAGAGGCCCATCCGCCGCAGGGCCGCTTCGGCGCGCGCGAGCACGTCGGCGACGGGAAGGCGCAGGTTCTCGGGACCGAAGGCGACCTCGTCGAGCAGCGTCCCGGTGATCAGCTGGGCGTCCGGGTCTTGGAAGACCATGCCCACCGTGGTGGCGAGCTCGGCGACCGTCGCGGTCGCGGCATCCTGTCCCGCCACCCGCACCATGCCCTCGACCGTCGCCGGGACGGTGTGCGGGACGAGGCCGTTCATCGCGAGGGCGAGAGTCGACTTGCCGGAGCCGCTCGGGCCGAGGAGCAGCACGACCTCGCCCGGGTGGACGTCGAAGCTCACGGCCGAGGGCGTGGGGGTGCTCGCCTCGAGGTGCGAGATCGTCACGTTTCGCAGGCTCAGCAGCGCCGCCGTGTCCGCCGCGGCGGAGGCGGCGACGGGGTGGGGGCGAGTGGTCACGGGCGAGTCCTCGGGAGCGCGTACGCCCCCCAACTTAGTGCACCCTAACTCGGGCGATCCGCGCTCATCTCGGTGTCGAGAGACCGCGCGCCACGCCCGCGCCGCGCAGCCCCGAGCCGATGCCGAGGCCCACGGCCGTCCACGCCACCGGGCCCAGGATGCTGATCGCCACCGCCGCCACCCGCGCGATAGGGGCGAGGCTCGCGATGTCACCCGCGAACCACACCGGGACGGCGATCACGACGCCGACGATGACCGCCGAGATGAAGAAGCGGGCCGCCGCCCACACGCGATAACGGGTGAGGGCCGCCACGCCCTCCTGGATCCCGCCGATCAGGATCGCGGTGCCCAGGAAGCGGAAGGTCCACTGCGGCGCCATCGCACTCGCGACGAGGGCGGCGAGCACGTGGGTGACGAGGGCGACCCAGGGGCGGCGGATGACCTGCTGCGCGATGATCCCGGGCAGAACGTGCGAGCCCAGCACCAGCCCGTAGGCCCACGGTGCCGCCGCCAGGACCGCGAGGGTCAGCCAGCCGGCGGCCCCGCCGAGGATGCCCGTCCCCACCCCGATCGCCGCGCAGACGAGCAGCACGCGGGTCGAGAGAACGGATGCCGGGGCCATGGGGCCAGCGTATCGGCGGCCGCGCAGCGTCTGTGCGCGCGTCTCTCGACGTCGAGTGTCCGAGAAACCCGGAAAAGACGCGCCCGATTCCCGGGTTTCTTGGACACTC
>NZ_LDRU01000126.1 GCF_001476285.1 Microbacterium testaceum | reverse complement strand
GTATCGTGTGGCCGAGGGTGGAGTAGTTGAAGTGCTCGTTCTGGGCTAACACTGGTCCCTCCGTCGCCGCACTGGGAAGGAGATCGGCGCGGGCGGGGAAGGGCAGCCCGCGCTGCCAGAAGTCGGCGACGGCGCGGTCGCGGATGACGCCGCCCTGGTGGCCGAGGGGCTCGCGCACGCTGACGTCACCCCCCTCGGCATCCGCGAGTTCGGGGAGCCACCGCGACAACGGGTCGTCGAGAGCGGTGCGCTCCGCCTCGACGACCCGTTGTCGCGGTGGCTCCCCGAACTCGCGGATGCCGAGGTGGGCGACGTCAGCGTGCGCGAGCTCCTCGGCCACCAGGGCGGCGTCATCCGCGACGGCGTCGTCGCCGACTTCTGGCAGCGCGGGCTGCCCTTCCCCGACCGCGCCGAGATCCTTCGCATGGCGGCGGAGGAGGGACGTGTGTTCGCCCCGAACGAGCACTTCAAGTACTCCAACGTCGGCTACTCGCTGCTGGGCCTCGTGATCGAGGCCGCGGCGGGCGTCTCGTACGCGCAGTACGTCGTCGACCACATCGTGCGCCCGCTCGGTCTCGACGACCTCGGCCCGGAATGGGACGCCGATCGGGCCGATGACTTCGCCGCCGGGCACAACGCGGCCCTGCGAGCCGGGGCTTCGCGGCGCGTGATCCCGCACGTCGACACCCGCGCCATGGCCGCGGCGACGGGGTGGTTCGGCACCGCGCGCGATCTGTCGGCGTATTTCGCGGCTCACACTCCCGGTGACGACACACTCGTGTCGGACGCGGCGAAGAGGCTGCTGCAGCGGCGGGAGTCCGACATCGAGTACGCCGGGGTCCTTCGCCATTACGGGCTCGGCTTCGACGTCCGCGACCTCGACGGGGTGCATCTGGTCGGACACAGTGGCGGATACCCCGGCCACATCACGCGTACGTGGCTCGACCTCGACGATGACCTCGTGGTGAGCGTGCTGACCAACGCCATCGACGGCCCGGCCGACGTGCTCGCGACGGGGGCCATCGGCATCCTGCGTCTGGCCCTCGCCCAGGCCGACCGCGAGCCGGCCGAGGCCGCGGTCACGGGACGGTTCGCGAGCATGTGGAGCGTGGCCGACCTCGTGGATCTCGGCGGTGCCGTGGCGGTGCTGCACCCCGCCGATCCCGACCCCGCCCGTTCCGCCGAGGTGCTCGACGTCGACGACGGGACGCTGCGCCTCCCGTCGCGCGCGAGCTTCGGCGCGAGTGGCGAGCCGGTGAGCGTGGAGAGGGATGCCGCGGGCGAGGTCGTGTCGATCCGCTTGAGCGGCATGTCCATGTGGCCGTTCGAGCGTTATCGCTACGCTCTGTCGACGGAGCAGCCGTCGGAGCTGCTGAAGGGGATGGCCCTGTGACGGACGAAGAACGCAGCACGCCCGCCGATGCGCCCGCCGACGTGCTCGACGAGGCCGTGAGCGCCTTCGTCGAGGACTTCGCGTACGCGTGGGGCGCGGCGGGCAACCCGCGGATGGAGGGGCGCGTTCTCGCGTTGCTCCTGATCGTCGACGAGCCCTACCTCTCGTCGGCCCGCATCGCCGATCTGCTGCAGGCGAGCGCGGGCGCCGTGTCGATGTCGACCCGGGCGCTTGTCAACCTCGGTTTCCTGAAGCGACACGCGATCCCCGGTGACCGCAGCCACTACTTCCGCACCGAGGACGACGTGTGGGGAGGCTTCCTCGCCGGTGAGCGCGACTACGTCCGCCGCATCAACTCGACCCTCGAGTTCGGCCTCGATGTGCTCCCCGAGGACGCATCACGACCGCGGACGCGCCTGACCAACGCCCTGCGCTACATGACGTGGCTCGTCGGGCATCACCGCAAGATGCTGGCCGAGTGGCAGGAGTACCGCGACAGCACCCTCGCCGCCGACGCGCAGGCCGCCGCCGGCGCACCCGCCCTCGACACACCCGCCGTCGACGCTCCCGCCGTCGTCGCGCCTTCCCTCGACACGCCTGAACGGGAGCCGGGCTCGTGACCGCGCCCGTGCTCGAGGTCACCGGTCTCGAGGTCGTCTTCGACCTCGGCGAAGAAGAGGTCGTCGCCGTCGCGGGCCTCGACCTGACCGTGGGACGCGGCGAGATCGTGGCCCTCGTGGGGGAGTCGGGCTCGGGCAAGAGCGTGAGCGCCCTCGCCCTCGTCGGTCTACTCCCCGAGCGGGCGCGCGTGCGCGGCACCGCGGTGTTCGACGGCATCGACCTGCTCGCGCTCGACGAGAACCGCTTGAACGCGATCCGCGGTTCCCGCATCGCCGTCGTCTTCCAGGACCCGATGAACGCCCTCGACCCCGTCTTCCCCATCGGTCATCAGATCGACGAGGTGCTGCGGGTGCACCGTCCCGACATGGACCGCGCCGCCCGCCGCGCCCGTGTCGTGGAGCTGCTGACGATGGTGGAGATCCCGGATGCCGCCGCGCGCGTGCGCTCGTATCCGCACCAGATGTCGGGTGGCCAGGCCCAGCGCGTCATGATCGCGATGGCCCTGGCATGCGATCCGGAGCTGATCATCGCCGACGAGCCGACGACCGCCCTGGACGTGACGGTGCAGCGCGAGGTGCTCGACGTGATGCGCCGACTGCGCGAGCGCACCGGCACGGCGATGCTTCTCATCACGCACGACATGGGCGTGGTCGCCGACATGGCCGACAGCGTCGTGGTGCTGCGACGCGGCGAGGTACAGGAGCGGGCCGACGTGCAGCGCATCTTCGATGCGCCGTCGGCGCCCTACACTCGCGAGCTGCTGTCGGCCGTTCCGCGCTTGGGTGCGTCGGAACGGGTCGCGGTCGACGCGGAGGGAGAGCCCGTGCTCGAGGTCGAGGGTCTCACGGTCGTCTACGGCCGCGGGGCGCGCGCCCTCACCGCGGTCGACGACGTGAGTCTTCGCATCCCCCGCGGGCAGACCACGGCACTCGTGGGGGAGTCGGGGTCGGGCAAGAGCACCATCGGCATGTGCGCCCTGGGCCTCGCCCCGATCACCTCGGGGAGGGTGCTCATCGACGGCGTGGACCTCCGCACCGCCCGCCGGACCGCGTCGCTCGCGGTCAAGCGGTCCGTCGGGGTCGTGTTCCAGAACTCCACCGCGGCCCTCGACCCCCGCATGAGCATCGGGGCCTCGATCGCCGAGCCCCTGCGGGCGCACACCGCCCTCTCGCCGCGCGAGCGCGAGGCACGGGTCGCGGCCCTGCTCTCGGACGTCGAGCTCCCGGCATCCTGGGCGGGCCGTTTCCCTCACGAGCTGTCGGGTGGTCAGCGTCAGCGCGTCGCGATCGCCCGCGCCATCGCGCTCGAGCCCCGACTGCTCGTGGCGGACGAGCCCACCTCGGCGCTGGACGTGTCGGTGCAGGCGACCGTGCTCGACCTGGTGCGACGGCTCCAACAGGAGTTACGGTTCGCGTGCCTCTTCATCAGCCACGACCTCGCGGTCGTCGACCAGCTGAGCGACCGGGTGGTCGTCCTGCAGCGCGGGTGCATCGTCGAGGAGGGTACTCGCCGCGAGGTGCTCACCTCGCCGCGCGAGGAGTACACGCGGGCTCTCATCGCCGCCGTCCCCGTTCCCGATCCGCGGGAGCAGGCGAGGCGTCGCTCCGCCGCCGCCTGAGGGCCGCGGCACCCGCTCAGTGGTGGAACCCCGGCCCCGTGCCTTCGACCGGCATCGGCGACTGCAGCTTGTCGAGGTACGAGACCTCGGTGCGGATGTCGTCCAGTAGGTCGTCGGCGAGGTCGAGACTAAGTCCCGCGCGCACGACGATGCGCTGCACGGTGCGGTCCGACATATCGTCGGGCAGCGGGTAGGCCGGCACGAGCCAGCCGTGCATGCGCAGGCGATCCGAGAGGTGGTAGAGGTTCCAGTTCTCGGTGTAGCCCGGGCGCATGCGCCACGCGAACACCGGCAGGTCGCTGCCGTCGCTCACCAACTCGAACGGTTTCATCGCGCCGATCCCGTGCGACAGGTGCCGGGCGACCTTCTGCAGACCGCGCTGCACGGTCGCGTATCCCTCGAAGCCGAGGCGGAGGAACAGGTAGAACTGCAGCAGCACCTGGGCCCCGGGCCGCGAGAAGTTCAGCGCGAACGTGGGCATGTCGCCGCCGAGGTAGCTCACGCGGAAGACCAGGTCTTCGGGCAGCCACTTCTCCTCGCGCCACACGACCCAGCCCACGCCGGGGTACACGCCGCCGTACTTGTGCCCCGACGTCGAGATCGAGTGCACGCGCTCGAGTCGGAAGTCCCACACGAGCTCGGGCCGGAGGAACGGCGCGACCATCGCGCCCGAGGCGCCGTCGACGTGGATCGCGATGTCGAGGCCGGTCGTCTGCTCGATGGCATCCAGAGCCTGGGAGATCGATGCCACGGGCTCGTACGCCCCGGTATAGGTCACACCCAGGATGGCCACGACGCCGATCGTGTTCTCGTCGACGTAGTCCGCGAGATCGTGGCCGTCGAACACCGGGTGTTCGTCGGTGACGGGGACGTAGCGGGCCTCGACGTCCCAGTAGTTGCAGAACTTCTCCCAGCACACCTGCACCGCGCTGCTCATGACGAGGTTGGGCTTCTCGGTCGACTTTCCGGCGGCGCGACGGGCGTGCTGCCAACGGCGCTTGAGAGCGAGCCCGCCCAGCATGCACGCCTCGGACGAGCCGATCGTCGAGGTCCCCGCCGCACCCTCGACCGAGGGGGCGTGCCAGAGGTCTGCAAGCATGCGCCAGCACGTGCGCTCGATCTCGGCGGTGCGGGGGTACTCGTCCTTGTCGATCATGTTCTTGTCGTACGCGTCGGCGTAGAGCCGGTCGGCGTGCTCGTCCATCCACGTGCCGACGAACGTCGCGAGATTCATGCGCGCGTTGCCGTCGAGCATCATCTCGTCGTGCACGATCTGGTACGCCGTCTCGGGCAGCTCCGGGGTGCGAGGGAAGCGATCGCGGGGACGGCGGGTGGCTTCGCCGGCGCGGTCGAAGACGGGCGTCAACGCATCGTCGGGTCGGTGGGTCATGGGGGTGTCCTCCCTCGTGGCGACGCCGACCGGCGCGCTCGCCCCGAGCCTGGCAGAACCCGCTTCCGGATGCCATGGCCCCGATGTCCGGGGGGAGGGCTAGCGTTGAAGAATGGTCGGTTATCGCTACCTCGGAAACAGTGGATTCAAGATCTCGGAGATCACCCTCGGCAACTGGGTGACCCACGGTTCGCAGGTCGGTGACGACGCCGCGATCGCGACGGTACACGCCGCGCTCGACGCCGGGATCACGACGTTCGACACCGCCGACGCTTACGCCAACGGCGCGGCCGAGACCGTGCTCGGCAAGGCCCTCGAGGGGCAGCGTCGCGAGTCGCTCGAGATCTTCACGAAGGTGTACTTCCCCACCGGTCCCGGGGGCGCGAACGACACCGGGCTGAGCCGCAAGCACATCATGGACTCGATCAACGGCTCGCTGAAGCGCTTGGGCACCGACTACGTCGACCTCTACCAGGCTCACCGTTTCGACTACGAGACCCCGCTCGAAGAGACCTTCCAGGCCTTCGCCGACGTCGTCCGCCAGGGCAAGGCGCTCTACATCGGTGTGTCCGAGTGGACCGCCGAGCAGCTGCGCGAAGGTCACGCGCTCGCGAAGCAGCTCGGCATCCAGCTCATCTCGAACCAGCCGCAGTACTCGATGCTGTGGCGCGTGATCGAGGGCAAGGTCGTTCCCACGAGCGAGGAGCTCGGGATCTCGCAGATCGTCTGGTCTCCGATGGCGCAGGGCGTGTTGAGCGGCAAGTACCTGCCGGGCCAGCCGGTTCCCGAGGGCTCGCGCGCGACCGACGAGAAGAGCGGCGCGAACTTCATCAAGCGGTTCCTGAACGACGACACGCTCGAGGCCGTCCAGCGCCTCAAGCCCATCGCCGACGGTGCGGGTCTCACCATGCCGCAGCTCGCGATCGCGTGGGTGCTGCAGAACCCCAACATCGCCGCCGCCCTCGTGGGCGCCTCGCGTCCCGAGCAGCTCGCCGACACCGTGAAGGCGTCGGGCGTGACGCTGGATGCCGACACCCTCGCCGCGATCGACGAGGCCCTGGGCGACGCGGTGTTCTCCGACCCCGAGAACACCTACGACGTGTCGCCGAAGAAGCGCCTGGTCTGAGGTCCGCACGGGCGGGTCGGGCGTTCTGCGCCCGGCCCGCTTTTGCGTCCCCGTCTCCGCAGGGCGTAGGTGGCTGAGCCTGTCGAAGCCCCGGTACCCGGCGCGCGGGGCGTCGGGGCCCGAGATCGTGCCCTTGAGTGTCCAAAACACCCGGACATCTCGAAAATCCGTCCGGGTGTTGTGGACACTCAGACGCGGGAGGCGCGCTGGGCTGTGCCTCAGGCGCCGCTCAGGAGAGCGCAGGAATCGCGTCGTACCCTGTGCGAATGCCTTTTTCCGCTGAACGGCCCGGTCGTCCCGAAGCACCCGGCCGCCTCGACCGCATGACGGACGAGGAGCGCGCGCAGTACGTCGACGACATCCTCGCCGCGCAGAACCCGGCGCCCCGTGACAGCGCCTCTCATGACAACGTCACCGCCGACCTCGCGGAGTGGGACGCCCCATCCGGCCATCCCGACGGCGCGCAAACTCCGACGGGCGCCACCGCTCTTCTCGCCCACTTCGACGACCCCGCCACCGACCCCGCCGAGCACCCCTCCTCCGGCGACGACTCCGCGAACCGGACGGACGTGCTCGACGGCGATCGTCGGGTGTCGCTCGTCGAGACGGAGCCCGGCCGGTCCGATGCCGCGGCTGCTGGCGGCACCACCGAGCCCGCGGCATCCGGTCCCCGGGCTCCCCGCCTCCGTCGCGACGATCCGCGCCGCCCGCGACTCTCGCTCATCCGGCGCATGGCCGTTCTCGGCGGCGCCGACAACGACGTGCTCAACGAGGTTCCCGAAGAGGTTCCGCGTTTCGTTCAGATGTTCTTCGTCCTCGCGGGGACCGCTCTGGTCTCGTCGCTGTCGATGATGTTCGCGCTGCTCACGGGCGTGCGCGTCAGCCTCTTCCTGGCGATTCCGCTGGCCCTGGTCTGGGGCCTCATCATCTTCAACCTCGACCGCTTCCTCACCTCGACGATGCGCTCGACGAAGAACGTCTTCCGCCTGCTCGGCCTCGCCTTCCCGCGCGTGATCATGGCCGCGCTCATCGGCATCGTCGTCGCGGAGCCGCTCGTCCTGCAGGTGTTCCAGAACGACATCGCCCGCGAGGTGAACTCCACGAACGTCACGCAGGCGCTGAGCGATCAGGATGCCGTCACCAACGGTCCCGAGAAGCAGGCGCTCGACGCCGCGTCCGCGCAGGTCGCCGCTCTCGAGAACCAGGCGGCGACGGGCATCGTCACGGGGACCTCCTCGACGTCGGCCGAATCGGCTGCCGCCCAACAGACGGTGGACCAGCTCACGCAGCAGCTCGCCGCGCAGCAGACCGTGATCGATCAGGCGCGCGCGGTCTACCAGTGCGAGCTGACCGGTCAGGGTGCGGGCACCGTGCCGGGCTGTACGGGAGTCGCGGGCAACGGCGCGAGCTCCGACGCCGCCCAGGCCCAGCTGGCCCAGGCGCAGTCGGCGTACGACGCGCTCTCGACCCAGCTGCAGCAGGCTCAGACCGCACTGGCTGCCGCCAACGCCGCGGGCACCGAGGCCGCGGCATCCTCGGCCGAGCAGAACAAGCAGCAGGCGGAGGATCAGCTCCCCGCCGCCCGCACGCAGTACGAGACGGCGCTGGCCGCGTACAACCAGCGCGCGGCGTCCGTCGCCGACGGCAACGCCGGCGCGGTCGGCCTGCTTAGTCAGATCACGGCCCTCGAACGCCTCTCGGATCGAGAGCCCGCCCTGCGGTGGGCGCACTACCTCATCGCGGCGCTGTTCTTCATGATCGAGCTGCTGCCGGTGCTGGTGAAGGTGCTCACCGGCTTCGGTGGACCCTCGCTCTACGAGAAAGCCGAGAGGATGCGCGGCCAGATCGCCCTCGACCGCGTCACGGCCCGCACCTACCGCAAGCGCGCCGACGTGATCGTCGATGAAGCCGCGCGCGTTCCCGCGGCGACCGCCTGATGGTCGCCTGGAGCGCGGGGCTTCTGCTCTACCGCCTCACCCCCGAGCCCGAAGTGCTCATCGCGCACATGGGCGGACCGTTCTGGGCCAAGAAGGACGCCGGGGCCTGGTCGATCCCCAAGGGCGAGTACGAGCCCGAGACGGAGGGAGCTCTGGATGCCGCCCGCCGCGAGTTCCGCGAAGAGCTCGGCGTCGAGCCGCCCGAGGTCGACTGGGCCGAGCTCGGAACGTTCGCGTACTCCAGCGGGAAGAAAGTGGTCGTGTTCGCCGGCGACGGCGCCGGGTTCTCGGCATCCGGATTCACGTTCGGGGAGTTCGAGATGGAGTGGCCGCCCCGCTCCGGCAAGCGGGCGTCGTTCCCCGAGGTCGATCGTGCTGAGTGGGCGGGTCTGGATGCCGCCCGCGAGGCCCTCGTGAAGGGCCAGCGCCCCGCGCTCGACGCTCTCGCGTCCGCGCTCGAGGCTCTGCGCGGCTGACGCGGCCGCGGCGCCCGTCCTGGTCACGGCCCACGGCCGCGTCGCGAGCGAAACTCCTGAGAAA
>NZ_LDRU01000125.1 GCF_001476285.1 Microbacterium testaceum | reverse complement strand
GTGCCGAGCGGCCATGTGGGGCAAGTGAGGGGATGCCGTGGGCGTGGGGCTGGTCTGTTCGTTTGCCTGAGGTGGTCGGTGGTGGGGGCGGCAGGTGGCCATGTGCGGCAAGCGAGCGGATGCCAGGGGTCGGTGCGGGCGTTGATTTGCCCGAGGTGTCCGCTGATGGAGTGCCGAGCGGCCATGTGGGGCAAACGAACGGATGCCGCGACGGTGGGCGACGTGCCGCTGCCGGGGCGATCGCGAAGACCGTGGATGTCAGCTGAGGCGGGTGCGCCCGGTGAACGCCGCGCGCGCCCGCTCCACGAACGGCGAACGGTGCTCGGCGAGGTCGGACTTGGTCACGCGGATGATGCGCCATCCGAGATCCGCGAGCATCTCGTAGCGTCGGATGTCGCTTGCCCACTGGTGCGGGTCCGTCAGGTGCTGCTCGCCCTCGTACTCGAAGCCCACCTTGCTCTCCGGATAGGCCAGGTCGATGAGTGCCACGACCTTTCCGGCCACGACCACCGGCCAGTTCAGCGACGGCTCGGGGAGTCCCGCCGCGATCAGCGTCAGCCTCGTCTCGGTCTCTTTCCTCGACCGCGAGCGTGTGCGCACCAGGGGTAACGCGTCGCGGAGCGTGGCGGCGCCCCGCCGTCGCCCCGCCTCCAGGGCCGCCGCGAGCTCGGCGATCGTCGCGAGCGCCGGCGGGTCGCCGGGGCGCATCGGCTCGCGCACGAACGCATCGCCGAGTGCGATGAGATCGTCCCGCTGCAGCAGGGCGCCCATCATCGCCCAGGTGGTCGCCGGGCTCGTCGCTCGCAGGCCGCTCGCGGGCTCGGTGCGGACGCTGCCCATCCCCTCCGCGATCGAAGTGCCTCGCACTCCTCGAGCTCTGCTCGCACGCGAGGGGAGGATCACCCCGACGTCGAGCGGGCGTTCGACGAGTCGGCCCGATGCATCGCGGAGGTGAAAGACCGACGAGGGCAGCGGTGCATCCCACATCACGGCCGCCGCGACCAGAGAGAAGAATTCACAATCCCGCATCCGCGCGGCGTACTCGGTCGATCGACGTCGAACGGATGCCTCGAATCCGTCGTCCGGCGGGGCCGAGCGCGTCCGCACGCCGTGGAACGGAGACGAGAGGTCGGCAGCCCGGAGTCGTCGCCGTGACACGCCCAGCTCCACCGCCGCACCGACCGAGAAGGACTCGGGCAGTTCGTCGGGCAGGGATGCAGCTCTCACCCTTGCAACATCACACTGTCGGAGCGGCGCGTGGGCACGGCATCCGCAATCTGTGGAGAACCCCGCCTCCGTCGTTTGCCGCACCTGGTCGGCCGCCGCCGCCCGCCCCGGCCCTTCGCGGCAAACGAGCGTCCGGGGCCCGGCGTCATTTGCCGCACGTTGCCGCCTCGCGTGCACGGCGCCGACTATTTGCGGCAAACGAATGGATGCCGCCTCCGGCCGCTCGCGATCGCGGTGCCCGAGGCGACGGCGCGCGTCCTCAGGCGTCGCGGACCTCGACGTTCGCGCCCCAGCCGTCGTAGTCGCCCTTCCTCGCCTCGACGACGCCGATGACCTCGGTGAGGAATGTCGCCACCGACGCATCGGTCAGCGTCTCGACGCGTGTGGCGACCAGGATGAGGCGTAGCCCTAGGCGGTGGATTGCGACCGTGAAGCCGCGCGAGCGAAGATCGTCGGCTGCGGCGTCGGCGGATCTGCGCGAGCGGAAGTACGCGAAGTGTTCGACCGGGCGCGGGGCGGTGAAGTTCTCGCCGAGCTGTCGGCGAGCGTCCACCTGCGTCGGCCACGCCGCGATCTCGCGCGCGACCGTCGCGGAGCGTTCTGCGGGCGGTACAAGGGGCTCGGATCTATAGACCCCCTGCTCGTCGGCCTCGTCGGCGAAGTCTTCCCAGTCCACGTTCGCGATGTTGAGGTTGTTGTCCACGGCCCAGAGGTCGGCCGCGACGCACCGGAACGACGGACGCCCCTTCTGAAGGTCGACGACGAGCACGGGGGAGCCCTCGGTCGTCAGGGTGATGTCATCCGCGATGAAGAGGACGGACGCACCCTCATCGTTGTCGGGAATCGCCGACCGGACGTCGTCCTCCGTCGCGCCGTACCAGCGGGCGTCATCGACGATCTGCACGTATGCGCGAAACCCATGGGCGTTCTCCGTGCGCACCGCAACAACGAGGTTGATCCATTCGTCCGCGGGTGTCGCCGCGGTGCGTACGAGAAGTGAATCGCTCGTTCGAGGGAGGGAGTCCATGCGGTCAGTATGGCGGTCCCGGGCCGCGGGTGACGCGCGTCAGACCGCGCGACCCGGGGTCAGGATGCCACCCGGATCCAGTGCGGCCTTGATCGCGCGCTGCACGTCGAGGGCGGTGGCATCCTGCTGCCAGGGGAGTTCGTGCCGCTTGACCGAGCCGATGCCGTGCTCGCCGGAGATCGTGCCGCTGAGCGACAGCGCGAGCCGCGTGATGTCGTCGATGACGAGCTCGGCGGCGGCGTACTCCTCGGGGGTTTCGCCCGCCTCGACCGTGGGGTGCAGGTTGCCGTCGCCGGCGTGGGCGACGACCGCGATGCGGCGGCCGTGGCGCGCGGCGATCTCGCCGATGCCGCGGAACACGGTCGCGAGCGCGGCGACCGGAACGCCGACGTCGCACGAGACCCGCAGCCCCTGCGCCGTGAGCGCGGGGTTCGCGAGGCGACGGGCTTCGAGCAGGCTGTCGGAGTCGCTGATCTCGGTCTCGGCCGCGCCGTGCGCGCGGCAGATGTCGGCGATCGCCGCGGCGGTCTCGTGAGCGGCGAGCCCGACGGTCTGGCCGACGAGCATCGCGGCGCCGGGGGAGGGCAGGCCGCTCGGGTGGAACGCCTCGATGATCTCGACGCTGCGCGCGTCGATCAGCTCCAGCACCTCGGGAGCCGCGGGGCCGGACACGATCGCGGTCACCGCGCGCCCGGCATCCTCGATGTCGTCGAAGCTCGCGCGAAAGGTGCGCGGCTGGCCCGGCAGCACGGGCTTGAGGCGCACGGTGGCCGCCGTGATCACGCCGAGCGTCCCCTCGGAGCCGGTGAACAGGCTCGTGAGGTCGTAGCCGGTGGTGTTCTTGCGCGTGCGCGCGCCGGTGCGCATCACGCGTCCGTCGGCGAGCACGACCTCGAGGGCGGCGACCACGTCGGTGGTCACCCCGTGCGCGACGCAGCGCAGGCCGCCGGCATTCGTGGCGATGTTGCCGCCGATCGTCGACCACTGCGCGCTCGCCGGGTCGGGCGGGAAGAACAGGCCGTGGGCGAGGGCGGCGGCATCCAGATCCGCGGTGATCACCCCGGCCTCGACGTCGGCGAGGCGGTTGTCGACGTCGATGTCGAGGATGCGGTTCATCGCCTCGAGCGAGATCACCAGGCCGCCCGCGTAGGCAACGGCTCCGCCGGAGAGACCGGTGCCCGCGCCGCGGACGGAGACCCGGATGCCACGGGCGTGCGCCCACGCGAGAGCGGTGGACACGTCGTTGGTCGAGGTGGCCCGCACCACGGCGAGCGGCAGGCCCTCGGGCTGTGCGCGCGAGCTGTCGACGGCGCAGGCGGCGAGGCTCGCGGGGTCGGTGAGGAGGCGGTCGCCGAGCGCGGCGCGGAGATCATCGAGGTCCGTGGGGGCCGCGCCTGGAACCGGGGACGAAGCGGCATCCCGCCCCGCGCCGACGGACGCCGGGGCAGTGCCCCGGCCGTCGACGCTCATGAGTTCACCTTGATGATCTCGCGCTGATACGGAGCGATCACGGAGCCGCTGATGCGCAGATCGAGCAACAGGAAGGGGCGTTGCTCGGGGTCTCTCCCCGTCCAGTCGGCGAGCGCGTCGAGATCGGCGACCTCTCGGACGACCACCCCCTCCGCGCCGAACCCGCGCGCGACCGCGGCGAAGTCGACCTCGGGGATGAGCATCGGCTCGCGCGCGAGACCCTTCAGGCCGTAGAGGTTGATCTCGGCGCCGTACGCGGCGTCGTTCCACACCACCGCGATGCCGTGTCCCGCGGCCGTGCGCACCGCGCTCTCGAGGTCGGCGATCGCCATGAGGCCGCCGCCGTCACCCGTGGTGAGCACGACCGTCGACTCCGGACGCGCCGCGATGGCGCCCGCGACCGAGGGGAATCCGAGGCCGATCGACTGATACGCGGTCCCGACCATCATCACCCGGTCGGGCGAGGCGACCGGCCAGTACATGTTCGACCACCCGAGGAAGTGCCCGCCGTCCGAGACGACGATGCGATCCTCGGGGAGGAGCTCGCCGATCCGCGCGGCGGCGGAACGGGGATCGAGGCGGCCATCCGGTGCCAATCCTTCGCCGGCCTCCTGCCCGCGCAGCGTCGCGACATTGACGCGGTCGCGCCACCCCGACGGCGCCGCCCCGCGAGAGCGCAGGCGGTTCACGATCTGCTCGGCTGCCACCGCGGCATCCGCTCGCACGAATCCGCCCACCTGGGCGTGTGTCGCGGTGGGCGCCACGTCGACCTGGAAGACCTGCGTGCCGGGGGCGAACAGCTCGCCGAAGCGCATCGTGAACTGGTTCAGGCCCGCTCCGAAGACCACGGCGACATCGGCCTCGCGCACGAGCTCCATGGCCCCTTCGGCGCCGAATCCTCCCGTGACGCCGAGGTCGTACTCGGAGGCGGGGAAGATGCCCCGACCGAGAGCGGTGGATGCCGTGATCGCCCCGGTCATCTCGGCGAGGTGCCCGAGCGCCGGGCCGGCGTCAGCGAGCCACGCGCCGCGGCCGGCGAGCAGGAACGGACGCTCGGCCGTCGCCAGGGCATCGGCGATGCGGTCGAGCGTGGCGTGAGCTGCCGGACCCTGCGGAGCCAGGGGAGCGGGGATCGTCACGGTCCCGGCATCCGTCAGCTCGCCGGCCTCGCGCGTGACCACGTCGTAGGGGATCGCCAGCACCACGGGAACGCGGTACGTCAGCGCGTGCTCGAGCGCGATGAGCACGGTGGCCGAGGCGTCGCGATCGCCGACCGTGTAGGTGCGCACGCCCACGGCCGAGGCGAGGGCGACCTGGTCGACGCCCCAGGGTCGCGGGCCGGAGGTGGGCTCGTCGCCGACCACCAGCAGGAGGGGGACGCGTGCCTGGGCCGACTCGGCGAGCGCGGTGAGGGTGTTCGTGAAGCCGGCGCCGTAGGTGGCGGTCGCGGCGGCGATGCGGCCGGAGGCTCGATAGTGCGCGTCGGCCGCCACGACGCCTCCGGCTTCGTGGCGCATCGCGGTGAAGACGGCGTCGGTGTGCCGGTGCAGGGCGTCGAGGAAGTACGCGTTGCCGTTGCCCATCACGCCGAAGACGTGGTCGAGGTGGCGGCCGAGGGTGTGGGCGACGTGCGCCGAGACGATGGGCATGCGGAAGCCTTTCGCGAAACAGAGACGGGAGTGAGCCGTATGTGTCTCGCGCGGGTCTCGCGCTACGTGCCCCTTTTTCGAGCAGCGACGCACGGCTTCGTGCGCCTGACACGGCGATCATATACGATCCGCGAGCTTCTGGGAGTCGTCGTGTCGGCTGACGAGGCCCGGATGCCGTGGGCCAAACTCCTGTGTTTTGGTCGATGTCGGCCTCGACGGGCGCGGAGAGGCGGGACCGCGCCGTTTTCTCAGGAGTTTCGCTCGCCCGAGCCGGCGGGCTCCCGCGATGCGGGGAGTGCGAGGTCCATGCCGGGACCGTCGGCGGGCCGCCGGACGAAGCCGTTGCGTTCGTAGAACCCCGCACGCCCGCGCGCGGCGAACAGCTGCACGTCGTGCACGCCGCGACGGTGCGCCTCCTCGACGAGGCACCGCACGATCGCGGCTCCGATCCCCGCGCCCCGGGCGCGCTCGGCCACGATCATCTCCGTGACGAAGGCGTGCAGGGCCCCGTCGCTGATCAGTCGACCCATTCCGACGAGCACGCCGTCGTCGTCACGCGCTGTGCAGATGACCCAGGTGCCGGAGAGAGCCCTCTCGAACGTCTCCGGTGGCCAGGCGCCCCACCCCGTCTCGGCGTACAGGGCCGCGAACTCCGCCGCGGTCGGGGGATCGAGCGAGATGTGCACGAGCGAGAGGTTACCGCGGCGGCTGTCACGTTTCGCCGCGTCCGCGACAGGAACGGGGTGAAGAGAATGAGAGAGGACTCCTCATGAACCACGATCCCTTCGCAGCCCTCGCGGCGGCCGACCCGGCGCGCGACGTCTCGCTCCCCGCTTCCGAGGTCCGTCGCATCGTGCGGGCGGCGACCACGCGACCCCGTCGGCGGCGCTGGATCCTTCCGACGGCGACGATCGCGGTCGTCTGCGCCGTCGGCATCCCGGGTGCGGCCGTCGCCTCCGGCTATCTCGCGCGCACGGGGTGGTTCGGCTCGCCGAACCCCGGCTCCCCGGAGGGGACGCGACCGGTCGGCACCGAGGCCGACGGCAGCGAGTGGATCGACACGTCCGCGGCGGACTACGGCGATTACGCGGTGACCCTCTGGCCCGCGTACGCGACCCTCCCGCCCGGCTACGACACCGCCGCGTTCGCCCGCACCATCGCCGCGGACGCACCGAAGGGACTGCGCCAGGTCACCGGCATCCGCAGCGAGTTCGAGCAGAACGCCCGGTGCGCGTGGCGGGAGGAGTGGCTGGATGCCGACGCGCTCGGCGACGCGGCACGAACGGCGGTCGCCGCGCAGACGTTGACCGCGGCGGCGACCTGGCCCGCGACGGTGGCGACCGACGGCGGCGGGATCGTGGACGAGGAGCGTGCCCTCGCCGCGGCCGCGACAGCGGGCGACCGTTCGGGGGTCGAGGCCGTCGACGCGTGGTGCGGCGAGATGCTCGAGGGGCGCGGACGGTGACGCTCGAGGCCGAACGGCAGCGCTTCGAGGCCGCGGTCGAGCCTCTGGTCCCTGACCTGCTGCGGTATTTCGTGCGCCGCGTCGACCCTCGCGCCGACGCCGACGACTGCGTGTCCGAGACCACGCTGGCGCTGTGGCGTCATCGTGGGCGCTTGCCGGTGGCATCCGAGGATCAACGGATGTGGGCGTTCGGGATCGCCCGGAACGTGCTCTCGAACCACGTGCGCAAGAGGGCGCGCCGCGCGCGCATCGACGAGACCCTCGAGCGGGAGGAGCGCGAGCCGGTCAGCGACGAGGCGTTCCTCGCCCTCGAGGCGCTGGGGACGCTCTCGTCCGGCGACCAGGAGCTGCTGCGACTCGTGCTGTGGGACGGTTTCGGTATCGCCGAGGCCGGAGCGCTCGCCGGAGTGCGGCCGGCGGCCGCGCGCAAGCGTTACGAGCGCGCCCGCGCACGGCTGCGCGCGGCGTTCGCC
>NZ_LDRU01000124.1 GCF_001476285.1 Microbacterium testaceum | reverse complement strand
CGGGGAGCTTGTGCGGGGGCGGTGGCGTTCCAGGCTTGTTGTGGGGTGAGCCGGCCCGGGAGGGCTTGGTGGGGGCGCTCGGTGTTGTAGATGCGGTCGAACGCGTCGACGTGCTGCTGGAGGTCGTCGAGGGTGTCGGCGAGGGGTTGTTTGTCGAGGAAGCGGAAGAGGGTCTGATGGAACCGTTCGTTCTTGCCCTGGGTCGTGGGTTTGTAGGGCTTACCGGTGATCGCGAGGACACCGAGCGCGGTGACGTGAGTGACGAGCTTGCCGGTCATGCCGCGTCGGGTGGGGTTCAACGCGGCCCCGTTGTCGCTGAGCAGGCGTTGAGGGACGCCGTGAGCGGCGATGGCTTTGTCCATCACCGTGATCGCTGCGTCCGCGGTCTCCGTCCAGGACACGTGGGAGGCCAGGGCCAGGCGTGAGTGATCGTCGATGAGCTGGAAGATCACGCATCGGCGGCCCCTCGTGAGCACGTACTCCGTGGCATCCAACTGCCAGCAGGCGTTCGGGGCGGGGTAGACGAAACGACGCCACGACGCTCGCGGACGCTTCTTCGGTTCGGCCCGCGCGACGCCGGCGGCGCGGAAGATTCGCGCCAACGCAGCCGTGGACGGAGGTTCCAACCCCATCGCGCGCATCTTGTCGTGAACGCTGATCGGTCCGTGATCCAGACCCGACCGCTCCAACGCTGCGCGCACCGCGATCGCCTGCTCTTTCGCCGCATCGCTCAGAGCAGACGGTGTCGCCTTCGGTCGCCGCGATCGCGGTTCCAACGCGGCAGCTTCGCCCTCGTGGAGGACGCGGGAGCGGATCTCGTAGAACGTTTTGCGGGAGATGCCCTCCTCCGCGCAGAACGTCGACACCGCCCCGCGCGGCGCATCCACCGGCCACCGCACGATCGCGAGACGGACACGGGGATCGACAGGCTCATTTCGGCTCACACCCTCATCAGAGCCGCCGAAGTGTCACCACCAAACACCCCGGAAGTGTCACCGATGTCCTGATGCAGAACTGTCACCGATGTCCTGAGACATGACACGGACGCTTTTCGAGAACGTCCGGGTGTTTTGGACACTCACGCGAGAGGCA
>NZ_LDRU01000123.1 GCF_001476285.1 Microbacterium testaceum | reverse complement strand
TCGAGGTCGCCGAGGCCATCGTCGCGGGAGCCGAGGCCGCCGAGACCGGCGTGATCCTGCAGTTGTCGCAGAACGCCATCGCGTTCCACGGTGGGCTGGCCCCGGCCGCCTCCGCGGCCCTGCGCCTGGCCGAGGCTGCGCGGGTCGACGTCGTCGTCCACCTCGACCACGCCACCGATGAGCCGCTGGTCGACGAGGCGTTGGCCGTCGGCATCCGCTCCGTCATGTTCGACGCCGCCCACCTCACGGATGCCGAGAATCTCGAGCGCACCGCCGCCGTCGCGGCCCGCGTGCACGCCGCCGGTGCCTGGATCGAGGCCGAGCTCGGCGAGATCGGCGGTAAGGGTGCACACGCTCCGGGCGTGCGCACCGACGTGACCGAAGCCGTTCACTTCGTCGCGGCCACCGGGGTCGATGCCCTGGCCGTCGCGGTCGGCAGCGAGCACGCCATGCGCGAGCGCAGCGCGCGGCTCGACGAGCAGCTCATTGCCGAGCTCGCCGCAGCCCTGCCCGTCCCTCTCGTGCTGCACGGATCGAGCGGGGTCGCCGACGCGGGGATCGATGGCGCTGTACGCGCCGGAATGCGCAAGATCAACATCGGCACGCACCTCAACACCGTGCTGACCGCGGCCGTCCGCGACGAGCTGGAACGGGACCCGGATGCCATCGACCCCCGCCGCTGGCTCGCTCCGGGACGGGCGGCGGTCGCCGGGGAGGTGCATCGCTTCCTCGACGTCATCACGGGGAACGTCATCACGGGGAACGTCGCGACCGGGAACGTCGCGACCGGGGTCGACGCATGACCGGCATCGTCACGCTCACCGCCGCCGGGGCGATCGACGCCACGTATCGCGTCACCGCCCTACGCCGAGGGACCTTCACCCGCGCCGACAGCTACACGCGCGAGGTGAGCGGGAAGGGCGTCAACGTCTCGGCCGCCCTCGCCGCCGGGGGAGCCGACACCGCCGCCGTGGTCGTGCTCGGCGCCGACGACGTGCGCTTCGCCCGATGCGGGCTCACGGCTCCTCTGCTGCGGATCGTCGAGGTGCCGGGCGCGACGCGCGTGAACACGTCGATCATCGACGCCGAGGGGGCGACGACGAAGGTCAATGCCCCCACCCCGCCCCTGTCGCCCGAGGCGTGGGAGGCCACGATCGAGACGCTCCGCGCGGAACTGGCGGCGCGCACAGAGCCGTGGCTCGTGATCTCGGGGAGCGTGCCCGAGCTCGCGGGGACGGGTTCACTCGTCGACCTCGGGGTCGTGCGGGCGGTCGCGCGCGAACTCGGCGCCCGGGTCGCCGTCGACACGAGCGGTGCGGCCCTCGACGCGCTCCTGGCCGACCCGGCCGGCATCGACCTGCTCACGCCGAACGTCGACGAACTCGCCGCGGCGGTGGGGCGTCCGCTCGCGACCCTCGGCGACGTCGTGATGGCGGCGCGAGAGATCGTCGCGCGCGGTGTGGTGACGGTGCTCGCGAGCATGGGCGCCGACGGCCTGCTCGCCGTGACCGCGGACCGCGCGGTGTTCGCGCGCGCCGATGCCCCCTACGTCGCCAACACCGCCGGTGCGGGCGACGCCGCCCTCGCGGGCTTCCTGCTCGGCCTCACGCGTGCACCGGCGGCGTCCGCCGCGGGTGCCGACCCGCTCGCTGTCGCGGCCGCGAGCGCCGCGGAGTGGGGGGCGCACGCGGTCGCGCACGCCTCGACCGTCGTCGCGGGGCCGCCGCTCGGCATCCGGGCCCTCGTCGAGACCGCGCCCGACCTCGCGCGCCCGCTCACGCCCGAGGGGGAGCTCCCGGCCTCCGCAGGTGCGTCCACCGCCGGAGCGACCGCATGAGCACCGTCGCGCCCGAGGTCACCGCGGCCGTCGCCGACGTCTCGCGCATCCGCACGCGCGCGATCGACCGCGTCGCCTACGCCAACGACGCCTCGCACTACCTGCTGACCCCCGAGGCCGTGGTCGTCGCCGCCGACGCGGCCGAGGTCGGCGCGATCCTGCGCGCAGCCACGGGTTCGCGGACCCCGGTGACGTTCCGCTCGGGCGGCACGAGCCTGTCGGGCCAGTCATCGGGCGCGGGGCTGCTCGTCGACGTGCGGCAGGGGTTCGGTCGCATCGACGTGCTCGACGGCGGCCGCCGCGTGCGCTCGCAGCCCGGTGCCACGGTGCGTCAGGTCAACGCGCGGCTCGCGCGGCACGGCCATCGCCTCGGCCCCGATCCGGCGAGCGAGGCCGCGTGCACGATCGGCGGCGTCGTCGCCAACAACTCCAGCGGGATGGCGTGCGGGACGGTGGAGAACTCGTACCGCACCCTCGACGGACTCGTGCTCGTGCTGGCATCCGGAACCGTCGTCGACACCGCGGCGCCCGACGCCGACGCGCTGCTGCGCGACCGCGAACCCGCCCTCGTCGAAGGGCTCATGCGTCTGCGCTCCCGCGTCGTGGCCGACCCCGCGAGCGTCGCCCTCATCGAGCGGCAGTTCGCGATGAAGAACACGATGGGGTACGCACTCAACGCCTTCCTCGACTTCGACACCCCGGCGGCCCTGCTGGCGCACCTCGTCGTCGGCTCGGAGGGGACCCTCGCGTTCGTCGCCGAGGCGACGTTCCGCACGGTGCCGATTCGCCCCGCGATCGCCACCACTCTCGCGGTGTTCCCCACGCTCGACGCGGCGACCCGATCGCTTCCGGCGCTGGTGGCGACGGGCGCGGCGACGCTGGAGCTGATGGATGCCACGTCCCTCCGCGTCGGCCAGCGTCTGGCCGGCACGCCCGCCGCGATCCACGGCTTCGAGGCGACGACGCAGGCGGCGCTGCTGGTGGAGTATCACGCCGACGATGCCTCCGCGCTGCGCGATCTCGCCGCAGCCGGTGCTCGCGTGCTGGGGGAGCAGCCGCTGCTCGACCCCGCCGTCTTCTCGAGCGACGCAGCCGACCGCGCCGCCGCGTGGAAATTCCGCAAGGGCCTCTACGCCTCGGTCGCCGGCGCCCGGCCCTCGGGCACCACGGCGCTGCTCGAAGACGTGGTCGTGCCGGTCGAGCGTCTCGCCGACACCTGCGAAGGGCTTCAAGAGCTTTTCGCGCGCTTCGGCTACGACGACAGCGTCATCTTCGGCCATGCCAAGGACGGCAACATCCACTTCATGCTCACCGACCGATTCGAGGGCGCGAGAGCCCTCGGCCGCTTCGAGGGCTTCACCGACGCGATGGTCGATCTCGTGCTCGACGCCGGGGGCAACCTCAAGGCCGAGCACGGCACGGGGCGCGCGATGGCCCCGTATGTGCGTCGGCAGTACGGCGACGAACTGTACGACGTGATGGTCGAGCTCAAGCGTCTGCTCGACCCGAGCGGCATCCTGAATCCGGGCGTGATCATCGACGATGATCCGACCGCGCACATGCGGAATCTCAAGACGCCCGTGTCGATCGAGCCCGAGGCCGACCGCTGCGTCGAGTGCGGGTACTGCGAGCCGGTGTGCCCGAGCCGGTCGCTGACGCTCACCCCGCGCCAGCGCATCGTCGCGCGGCGCGCCTCGGTCGCCGCCCGCGAGCGCGGCGACGGTGCCCTCGCCGCGGAGCTCGACAAGGACTACGACTACGACGGCGTGCAGACGTGCGCTGTCGACGGCATGTGCCAGACGGCGTGCCCGGTGCTCATCAACACGGGGACGCTCATGAAGCGCTTCCGCCGCGAGGACGCCAACCCGGTGCTCGCCGCGGGCTGGTCGGCGGCGGCGACGGGATGGGGCGCGGTCACGCGGGCCGGTGCCGTCGCGCTGACGGTCGCCTCCGCGGTGCCGGCGCCGGTGGTGCGGACGATGACGGATGCCGCGCGCGCGGTGCTCGGAACGGATACCGTGCCGCGGTACTCGGCGGAGCTGCCGGGAGGTGGGGCGTCGCGAAAGGCGCTGGGGTCCGTCGTCGGTTCTTCGGGGGTCGAGCCGATCGCGGTCTTCCTCCCGGCCTGCGTGGGCAGCATGTTCGGCCCCGCCGACGGCATCGGCGCGACCGCGGCGTTCACGCGCCTGCTCGAGCGCGCGGGTGTCGCGGCGGTGGTACCCGACGGCATCGACGCGCTGTGCTGCGGCACGCCCTGGTCGTCGAAGGGCTACGCGAAGGGGCACGCGACGATGTCGGCGCGCGTCCGCGCCGCGGTGCGTGAAGCCTCCCGCGACGGTGCTCTACCGGTCGTCTGCGACGCGTCGAGCTGCACGGAGGGCTTCGCCTCCACCCTCCGCGACGAGGGCGTGGAGGTCGTGGATGCCGTGGCCTTCGTGGCATCCGTTCTACTTCCGCGTCTCGCGCCGACGCCGGTGGCCGAGCTGTTGGCGCTGCATCCGACCTGTTCGTCGACGCAGCTGGGCATCGACCCGGCGCTGCGCGCGCTCGGGGAGGCCGTGGCTTCAGAGGTGCGCGTGCCCGACGCGTGGGGCTGCTGCGCCTACGCGGGCGACCGCGGCATGCTGCACCCGGAGCTGACCGAGGCGGCGACCGCCCCGGAGGCCGCCGAGGTCGCCGGGTGGAAAGCCGATGCGCACGCGTCGTGCAACCGCACGTGCGAGCTGGGCATGACGAGAGCGACGGGGGAGTCGTACGTGCACGTGCTGGAGTTGTTGGAGCGGGCGACGCGGTAGGGGTGCGGGTTCGGCCCGGCAATCTCAGCGAGAGCCCGAACGGGGCCCGCCCGTCGACAGGCCGCATTCGGACGCATCCGCGGCAACAGCCACGCCGTGGCTAAGGGGCGTCGTCGGCCGAGCCACCGGCTTCAGCGAGGAAGGCGGCGGCGAGTCCGACGGCCCTCGTGGCATATTCGCGGTCGTCTCTCGTGTTGCGCGCGTCGAGCTCGTCATCGAAATCGACAAGAGGTTGCGCCGCGTCAGGTCCAGTGTGACCGATGCGGTCGTGCACCCACGAGGAGAAGCTGCGGAGTTTCCAATCCCCGGCGAGGAAACGACGGCATGCGACTCGCAGCGCGAGAAGGGCAACCTCTTCGCCATCTCGATCCAGTGGCCGCTCCCCCCTCTCGATGAGTGCCGCTGAACTCAGATCGAAGACGTCGGCGGAAGTGGCATCGGCGTACAGGGCGGCGAGGGCGGCCAGTGAGGCGCCGTCATCCCCCGTCGCCAGGTGATCGGCCGCGAGAGCGATGACGTCGCGCGGGGTGACCAGACCGAACAGCAGAGCGGCAGTCGCCTCCCGCATGTTGAGGACGTCGGGCTCGACCCCGCCGTCGATTCGGCGGCGTCGGCGACCGTCGCCGCGGCTCTGGGGCATCACGGCGGCCGCGTCAGCGCGACGCAGCAGGTCGGTCGGGACGGGCTGACGGCAGGGAGGCCCGCTCATCAAACCGTGCTCGATCTCGTGAATGCACTCCGAGCAGGTATGACCTTCGGACGGGTGGGTGGCTACGGCGTGTTCCGCGAACGGATGCGAGCATTCGTGACAGGTGCTGGCGAGCAGAACTCGCAAACGAGCGCGTCGAGACCGGCGTGCGTCAGCCCGCAGACGCCAGCGCGTGAGACGGAACATGCCGCGAGCGTATCGAGACCGTCCGTTCCGTCACGCATGGAAGACCTTTCTCCGCTGCCGCGGGGTACGGCCACGCGGCAGCGGCTGACAAGACGCAGGACATCCGGGGCCCCGGCCGGCGTGAGTCGTTTGCCGAGAATGGTCGCTTCGACCCTGACCGATGCGACCTTTCGCGGCAACTGAGCTGCTCCGCGGGCAACTGTCCTGCCCCGCGCGTTTTGAGTTGCCGAGAATGGTCGCCTCGACCAGGGCGGAGGCGACCATTCGCGGCAAACGACTCAGGTGGGTCAGGGAGCCGCCAGCCGTAGCGCTCCTGACTCCGCGACCTCCAGCCGGACAGCGTCCAACCCGTCCACGACCAGGTCGGCGGTCAACTCCTCTTCGGCGGTCGTCCCGGTGAGGGCGAGCACCGCGCACCCCGCGGCGCGCGCGGCGGCGATCCCCGCGGGGGCGTCTTCGACGACGAGGCAGCGCGCTGGATCGACGCCGAGGCGTTCGGCGGCGAGGAGGAACGGCTCGGGTTTCGGCTTTCCGTTGACGACGTCGTCGACCGTGACGAACACCGCGGGCCGGTCGTAGCCCGCCGCGGCCAGGCGGGCCGTGGCGATCGGGACCGACCCCGACGTGACAATCGCCCGGCGCTGGGGCGGCACCGACGCGAAGAACTCCGCGGCGCCGCGGATGGGGTGCAGGCCCACGGCATCCGTCACCTCGAGGTCGGTCACGTGCGCGAGAGCCTCGGCGTGCCGCTCGGCGGGCAGGAGCAGGCTCACGAGGGTGCGCGCGGGCTGTCCGTGATTGGCGTGCAGGGCCTCCATCGACACGTCGAAGTGCTCGGCGAAGCGGCGCCAGGAGCGGACGACGGATGCCGTCGAGTCGACCAGGGTGCCGTCGAGGTCGAAGAGCACGGCGTCGAACTCGCGCGTGAAGATGTCCGCGTCGGTATCGACCGGTCGGCGGCATCCGAGCGCCGGAAGCACCCGGGCCAGCTGCTGCGCCGTCGAGAGCTCGGCATCCACGCTGAGGACCTCGATCTTCGGATCGACAGACGGGGTATCGGGGCGGTGCACGTCGCGGGTGGCCCCCCGTGAGAAGCGACGGGATGCCAGGACGGCGGGGTCCCCGTCGACGTGCACGACGTGAGGCTCGGTGGGGGCGAGAGTCGTGCGCAGCGCCTCCCACTCGGCGCCGCCCGCGAGCTCCGCGGTGAAGGGGGCGACGACCACGACGCGGCCGGCCGTGGACAGCGCATCCGCCGCCGTGGCGCGAAGCGCGGCGTAGCGTCCCGCGCGGATCGCGGGCGCGTGCGGCGATGTGAGCCAGTGCCCGCCGAGCGCGTCGGCGGGCAGGGCGTCGAGGAGCGGCGTCGTCACGCTGTCGAGGTCGACGAGGGGAGCCCGCAGTCGCTCGGCGATCGCGCGACCGAGCGTGCTCTTTCCGCTGCCGGCGGTCCCGGCGACGACGACAGCGAGCGAATCGGGAAGTTGACACGGCGACGGCATGCCTCCACGATAGACGTAGCAAGTCACCGGTGTCATGCTCGAAATTCCGGGACTCGAAGAAGTTCCGGAAAGGACGGCCGCGCATGCAAGACACCGGTGACATGGCGACGAGCTCCTCGCGCCTCCACGCGGGCATCGATCTCGGCAGCACGGGCATCAAGATGCTGGTCATCGACGACGCCGGAACCGAGATCGCCGCCGCACAGGTCCCCACGCCCTGGCGTGTGGGGGAGGGTGGCACCACCGACATCGACGCCGGCGATCTGGTCGCCGCGGTTCGCGCGCTGATCGATCGGGTCGACGCCGAGCTGGCACATCTGACCGCAGACCCGCTCACCTCGCTCGCCGTGGCGGGCATGGGAGAGACCGGCATCCTGATCGACGCCGACGGCGCCGCCGCGGGCCCCGGCTTCGCATGGTTCGACCCGCGCGGGTGGGAGCAGATCGCCGCCTTCCCCGCCGTCGTGCGCGACGAGTTCGCCGGCCGCACCGGCCTGCCGCTCGGAGCTCAGGTGAGCGTCGCCAAGCTCGCGTGGCTGCGCGACCAGGGCACCGACCTCGCGGGCCTCCGCTGGCTCGACCTCCCCGAGTTCGTCGTCGCGGCCCTCGGCGGCGACGTGGCGCTCGAGCTCTCGCTCGCCTCGCGCACCGGCCTCATTGACCAGGACTCCGGCGCCGCCTGGCCCGCGATGCTCGACGCGCTCGGCGTCGACGCCGACCTGCTTCCGCCGTTACGCGGGGGCGGACTGCCCTGGGGCGTGGCATCCGATGCTCTCGGTCCCCGCGTCGCGGGCGCCGCCCTCACGGTCGCCGGCCACGATCACCTCGTCGCCGCCCAGGCCAACGGAACCCTGGATGCCGACGGCTATCACGTCTCCCTCGGTACCGCCGAGGTCCTTCTGCGCGTGCTCGACGCACCCCTGGGTTTCGCCGCGCGCCAGCGTCTCGCCGAAGCGCTCATCAACGAGGTGCGGCACGTCGTGCCGGGCAAACACGTGCTCGTCGCGGGCGTCAAGACCGGACTCCTGTTGCGCCGCGCGCTCCACGCCGCCGGGATCAGCGACCGCACCGGACGCGACGCTCTCGACGACGCGGTCATGTCGCTGCCCTATGAGGGGGAGCTGCCGGACGGCGCGATCGAGGTCACCGGCGCCCGCAACGACGACGGCGTGCTGCGCCTGACCCTGCACACCGAGGCGTCGCCCGCCGAGATCTTCGGCGCCGTGCTCCGGCACAGCAACGACGAGATCGCCCAGCTCATCGCCGCCATGGACCGCGAGGTCGCCCCCGCCACGCACTCCACACTCACCGGCGGCTGGGCGGGCATGGCCTCCGTCCGTCGTGCCCGGGCCGAGGTGCTCCCGAATCCGTCCCTGTCCACCCGTGAGCAGGACGTCGCGTACGGAGCCGCCGACATGGCGCGGCGCCTCGTCTCGGCATCCGTCCCCACCTGACTCCCCACCCGCCGCGCCCGTCCCGACCGGACGCGCGAACAGACCACCCGCGCCGACCGGCGCGAATGAACCCCAGAGAAGAGAGATCATGAACGCACTCACCACGCTTGAGCGCCGCGCGCTCCAGTCGATCAGCACCCCCGACGGCCACATGCTCATCGTCGCCGCCGACCAGCGCAACGGCATGAAGGCCGCCATCAAGGACGCCCCGAACGGCTCGGACGCCATCTCGCGCGAAGAACTCGCCGAGGTGAAGGCCGACCTCGTGCGCCACCTCGCCAACCACGCCCCCGCGATCCTGCTCGACCCCGAGGTCGCGCTGCCGCAGATCGTCGACGACGGCGTGCTCGCCCGCGACACCGCTCTCGTCGTCGGTCTCGATGCCTCGGGTGCCGAGACGGTCGACGGCCTGAAGTACACGCGTTTCGTCCCCGGCGTCACGCCGCACTCGATCCGGGAGCAGGGCGCCGACGTCGCCAAGATGCTCTGGTACACCCGCCCCGACAAGCAGGATGCCGATTCCCGCGTCGCACACGAGATCCGCGACCTGGTCACGGCGTGCGACGAGGAGGGGCTGCTCCTCATCGTCGAATTGCTCACCTACCAGCTCGACGATGAGAGCGATGAGGAGTACAAGGCGAAGTTCGCCGACCTCGTCGTCGACGGGGCCGCGCTTGCCGTGGCCTGCGGCGCGAAGATCCTGAAGCTGCAGTACCCCGGGTCGGCCGAGGCAAGCGCCCGCGTGACCGAGGCCGCCCAGGGCGTGCCGTGGGCCGTGCTGTCGGCCGGTGTCGACCACGAGACCTTCATCGAGCAGGTGCGCACGGCCGTCGCCAACGGCGCCTCGGGCGCGATGGCCGGCCGGTCGCTGTGGAAGGACAGCCTCTCGATCGACGCCGACCGTCGCGAGGAGCTCCTCTCGGGTCGCGCGCTGCCGCGCCTGCGCGAGCTCGCCGACGCCGTCGACGGCCGCTGATGACCCCCTCGCCCGCCCCGCGTCGTGCGGTCGTCCCGCGGGTGCACGCGGTGCCGGACCGGTTCGACGCCGGGCGGGCGATAGGGTGGCGGGGCCGATCCGCCGCCCGACCCGACCCTGGAGGTGCCCTGTGACGACCATGCGCGACGTCGCCCTGCGCGCCGGGGTCAGCACCAAGACCGTGTCTCGGGTCTTCAACGACGACCCGCACGTCCTCCCCGATACCCGCGCGCTCGTCGAAGCGGCGATGCACGACCTCAACTACGTCCCCAACGCGCTCGCCACCACCTTCCGCGCCGGGCGCGCGTCGGTGATCGGCGTGGCCGTTCCCGACGTGGTCGACCCCTTCTTCGCCGCGATCGCGCGCGCCGTCGAGGATCTCGCGCGCGACCGCGGGCTCTCGACCCTCGTCACGAGCCTCGGCGACGACCCTGCGAACGAGCGTCCCGCCCTCGAGTCACTGCTCGGGCGTCAGCTGACCGGCCTCGTGATCGCCCCGGTCGGCACCGACCACTCGTGGCTGGAACGCTGGCGGGGGCACACCCCGATCGTCTTCGTCGACCGCGCTCCCTTCGGTCTGCACACCGACACCTTCACCGAGGACGACGAGGCCGGCGCTCACCTCGCCACGACCCACCTGCTCTCGCACGGGCACCGTCGCATCGCCTACATCGGCGACATGGTGCACCTCTCCACCGAGACCAAGCGCGTCGAGGGGTGGCGCCGCGCGCTGCGCGACGCCGGAGTCGATGTCGACGAGCGCCTCGTCGCCTCGGGTGTCTCCGACCGCGAGTCCGCGGCATCCGCCCTCCAACGACTCCGCGGAATCGACGACCCGCCCACGGCGCTGTTCTCGGCGAACGCGCGATCGTCGATGGCTCTCGCGCACGTCCTGCGGGGCCGGCCGATGCCGTACGTCGGCTTCGGCGACTTCCCCATGGCCGACACCCTGACGCCGTCCGTGACCGTGATCGATCAGGACCCGCGCCGCATCGGCGCGCTCGCCGCCGAACGGGTGTTCGCGCGACTGCAGCCGGAGGCCGGGGTCGACCTCGACGAGGTCACCGTGATCGACGTGTCGCTGGTCGAGCGGGAGTCCTGCGGCCTCTGACGGCGGCTCGTCGTGCGTGGCGGAGGTCCGCTGTGCACATCCGTGCGCTCAGGCCGTGCATGGCGCTCTGGCGGGGTGGTGGTGTCGCTCCGACGAGGGGCGTTTGGGTGCCGCATGGCGTCGCCCCGAGCAGGCGCGCTCGGGCGGGGCGGATGCCGCGTGGCGTTGCCCCGACCAGTGGCGCTCCGGAGGGAGGGGCGAGCCTCAGGCGCCGATGACCCGCGCGATCGCGCCCCGCACGCCGTGGGCAGCCAGTGACGCGCGCGCCGCGCCATAGGCCTCGCGCAGGCGCGGGTTCTGCCCCAGGTCGCCGAACACGGGCGCGTAGTCGAGCAGGGCCATCGGATCGTCGGCGACGATCGCGCGCAGGTCGTTGAGGCGGCTGTCGACGGCGGGCGTCTCTTCGCCGGTCTCGGTGCGACCCTCGAGGAACACGCTCCACCCCGCGAGCACGAGGGCGGCGTGGTCGATACGTCCGCCGCTGTCGAGCTGCGCACGGACGACCGGAAGCAGGAATTTCGGCAGACGGTCGGAGCCGTCGACGACCTGGCGCGCGAGCGTGTCGCGGATCGCCTCGCTGCCGAAGCGCGCGATGAGCTGATCGCAGTAGGCGTCCAGATCGATGCCGGGCACCGGGCGCAGGGTCGGGATGGCCTCGTCGTGCATGTAGCCCTGCAGGAACGACACGAACAGGTCGTCGGTGCACACCTCGTGGACGTAGTGCGCCCCCGACAGGATGCCGAGGTAGCTCATCGCCTGGTGCGACGCGTTGAGCAGGCGCAGCTTCATGAGCTCGTACGGCTCGACGTCGTCGACGAGTTGCACGCCGACTTCGTCGAACGGCGGCCGGCCTGCCGGGAACGCGTCTTCGAGCACCCACTGCTCGAACGACTCCGCGCGGACGGGCCAGCGGTCCCGGATGCCGAACTCCGAGGCGATCGCGGCACGTGTGTCGTCGGTGGTGACAGGGGTGATGCGGTCGACCATCGAGTTGGGGAACGAGACGTTCCGCGCGATCCAGCGTGCGAGTTCGGGGTCGCGGCGCTCGGCGAAACCGAGGAGCGCCGCACGTGCCACGTGCCCATTGCCCTGGATGTTGTCGCACGACATGACCGTGAACGCCGGGATGCCGGCATCCCGCCGTCGGCGCAGTCCCTCGGCCAGCAGGCCCATGACGCTGCGAGGGGGCAGAGCGCCGTCGAGGTCGGCGAGCGTCGCCTCGTCGCGAGGGGCGTAGGCGCCGGTGGCGTCGTCGATGCCGTAGCCGCCCTCGGTGATGGTGAGCGAGACGATCGCGGTGTCGGGGTCGGCGAGCTTGGCGACGACGGCTTCGGGGTCGTCGGGGACGAAGAGGTAGTCGACGATCGAGCCGATGACACGAGCCTCGGAGGAGCCGTCGGGAGCGGTGGTGACGAGCGTGTAGAGGTCGTCCTGCGCGGCGAGGGCGTCGCGCATGGCGGCGTCGAAGGAGAGGACTCCGACGCCGCACAAGCCCCACTCGGTGTGGCCGGCCTCGAGCAGGCGGTCGAGGTACATCGCCTCGTGCGCCCGGTGGAATCCGCCGACGCCGAAGTGCATGATGCGCGAGCGCACGGCCGCGCGGTCGTACGTCGGGACGGACACGTTCGCCGCGAGGGAGGGGAGGGCGGCGGCGGTGAGGTCGGTCATGCGGCGGTCTCTTATACAAAT
>NZ_LDRU01000122.1 GCF_001476285.1 Microbacterium testaceum | reverse complement strand
GCGCCGCTGCGGAGCGCCCTCTCAGGACGGGCGCTCTTCGCCGACGGCGGGTCGTTCACGGTGACGTCGCTCGGTGACCGTTTCCGCCTCGTCTACGTGCCGGCCTACACGACGATGGACGGCGTCCGCGAGGTGATCTCCGTCGCCCGTGACTACCCGGACGCCGAAGTGCTGCTCGAAGCGCCCGCAGCGGGCCCCAACCAGCCGACGTTCTACGTCGCGCACCTGACGCCCGAGGAGGCGACGCAGCTCGCGGCGCGACTGAGCGCGCCGGAGCTGGCATCCGCGAGCGTGCCGGGTGCACCGCTCGCGTTCGTCCTGACATCGGTGAGCGAGCAGGGCACAGACTCACTCACGGGCACGTTCGGGAACGTCCCGGGCTGAGCGACGGCGCCCGCGGGGGCCGATGGGGGCGGTCCAGGCGGAACGCGCGCGGTGTCGGCTTCCGAGATGCGCCGGATCCGGAGACGCACGCCAGATCCGGACGGAATCGTGGATTCGATCCGGATCTGCGTTCGCGATCCGGCTCCGGCGCACGGCCCGGGCGGGTACCGCTACCATCGCGCCATGACCTCTCCCGTGGCACCGGTGCGGACGAGCACACTCGCGGCGGTCGGCTTCATCGCGGCGTTCATCGTGCCGATCGCCGGGCTCGTGATCGGCATCGTCGCGCGGAATCAGCTCAAGCGGCCGGACAACGTCGAAGCGGGCGTCGGGTTCGCGCGGTGGGCCATGATCATCGGGGCCCTCGGAACAGCGGCAAACGTCGTGTTCATCGTCATCTGGGCATCGTTGATGGCCCGCGCGCTGTCGTCGTTCTGACGTCGGGTCCGCTCCCTTGCCGGCGCAGTGTCGACCGGCTCCGGTCGACGAAATCGGACCGGTGCAGCAGAGTCGGATGCCGAGGCCAAACCGGTCCGAATCCGTTGCGCCGCTCCGATTCTGCGTGCCGCGCGCTGCCGCGCGCTGCCGCGCCCGCGCTTCCGTGCCGCCGAGCCGCGCTGCCGAGCGGCGCACCGCCCCGCCGCGCCGCCGCACCGCGCGCTGCCGAGCCGCGCGCTGCCGAGCCGCGCGCTGCCGAGCCGCGCGCCGCCGAGCCGCGCCGCACCGCGCGCTGCCCGCCGCGCGCCTCGGCGACGGCGTCAGGCCGTCTTCGCGATCCTCACCCGGATGTCCTTCATCAGCGGCTGGTCGCTCTGGCGGCTGTAGTCGTCGGGGCCGAGGAGCACGTTGAGCTCGGGGAAGTAGCCGGCGGCGCTGCCGCGCGGCGTGTCGTACTCGAGCGCGCGGAAGCCCGTGACACTGCGCACCGAGCCGTCGCGCGAGGTCGCGACGATGTCGACGAGGTCGCCCTCGGCGATGCCGCGGTCCTTCATGTCTCGACGGTGCATGAACACCAGCTCGCGGATGTTGCGGACGCCCCGGTAGCGGTCGTCGGCCGAGTAGATCGTGGTGTTCCACTGGTCGTGGGAGCGCATGGTCTGCAGCACCAGCACGTCGGCCTCTTCGGGGATGACGTTCGGCAGCTCGGCATCCGAGAACTCCGCCTTGCCTGACGGCGTCTGGAAGTCGCGCTCGCGCGCCGGCTGCGGGATGCGGAAGCCGTACTGCTGGCGCACGAGCTCGTTGAAGCCCTCGAATCCGGGCAGCACCTTCGCCATGGTGTCGCGGATGCGGTCGTAGTCGCCCACGTACCACTCCCACGGCGTCGCCGAGTCGGGCATGGTGGCGCGCGCGATGCGTGCGATGATCTCGGGCTCGCTGAGCAGGTGCGGCGACGCGGGCTTGCGGGAGCCGAGCGAGAGCATGACCGAGCTCATGGCATCTTCGGTCGAGATCGACTGGGGGCCCGCCTCTTGCACGTCGCGCTCGGTGCGGCCGAGGCACGGGAGGATCAGCGCTCGCTTGCCGTGCGTGAGGTGGCTGCGGTTGAGCTTGGTGCTGACGTGGACCGTCAGCTCGCAGCGGCTCATGCCCTCGGCGGTCAGCGAGGTGTCGGGAGCAGCCCGGACGAAGTTGCCGCCCATCCCGACGAACACCTTGAGGTCGCCGCGGTGCAACGCGGCCACCGTGTGAACGGTGTCGAGGCCGGGCTCTCGCGGCGAGATGATGCCGCAGACCTCGTCGAGCTTCGCGAGCCACTTCTCGGTGGGCTTGTGGTTGATGCCGCACGTGCGGTTGCCCTGAACGTTGCTGTGGCCGCGTACGGGCGAGGGGCCGGTGCCCTTGCGCCCGACATTGCCGCGCAGGAGCAGCAGGTTGACGATCTCGCGCACGGTGTCGACGCCGTGCTGGTGCTGACTGACGCCGAGGCACCAGCTGATGACCGTCCGGTCCGCGCTGAGATAGACGTCGGCCGCCCCGCGGATTTCGGCTTCGGTCAGCCCCGCCTGTTCGACGAGCTGGTCCCACGGGGTCGCCTCGACCAGAGCGCGGTACTCGTCGAGCCCGGTCGTGTACTGATCGAGGAAGGCCTGGTCGAGGGCGCTCGGGTCGGTCTCGGACGCCTCGAACACGACCTTCGCCATGCCGCGCACGAGGGCGAGGTCACCGCCCGGGCGCACCTGCAGGTTCATGGTGCTCGTCGGCGTGCTGTGGAACGTCGCCATGTCGACGATCTCGTGCGGGACGATCGTCCGGGTGCCGGCGACCTCGCGCAGCGTGTTGACGTGCACCACCTGAGCGCCGCGGTCGATCGCCTCGGCGAGGCTCGTGAGCATGCGCGGGGCGTTGGAAGCCGCGTTCACGCCGAGGACGAAGAGGGCGTCGCAGGTCTCCCAGTCCTCCAGATCGGCGGTGCCCTTCGGGGTGGCGAGGGATGCCGTGAGTCCACGCCCCGAGCCCTCGTGACACATGTTCGAGCAGTCGGGGAGGTTGTTCGTGCCGAGCTCGCGCGCGAACAGCTGGTAGAGGAAAGACGCCTCGTTGCTGAGCCGACCCGAGGTGTAGAACGCCGCCTGGTCGGGGGAATCGAGAGCCGTGATCTGCTCGGCGATGAGGCGGAAGGCGTCGTTCCACGAGATCGGCACGTAGTGGTCGCTGGCCGCGTCGTAGACCATCGGGCCGACGAGGCGCCCGGCGTCTTCGAGGGCGAAATCGGTCCACTGCGACAGCTCGGACACCGAGTGCTCGGCGAAGAACTCTTTACCGACGCGCTTGTGGGTCATCTCCCACGTGACGTGCTTGATGCCGTTCTCGCAGATGTCGAGGGCGACGCCCTTGTCGTCGGGCCACGCACACCCCGGGCAGTCGAAACCGCTCTTCGGGTGGTTCATCGTGAACATCGCCCTGGTGCCCGCGATCGGCTGGCGTTGTTCGAGCAGCACCTTGCCGACGGTGAGCGCAGCGCCCCACCCGGCGGCGGGGTGCTCGTACTCGCCGGTGCTCGACCAGTCGCCCGTGACGACTGGTCCGAGGCCTCCCTGACGGGGCTTCTCGGTCATCAGGCCGAAAGATTCACCCATGCTCACCCTCCGTGGTATTCGGTGCCGGGGCGGTGGCATCCACCCGTCCCGCGCTCTTCGTCAGCGTACGCTCGACGGCTCTGCGGCAGAGGGGGTTGTGGGCGCGTCGGTGGAGGGAACCGTGATTCGGTCCGCCCGGGAGTACAGGTTCATGCTGCCCCCGCGCACGAAGGCGGCGAGGGTGAGCCCCGCGCGTTCGGCCAGCTCGATGGCCAGCGACGACGGCGCCGAGACCGCCGACAGCATCGGGATGCCGGCCATCACGGCCTTCTGCACGAGCTCGAAGCTCACGCGACCCGACACCTGCAGCACGGTGCCCCGCAGGGGGAGCCGGTCGTTCAACAGCGCCCACCCGACGACCTTGTCGACCGCGTTGTGGCGACCGACGTCTTCGCGGACGACCAGCATGTCACCCGAGGCGATGTCGAACAGGGCCGCGCCGTGCAGTCCGCCGGTCTTGTCGAACACTTTCTGCCCCTCGCGCAGGCGATCGGGGAACGCCGCGACGTCGCGGGCGTCGACGCGGACCTCGTCGGTCGACACGTCATACGTCGACACCTTCTCGACCGCCTCGATCGACGCGGTTCCGCACACCCCGCACGAGCTCGTCGTGTAGAACGAGCGGGCGATGTCGGGCGAGGGGAGCGCGACCCCGGGCGCGAGCGTGAGGTCGAGCACGTTGTAGGTGTTTCCGTCGGCGCCGCCCGTGCCCGGCCCGCCGCAGTGGATCGCGCGGGCGAACTGGTCGCCGCGGCTGATCACCCCCTCCGACACCAGGAAGCCGGCCGCGAGCTCGACGTCATGCCCGGGGGTACGCATGGTCACCGCGAGCGGTGAGCCCGCGACGCGGATCTCGAGCGGTTCCTCGACGGCGATGGCATCCGGTCTCTGACGGTTGACCCCGTCGAGGGTGATGCGAGTGACCCGGCGGGAGGCGGTCAGGCGACCCACGTCAGTGCCGCCGCGAGCAAGAGGGGGACATGCGTCGAGCGTACGCCGGGGGATCGTGGCACGGGGCGGCGATGCGGTCCATCTGCATGATCGGTGGGGTCCGTGGGAACGGGTGGGGCGCGCGTGACGAGACATCGAGCATGGGTCCTGCACCCGCACCGAGGCACGACGTGTGGGAGCGCGCACACCGGCGAGATGACGCGGATTTCAGGCTTTCGCATTCATGCGAATACAGAATTCCGAGATTTTTTCAATCCCCGCGTGACGTTTCCCGCACCCGGTACGTCTTATCCACGTAGGCCAAATCGCTTACCCCGGCCCCGCCGGGCACAACACGTGAAAGGCACCGACATGGCTACCGAGGCCCCCACCACCCCCGCCTA